>NZ_JBIUTD010000010.1:0-257725 GCF_044741705.1 Kitasatospora sp. NPDC088134 | reverse complement strand
AGTCGGCGGTAGTCCGGCGCCAGCACCCCGGCATCGAGGCCGTCCCTCCACACAGGCACGACCGAACCCGGCACGGCTGCAGCGGTCCGCACCGGCCGATCGACTGCCACCACGACCGGCGGAACCTCATCGCCTCCGCGCGCCTCAGCCAGGACCAGTCCGACCGTCTCCCGGGCGATCACGAACCGCTCCCACACGGCTTCCGCCTCGCGCAGCTCGGCCTGAAGAGCTTCCACCCGCTGCCGAGCCGCACGCTCTCGCTCCTCCAACAGCCCCACCACAGACGGCATCCCGACACCTCCACCGCAGAGACAACACGACACCTCGTCTCTGCCGCTGAGGCGCCCACCCTATGCCTCACCAGGGGAAACGCACCCGCCACTCTCGGAAAGACAACGGCTTCTGACGCCCTTTCCCCAGAGGCGTCGCTGACTCTCATCGAACATGCGGAGAGGAGCACGAGCATGAAGCAGAAGGACACGCTTGAATGGCGTAAGTCGAGCTACAGCGGCGGCAACGGCGGAGAGTGCATCGAGATCGCTACGACGACTGCCGCCATGATCGCGGTCCGGGACTCGAAGGACCCGTACGGCCCGCAGTTGCGGTTCTCGAACGAGGCGTGGGCGGCGTTCGCCGTCGCTGCGGCCTCCGGCGAGTTCGGCGAGGTCTGAACTTTTTTCGCAAAAGCCTGAGTTCGAAGCCCTCGCTGCCTTCCGGCGCCGAGGGCTTCGCCGTGTCAGCAGGGAGGTGATGGCGTGGCGACGAGCCCACGCCGACTTCGCTGTCCTACAAGCCCGGTCTCTCCGAGTTGCCTGTCCCTTCGCCGTAACCCCGCACACTCAGGGCCGTACCGGGGAAGTCTTGGACGGGGCCCTGTCGCGGAATTCTGACATCAGGTCATCTGCATACTTTTCTCGGTGGTGTCCCGAGGTGTGGCTTTGGCCGGGATTGCCCGGGACGCGTGATAGGCAGGCGGCATGGTCTGCACCCCTGCCTTTTCCGAACTGTTGCGCCTGGTCGAGGAGCGCTCGGCCGCCCTGCGTGCCGCCGTGGCCGAAGCTCCCGACCTGCGGGTCCGGGTTCCGGCGTGTCCCGATTGGGTGTTGTCGGAACTGCTGGAGCACGTCACCACGGTGCAGCGGTTCTGGACGGCGGCAGTGGTGGCGGGCGAGGGATTCACTCCTGCCACGCCCGAGCCGGATGGTGCACTGTCGCCCGCCGCCGCGCTGGACCGGGCCGAGGAGGTCACCGTCGGGCTGGTGAAGGCCCTGGACGAGGCCGGGCCGGCGGCGCCCTGTTGGACGTGGTGGCCGGGGACGGAGTTGGCCGGCACCGTCGGTGCGGTCGCCCGTCACCAGGTGCAGGAGGCCGCTGTGCACGCCCATGATGCCCAGCAGGCCGCGGGGTCCCCGCTGCCGGTGCCGGAGGTGGTGGCGGTGGACGGCGTCGACGAGTTCCTGGCCCTGTCCTGGGGCACCGCCGGGCCGTGGCCGCACCCGCCGCTCACCGTCCGGCTCCGTGCCGTCGAAGGACCTTGCTGGCAGGCCGAGTTGGGCCCCGACGGACCGCATCGACTCTCCGTCGGCACCGGCGGACTCCCGGCCGGTGCGCTGGAACTCTCCGGTACGGCGGGCGAGTTGCTGCTCGCCCTGCACCGCCGCCGCCCGGCCGACGACCTGCGCACGGGCGGCGACCCGGCCGCCCTGGAGCGGCTGATCGCCTGGCCGCACCTGGGCTGACGCAACGTCAATTCGTCTTGTTTCGCAGGCTCTTGGTCGACCGATCCCGGTCGGTCGCCCCCGAGGTCGGCACCGGCAGGCCTCCTACCGTACAGAACAGCGCCGACCCGGCCGCGCCGGAGGGACTCATCGCCCGGCCGCTCCCGAGCTGACGCAACGTCAACTCTTCTTGCGCAGCGGCTTCCTGGCCGACCGCTCCCGGGCTGCGGCCGCCGTCGCCGAGGTCAGCACCAGGAAGCTGCCCGCCGTGCAGAACAGCGCCGAACCGGCCAGGAACAGGCGCTGCTGCGCGCCGCGCATCCGGTCGTACCGGGCCCGGTCGATCGCCACCCGCACGCTCTGCCCGGAGTGGTACGCCGGGTCGCGCCGCAGGTAGGAGTAGCCGTCCTGGTCCGACCGGGCGTCCTGGGCGCCGCCACCGGTGGCGGCGCCGAGCCCGACCAGCAGGAGCGTGCCGACGTACGCGGCCAGCAGCCCGCGCGGCAGCAGCCGCAGGTAGGCCAGCACGTCCCAGCCGCCGCCCCGGCGCAGCAGCGGCACCCGCAGGCTGCGGACCACCGCCCACCCGAACACCGGGAAGGTCGCCACCACCGGCACCGCCCACAGCCAGAGCGGCAGGGGCGTCCACAGCGCCACCGCCAGGCCCAGCAGATCGATCCCGCACAGCCCCCAGGCCAGCACGAAGTGCACCCGGTGACCGCCCCGCAGTTCCCCCAGCACGCGTTCCCCCGCTCCTCCCGGTCCTCGACCGGCCGCCGCGCAGCGTAGCGCACCCCCCGGCCTCCGCTCCGGCAGCCTCCCCCGGGCCCTCGGCCCCCGGCCCCCGACCTGCCGGTCTCCCGGTCGGCCCGGCCCGGGCGGCGTACACTCCCCCTCATAGCGTGCCGCATCAGCGAGTTGGTCCTGGACTGCGTCGACCCGGAGCGGCTGGCCGCGTTCTGGTCGGAGGTGCTCGGCTACGTCGAGCTCGGCCGGGAGCCGGACGGCAGCATCGAGATCGGTCCGCCCGGCGCGGGCTTCGGCGGCCCGCAGCCGACGCTGGTGCTCGGCCCGTCCGCCGACCCGCGCCCGGTGAAGCTGCGCCTGCACCTGGACGTCAACCCGACCGACCGGGACGCGGACGCCGAGCTGGAGCGGCTGCTCGCCCTGGGCGCCCGCCCGGTGGACGTCGGGCAGAGCGGCGCGGAGCCCTGGCACGTGCTGCAGGACCCGGAGGGCAACGAGTTCTGCCTGCTGCGGAGCCGGATCGCGCCGGTCCGCCCGCGGGAGGCTACCGGGCCGTAGCGTCCGGCCGTAGTATCCGGCCGACGGTTCCCCCGGTCTCCCCGGTCCCCCTCGTCCGAACGGTGCGTCCCCATGACCTCGCTGCTGCTGTCCCGCCGTGACCTGGACTTCCTGCTGCACGACTGGCTGGACGCCGGTGCACTGACCGCCCGGGAGCGGTTCGCCGCGCACGACCGGGAGACCTTCGACGCCGTGCTGGACCTGGCGCAGGAGATCGCGGAGCGGCACTTCGCCCCGCACAACCGGCTGGCGGACGAGCAGGAGCCGCGCTTCGACGGCGAGCGGGTGCACCTGGTGCCCGAAGTCGCGGCCGCGCTCGAGGTGTTCGCGGACTCCGGCCTGACATCGGCGGCGATGGACCACGACCTGGGCGGCCAGCAGCTGCCGGTGCTGGTGGCGAACGCCTGCATGGCCTGGTTCCAGGCCGCGAACGTCGGCACCGCCGCGTACCCGTTCCTGACTGTCGCCAATGCCAACCTGCTGTCGGTGTACGGTACTCCGGACCAGCGGGAGCGTTTCGTCCGCCCGCTCGCGGCGGGCCGGTTCCACGGCACCATGTGCCTCTCCGAGCCGCAGGCGGGCTCCTCGCTGGCGGATGTCCGGACCAGGGCCGAGCCGCAACCGGACGGCCGCTACCGGCTGTTCGGCACCAAGATGTGGATCTCGGGCGGGGACCACGAGTTGGGCGAGAACATCGTCCACCTGGTGCTGGCCCGCACCCCGGGCGCGCCCGCCGGGGTCAAGGGCCTGTCGCTGTTCGCGGTGCCGAAGTACCTGGTGGCGCCGGACGGTTCGCTCGGCGCGCGGAACGACGTGGTGCTCGCGGGCCTGAACCACAAGATGGGCTACCGGGGGACGGTCAACACCGTGCTGAACTTCGGCGAGGGCCGGCACCTGCCGGACGGCGGACCGGGCGCGGTGGGCGAGTTGGTGGGCGAGCTGCACCGCGGTCTGGCCTGCATGTTCCACATGATGAACGAGGCCCGGACAGGCGTCGGCCTGGGCGCGACCGCACTCGGCTACACCGGCTACCTGCACGCCCTGGACTACGCCCGCTCCCGCCCGCAGGGCCGCCCGTTCACCGGCCGGGACGCCGCCGCGCCGCAGGTGCCGATCGTCGAGCACCCGGACGTGCGGCGGATGCTGCTGGCCCAGAAGGCTTACGTGGAGGGCGCGTTGGCGCTCAGCCTGTACTGCAGCCGACTGATCGACGAGCAGCGCACCGCGCCGGAGCCGGCCGGCCGGGAGGCGGCGGGGCGGCTGCTGGAGGTGCTGACGCCGATCGCCAAGAGCTGGCCCGCGCAGTGGTGCCTGGCCGCGAACGACCTGGCGATCCAGGTGCACGGCGGGTACGGCTACACCCGGGACTACCCGGTCGAGCAGTTCTACCGGGACAACCGGCTGAACGCGATCCACGAGGGCACCCACGGCATCCAGGCCCTCGACCTGCTCGGCCGCAAGGCCGTCCAGGACGGCGGCGCGGGCCTGCGCGCCCTGCTGGCCGCGTTCGCCGCCACCACCGCCCGGGCCCGCGCACTCGGCACCGCCTCGGAGGCCGGCGGCTTCGCGGACGCGCTGGACGCCGCCGCGGCCCGGATCGGCCGGACCACCGCCGCGCTGTGGGCCGCGGGCGACCCGGACGTCGCGCTGCCGAACGCCTCGGTCTACCTGGAAGCGGTCGGCCACGTGGTGCTGGCCTGGGTCTGGCTGGAGCAGTACCTCGCGCTGGGCAGCGCCGACACCCCGTTCCACCAGGGCAAGCGACAGGCCGCCCGCTACTTCTTCCGGGTCGAACTCCCGCGCACCGGACCGCAGTTCGACCTGCTCGACGCCCTGGACCGGACGGCCGCCGAGACCGACCCGGACTGGTTCTGACCCGCCCGCCCGTCAGGGCCCGACGAGGTCCGCCGCGCCCGCCGCGCCCGCCGCGCCCTCCTCGTCGGGCCCGGCGGCGTCGCTGAGACCCAGGCGGAGGTGCTCGGTGTGGTAGACGGCCTGGTCGAGCAGCGCGGCGACGTGGTTGTCGTACAGCTCGTAGACCACCGAGCGGCCGTTGCGGCGGCCGACCACCAGGCCGAGGTTGCGCAGCAGGCGCAGCTGGTGCGAGCAGGCGGACTGCTCCAGCCCGGCGGCGCGGGCGAGTTCGGTGGCCGGGCAGGGGCCCTCGCGCAGCCGGGAGAGGATCAGCAGCCGGGAGGGCGTGGCCAGGGCCTGGAGCGTGGTGGCGACCCGGGCCGCCGCCATCGCGCCGCGCCGCCGCACCCGGCTGCTCGCCCTGCCCGAGGCCCGCTGGGCCGCCGTCGCGCTGCTGGCCTTCGCGCTCGCCCTGCCGCTGCACCTGACCGGCGCCCCGGCCTGGCTCTGGGGCCCGCTGTACGCCTGCGCCTACGCGGCCGGCGGCTGGGAGCCCGCCCTGGCCGGGCTGCGGGCGCTGCGCGGGCGGACCCTGGACGTCGACCTGCTGATGGTGGCCGCCGGGCTCGGCGCGGCCGCCGTCGGCCAGGTGCTGGACGGGGCGCTGCTGATCGTGATCTTCGCGGTCTCCGGCGCGCTGGAGGCGCCCGCCACCGCCCGCACCGCCGACTCGGTGCGCGGCCTGCTCGACCTGGCGCCCGCCGGCGCCGCCCGACTGCTCCCCGACGGCACCGAACAGGCCGTCCCGGTCGAGGAGTTGGCGGTCGGCGACACCGTCCTGGTGCGGCCCGGCGAACGGATCGGCGCGGACGGGCGGGTGCTCGACGGCGTGAGCGAGGTCGACCAGGCCACCATCACCGGCGAGCCGCTGCCCGTCCCGAAGACCGCCGGGGACGAGGTGTTCGCGGGCACCCTGAACGGCACCGGCGCGCTGCGCGTGCGGGTGGAGCGGGACGCCGCCGGGTCGGTGATCGCCCGGATCGTGGCGATGGTCGCGGAGGCCTCGGAGACCAAGGCCCCCACCCAGCTGTTCATCGAGAAGGTCGAGCAGCGCTACTCGCTCGACATGGTCACGGCCGCGCTCGCGGTGTTCGCCGTCCCGCTGGCCTTCGGCTCGGCGTTCACCGACGCGCTGCTGCGGGCGATGACCTTCCTGATCGTGGCCTCACCGTGCGCACTGGTGCTGGCCACCATGCCGCCGCTGCTGTCGGCGATCGCCAACGCCGGACGGCACGGCGTGCTGGTGAAGTCCGCGGCGGCGCTGGAGCGGCTGGGCCGCACCGGGATCGTCGCACTCGACAAGACCGGCACCCTCACCGAGGGCACGCCCCGTCTGGCCGCCGTCCACCCGCTGCCCGGCTCCGGGCTGACGCCGGACCAGCTGCTCGCCCTGGCCGCGGCCGCCGAGCGCCCCAGCGAACACCCGCTGGCCCGCGCCGTGCTGCGCGCCGCCCGCGAACGCGCCCTCCCGCTCGCCCCGGCCACCGGCTTCACCGCCACCCCGGGCACCGGCGTCCGCGCCACCGTCGCCGGCCGGGCCGTCGGCATCACCTCCCCGACCGGGACGGTGGACGCCGGGGCGATGGGCACCGGGGCGATGCACTTGGGCGCGGCCGCTGTCGAGTTGGTCCGGGCCGCCGAGCGGGACGGCCGGACGGCCGTGCTGGTGGCGGTCGACGGGGTCGCGGCGGGGGTGCTGGAGTTCACCGACCGGCTGCGGCCGGACGCCGCCGGGGCCGTCGCCGCGCTGCGCGAACTGACCGGCGCCGAGCCCGTGCTGCTCACCGGCGACAACCCGGGGGCCGCCGCGCGGGTCGCCGCCGAGGCCGGGGTCACCGACGTCCGCGCCGGGCTGCTGCCGCAGGACAAGGTCGCGGCCGTCCGGGAGTTGGCGGCGTCCGGGCGGGCGGTGCTGATGGTCGGCGACGGCGTCAACGACGCCCCGGCGCTGGCCGCCGCGCACGCGGGCGCGGCGATGGGCCGGGCCGGTTCGGACCTGACGGTGGAGACCGCCGACGCGGTGGTCGTCCGCGACGAGCTGGCCGCGCTGCCCGCCGTGGTCGCGCTGGCCCTCCGGGCCCGCCGGCTGGTGGTGCAGAACCTGGCGGTCGCGGCCGCGTTCGTCGCCGCCCTGACGGCCTGGGACCTGTTCGGCACCCTGCCGCTGCCGCTCGGCGTGCTCGGCCACGAGGGCTCGACCGTGCTGGTCTGGCTGAACGGCCTGCGGCTGCTGCGCGAGTCCGCCTGGCGGCGCGCCGCACTCCCCCGGGGCCGGAACCGGGTTCCGGGCGGGGCCCGGGACACGGACGGGGCCCGGAGTGCGAACGGGACCCGGAGTGCAGACGGGGCCGACCGGCATGGCACCGTTGCACCCTGACAGCACATCGGCCGGACCAGCGGCGCGGCGGGGAGCCGCGCGGACAGGAGCGCACCACGTGAGGACCGGAGCGGCGACGCGACGCGACGGAGTCGGGACGACTCCCGGGGCCGGGACGACCCCCGGGGCCGGGACGACCCCCGGGGCCGGGACGACCCCCGGGGCCGGGACGACCCCCGGGGCCGGGCGGTGAGCCGGCGCACCCGCCGGGAGGCGGCGGCCGTTCCGGCCCAGGGCGCGGCCGCGCGCTGCACGGTGACGGTCTGTCGGGGCTGCTGCTGCGGCACCGCGAAGATCCCCGGCATCGACCACGCCGCCCAGCTCGCCGACCTGCGCACCGCGCTCGCCGACCGCGCCACCGTGCGCCCCGTCCCTTGCCTGGACGCCTGCGAGCACGGCAACGTGATGGTCGTCCAGCCCTCCGCCGAGGGCCGCCGGGCGGGCGGCCGCCCGCTCTGGCTCGGCCTGGTCAACGACCGCGACGCCGCCGCCGACATCACCGCCTGGATCGACGCGGGCGGCCCGGGCCTGGCCGACGTCCCGCCGATCCTCGACCTGTACGTGTTCTCCCCGTCCCGGCGGGTCCGCGAACAGCTCGACGGCTGAGGCGGCGCCGAGGCCCTGGCCGGCCCGTCCGCCCGTCCGTCCGTCCGTCCGGGTCGATCGGGTCCGGGTCAATCGGGTCGGTCGGTCCGCTCGCGCAGCGTGAGCAGGGTGGCGAGCGCGGCGGCGGCCTCCAGCAGGGCTCTGGAGCGTGCGGTGAGGTCGGCGTCCCGGGCGGTGAGTGCCGCGTCGACCTCCGCCGGGCGGCGGGCGCCGCGCAGGTGCGGCAGGAGGGCCCGCAGGGGCGCGATCCGGTAGCCGGCCAGGCGCAGTTGGTGGACGATCCGGGCGTCGCGCACCTGGGCGGGCGTGTAGCGCCGCGCTCCGCGCCCGGGCTCGCGGTCGGGGACGACCAGGGACTCCGCGTGCCAGTGCCGCAGGGTCGACGGGCGCACGCCGAGGGCGGCGGCGAGTTCGGAGACCCCCATCGCGTCCGCAGCCCGCACGTCGTCGATCGGCTCGCCGGAGATCGCGCGGGCGGCCTCGGCGGCCCGCCGCAGTTCCGCGCGTTCCGCGTCGAGCCGGGCGTGCACCGCATCGAACCGGGCCAGGGCTTGCGGGACGGGGTCGCGGTGGAAGGCCCGGACGATCTCCTTGCCCTCGACCGGCCCCACCCCGGCGGCCAGCGCCCGGTAGGCCAGGGCGGACTGCAGGTGCACCTCCCCGTACGTCCGGTAGCCGGTGGCGGTGCGCGGCACGGGCGGCAGCACCCCGTCCCGTTCGAGGTTGCGCACCTGCTGGACGGAGCACCCGGCGCGGCGGGCCACGTCGGCGGTGCGCATTCCGGTGGTTTTGAGACCTGGCATGCCGCCATCCTGCTGTTTCGGCCCCGAAGTCTCCACAAGCAGGTGAATGCCACGCTGGAGCACATGACCATCGACGAGATCATCGACTTCGTGGCCGGCCTGGACGGCGTCCTGACCGTCCGGCCCGCCCCCGGCGACGGTACGCCCGAGATCGCCTGGGGCGACGTCTTCTTCTCCTACGCGCCCGACGGCGCCCCGACCGCCGCCCAGCCCTTCGCCACCATCGTGACCAAGGACTACCCCGGCGACACGTCCTCCCGGCTGGACCGGCCGGGCGCCTTCCGGGTCAACGTCGCCGCCGGGAAGGAGGAGTTCGCCCGGTGGACCGGCCACGCCCCGCGCGAGACGGCCGCCGCCGGGACGGCCCCGGACGCGGAGGACACCGTGCTCGCGCACCCCGTGTACGGCGGCGCGGGCTGGCTGGCCGTGGTGAACCCGGGCGGGCGGACGGCGGCCGCGACCCTGGACCTGCTGCGCACCGCCCACCAACTCGCGCGGGCGCGGCACGAACGGCATGAACGGCATGAACGGCGTGAACGGCACGAGCGGCACGAGCGGCGCACCGGACCGTCGGCGTGAGGACGGGGACGGCGCGGAAGGGGCCGGCACGGAAGGGGGTGGCGCCGCAGGGTTCCGGATAGCTAACATCCGGAATATGCGGACGAGCGAAGGCGTCGAGTGGGGCCTGCACTGCTGTCTCACCCTGGTCTGGGTGGGCGGGGCGGAGCCGGTCCCCTCGGCGCGGCTGGCGGCCCTGTTCGAACTGTCGCCGACGTACCTCAACAAGGTGCTGCAACGGCTGGTCCGGGCCGGGCTGTTGACCTCCGTCTCCGGCCCGCGCGGGGGCGTCCGGCTGGCCCGGGACCCGGCGCGGATCACCATGATGGACGTGGTGACGGCCGTCGAGGGCCCCGACCCGCTGTTCGCCTGCGCCGAGATCCGGCAGCGGGGCGCGTCCGCCGAGGGCGCCTCCCCCCGCGAGTTCGCCCGCCCCTGCGGCATCGCCGCCGCGATGCGCCGGGCCGAACTCGCCTGGCGGCACGAACTCTCCCGCCAGACCGTCGCCGACCTCGCCGCCGCCACCCCGGCCGCCTCCGTCACCCGCCTCCGCACCGCCCACGCCCGCCTCGCCGGCACCGCCTGACCACACGTCAACTCCCGCCCGGGCAGGGCCACTCGGCGCCACTCCGCCCGCGTCCCACTGCGCCCCTCCCCGCTCCGCCTTCCCCGTCCCGCTCCCCTTCCAGCCAGCCAGCCAGCCAGCCGATCGCCGCCCTGCCCGGCGGCTCCTTCCATCCCCCTATTCGGGACACAATTCATCCCGAATAGGGGGCCGACCGGTCCGGAGGACACCCGCCATGGCCCGCACCCTGCCTGCCGCCACCGCCACCGCCGATCGCGGGTTGCGCTCCGCCACCGTCCTCGCGCTCGGGACCTTCGCCGTCGGCACCGACGCCTTCGTGACGGCGGGGTTCCTGCCCGCTGTGGCCGCGTCGCTGCACGTGTCGACCGCCGCGGCGGGCCAGTCCGTGAGCCTGTTCGCGGCGGGGTACGCGCTCGCCTCGCCGCTGCTGGCCGTCGCCACCGCCCGGGTGCCCCGGCGTGCGCTGCTGGTGGCGGCGCTGCTGGTGCTGGCGGTCGCCAACGCGTTGACGGCGCTCGCCCCGACCTACCCGGCGCTGCTCGCCGCCCGGCTGCTGGCCGCGCTCGGGGCGGCCGCGTTCACGCCCGGCGCGGGGGCGGCGGCCGCCGCTCTGGTGCCCGCCGCACTGCGCGGACGCGCCCTCGCGCTGGTGATCGGCGGGCTGACGGCCGCCACCGCGCTCGGCGTGCCGCTCGGCCGGGTGGCCGCGGTGGGGCTCGGCTGGCGGTCCGCGCTCGGTGCGGTGGCGGCGCTCGCGGCGCTCGGGGCCCTGGCCGTGGCCGTGGCCCTGCCCCGGCTGCCGGGCGGACCGCCCGTCCCGCTGCGGGTGCGGCTGGCGGCGCTGCGCCGCCCCGGGGTGTCGCGGGTGCTGCCGCTGACGCTGCTCGGGATGGCGGCCTGCTACGTCCCGTACGCGTACAGCGTGCCGGTGCTGGCGGCGGTCGGTGTCGGCGGCGGGGCGGGCGCGGTGGCGGCGCTGGTGGTCTACGGGCTGGGCGCGGTGGCGGGCAACGCGCTGGCCGGGCGGTGGACCGACCTGGTCGGGCCGGTGCGGGTCCTGGCGGCCGGGTACGGGGTGATGGCGGCGGTGTTCGCCGTCCTGGCCGTCCTGGCCGCCCTGGCCGCGCCGGCCGGCCGGACGGTGCCGTCCGGCCTGACGGCGGTGGCGCCGGCGACGATGGTGGCGATGGTGGCGGTGCTCGGGTGGGGCGCGAGCAGCTGGTGCCAGACGCCGCCCCAGCAGCACCGTCTGCTGGCGGCGGCGCCGGAGCAGGGGCCGTTGCTGGTCTCGCTGAACGCCTCGGCGATCTACCTGGGCATCGGCGCGGGGACCGTCCTGGGCGGTCTCGCACTGCCCCGCGGCGCCGCGGCGGTGTTCGCCCTCGCGGCGGTGCTGGCGCTGGCCGCGCGGGCCTGGCTGCGCGGGACGGCCGGGCCGGGGGGCGCGTGACGGCGCCCGGAGCGCCTTGGTACTACATCGGTGCTACATCCACATGAACGGCTGGCCGGCCAGCGCGGAGGCGCAGTGGCTGCTGGCCACGAGGACCTCGTCCGCGGCGTCGCCGACCCGCTGGTCGGCGTACCGGGAGACGGTGAGGGTCAGGTAGTGGCCGACCAGTTCGACCCGGGTCGCGGCCATCGGCCTGAGGTTCGCGGCGGGGGCCAACAGCCCGTCCGGGTAGGTGAATTCGAAGCCGGCGGCGCGGTCCCGGACGGTCTGCACGGCCTTCGCGGCGGCGGCCGCGTCGGCGAACCGGAAGACCGTGACGCTGGTGATCACGGGCTGGTCGGTGCGGGTGAGCGCGACGGCCAGCCAGCCCTGGCAGCCGAGTTCCTCCAGGAGGTCGCCGGTCTTGTCGGCCTGCACGGCGAGGCAGTCCGCACCGTCCCGGGCGGCGGTGCGGCGGGCCCGGTAGGTGTCGAACTCGTAGGCGCGCTGGGCGGAGAAGTACCGTTCGGCGGTGAAGGACTGAGACTCCGTCAGGGGCGCCACGGGCTGGCCCGGAACCGCCGCCGCAACCGTCCCGCTGCCGCTGGGGGTGGCGCCGGACGCGCCGTCGTTGCGGTGCGGGGTGGAGACCGCCCAGACCCCGCCGGCGGCCAGGGCCGCGACCACTCCCCACATCGCCACCTGCCGCCGCCGCTCGCCGACGACCCGGTGACCGGTCGGCGGGCGCGGGTCGCCTGCGGGTGGGTCCTCCTCGATGGTCATGGCGCAAATTCTAAGCAGTTGATCGTACTGTCCTGTCGTCGGGTCGGACGTGCAAGGACAGCCCACCCGCGCCCCACCCCGTGCGTCTGCCCCGCCCGCCCCCGGGACGCCCGAGGCGCGCGGCGATCGTCGCACGTCGTGCCCTCGCCGGCCCGGCGCTCCTCGTGGCGGCCGCCCCACCGAGCGGATGCACGCTCACGAGGCACGCCCCGGCGGCCCGACCGACCCCGGCGGACCCGCCCGCGACGGAGACGGAGACGGACGGAGACGCCCCTCCCCTGCGGCCACCCCGACACCCCGCACGCCGACGCCCTCCCGTCCCCCGAGCCGCACCGCGACCGCCCGCCCTGCCGCAGCCCCGGCGCCGCCTCCCCCGCCCCCGCCGTCACCCCCGCCGCCGTACGTCGCGCCGGAGGTCACCGGCGTCCGGGCGGCCAACGGGGCCTGCCGACGCGAGGGGAACGCCTACTGCGCCGACTTCACCGTCTCCCTCTCCGGCGTCCGGGGCGGGCGAATCCACCCGGACCGGAACCGCCACGTCCTCCCGGGCAGCACCTCGTTCGTCCTGCGCTCCGGCCCGACCGCACCGAACCGGCCCTCCGGCCCGGCCTCGCCGACCGACGGTCCGATCCGGTTCAGCCACCCGCTCGGCGACGACGGCAGGCGACTCGACGCGCTCGCCGACAGTTCCGTCCGCCCGCTCACGAGCCCGGCCGAACTCGCGGCACCTGCCGACTGCACCCCGCAGTGACGCCCCGCCGGACTGCTGCGGGGCGGCCGCCGTTGCCCGCACGGGGCGTTCCCCGCCCGGCGGCGGGCGTCACGGACGGGCGGCGTGCTCGGCGGCGTCGAAGGCGGGGGCGAGGGGGGCGAGGGCCGCCCGGAGGCGGTCGGGCAGGGCGCCGGCGGGGACCAGCAGGCCGCCGGTCGTGGTGGGTTCACCGGCCGGGCGGAGCCAGTCCGCCAGGGCGATCCGGACCGCTGCGGCGACGCCCGCCGCGAGCACGCGGAGGGTCAACTCCCCGGTTCCGGGCAGGCGTTCGGCGAGCACTGCGGCGAGCGGGGGCTCGATGGCGGTGGCGGCGTCGAGGTAGGCGTCGCACAGCGCGCCGCTGGCGGCGATCAGCAGCAGAGCGGACCGTTCGGGCGCGTCGTCGGCGCCGGTGTACTGCTCGACCACCGCCTCGGTGACGGCCTCGGCCAGGCGCGTGCCGGCGGGGCGGGCGGCGACGGCCGCCGCGACCCGGGTCTCCCGGTCGGCGGTGACGGCGGCGACGATGGCCTGCTCGCGGCTGGCGAAGTAGTTGTTCCAGGTGCGCGGGGAGACGCCGGCAGCCTCCGCGATCTCCTCCACCCGGACCGCGTCGGGGCCGTGCTCCACGGCCAGGCGCAGTGCGGCCTCGCGGAGCGCGACCCGGGTGGCCTGCTTCTTCCGCTCCCGCAGCCCCGGCGACGGCGGGGGTGGTGGTGTCGTCACGCGCCCACCCTTCCACACCGCAGCCCGCCCCAACAAAGCTGCGAGTCAGCAAAGTTTCTTATCAGCAAACTTGCGCACACGCATATTTTCCTGCCAGCCTCGGTGGGTGGCCCGAGCCCCGGGCCACCCACCGAGGAAGGAACTCGCCGTGCGCGCAAGGGGAATGACCTACGACACCGGCTTCGTCGTGGACGGCCGGGCCTCCCGCGGACCGCTGGACCCGGCGGTGGTCCGGCGCGAACTGGCGATCGTCCGGGACGACCTGCACTGCGACGCGGTCCAGCTCATCGGTGGCGACCCGGAGCGGCTGGAGCTGGCCGCGGGCATCGCGGCGGACCTCGGCCTGGAGGTCTGGTTCTCGCCCTACCCCTTGGAGCTGGAGCCGGAGCGGATCCTCGCCCTGCTCCGCGACTGCGCCGAGCGGGCCGAGCGGATCCGGCGGCGCGGGGCGGAGGTGGTGTTCGTCGCCGGGGTCGAGCTGAGCGTGATGAACCGGGGGTTCCTACCCGGCGACAGCCCGGAGGAACGGGTGGCGCTGCTCGTGGGAGAGCCCGCGCAACGGGCTGGGGCGCTGCGCGAACTCGGCCGCCGCGTCAACGAGTTCCTCGCCGGGGCGGCGGCCGCCATCCGCGAGCGGTTCGGGGGACGCCTCACCTACGCGGCCATCCAGTTCGAGCAGGTCGACTGGACACCCTTCGACTTCACCACCTTCGAACTGATCCGCTCCGCCGAGGTCGCCGACCGTTTCCGGGAGGCGGTCCGCACCCTGGCCCGGGGCCCGAAGCCGCTCGCCATCACCGGCTTCGGGACGGCCGCCTACCGGGGGGCGGGCGACCGCGGCGGACGGGTACTGGAGGTGGTCGAGCACGACCCGGTGACGAAAGCCCCGGTGCGGCTGCGCGAGGTGCACGAACGTGACGAGGCCGGCCAAGCCGCCTACCTGGACGAGCTGTTGGAGATCTTCGACACCGAGGGGGTGGACAGCGCCTTCGTCTTCCTGTTCGCCCTGCCCGGCTATCCGCACCGCCCGGACGGCGACCCCCGGGACGACCTCGACCGGGCCAGCCTCGGCATCGTCAAGCTCCTGGAGAACCGCCGGGGCACCACCTACCCGGACCTCGACTGGGAGCCCAAGGCCGCCTTTCACGCCGTCGCCCACCGCTACGGGCACCGGCCCCGCCCCACCTGAGACGGTGGATCAGCGACGACGGCGCAGCAACTCCCAGAGCACGGGGCCGGTCATACCGACAGCCGTGGCAGTGCTGGTCGGCCAGCCGGTCTGGAGATGCAGAGTGGCGGTGGTGAGCACGCCGTGCCCGTAGACCGTCAGATCCCGCCAAGTCACCGGGCGGTCGTATCCGGGGGGCTCGTTGCCTGACGGCTTCTGGCGCTGTGCCATGATGAAGCAGTCCTTTCGGGTCGCCAATCAGAAGACGCGAGGACACACGGGCCGCCCCCTGCCAGGGGCGGCCCGTCTCGCGTCCGCAGAATATTTCGGCCTGTGACGGTGCGTCAAATTCCTCTCCACGAAGCACCACTAGCGCTACTACGCACAAGCAGCGCCACCCCCACTACTTCCGAAGCTTCGCGGCACTCGTCCGATGGGACCGCCCTGCCACACCGGTGCAACGTTGCACTTCAGAGGCCACTCTCGCCGCACACACCTCCCCGTGGAAACGGCACTCCCGAGGCCGGGAAGCGCCTGGATTTCCGAGGTAATACAACCCGCCTCCCGCCCTCTCGGACGAGTTCCTCTCCGCCTTTTTCGGCGACAACAATCCACGCCCGCCAATTGCGCGCGCGCAATTCCGCAGGTCAACCTTGCAGAAGCTCAAGTCACAAGATCATCTGGAGTCGGACCTCTCGGCACAATGCATTCCACCGCCCAGACCGTTCTTGCGCCCCGCCGCTTCCCGTGGTCGAGCTGTTCGCCGGGCCTTCCGCGAGCCGTGACGGAGGTGGCGATCCGTCCCGGTCGGACCCGGTGGCCGCGGGTGGGTGGCGGGACTCGGGTAGCGGGGCGCGGGCGGACGTCCGGGGCGGCGCGACCGTCGACCGGGGCGGCGCGGGAGGGCTTCCGGGGCGGCGCGTCGTGAGGCCGTCGCTACGGTGTGTGAGGAATGTCTCCGCCCGGCACGGGCCCGTGCTGCGTTCCGCGGGTCCGGAAAACCGCAGGTCAGACAGTAACTTGTGACAACCCGCACACTCCGCTGGCGATCTTCTGGTGTGTTGCCTCTGGCGAACATCGAGGCCGCCCGGGCAGGATCGGGGCCATGGACCTCCTCGACATCCTCACCGACAAGGGCCTTCGCCGGGAACTGCCCACCCGCGAGGAGGCGCTGGCCGTACTGGCCACCACCGACGACCAATTGCTGGACGTGGTCGCGGCCGCGGGCCGGGTCCGCCGCCAGTGGTTCGGCCGCCGGGTGAAGCTCAACTACCTGGTGAACCTGAAGAGCGGGCTGTGCCCGGAGGACTGCTCGTACTGCTCGCAGCGCCTCGGTTCGAAGGCGGAGATCCTCAAGTACACCTGGCTGAAGCCGGATCAGGCCGCCGAGGCCGCGGCCGCGGGTGTCGCCGGCGGCGCCAAGCGGGTCTGCCTGGTGGCGAGCGGGCGCGGTCCGACGGACCGGGACATCGACCGGGTCGCGGACACCATCGCGGCGATCAAGGACGCGGACGAGAGCGTGGAGGTGTGCGCCTGCCTGGGCCTGCTCTCCGACAACCAGGCGGAGCGCCTGAAGGCGGCCGGCGCAGACGCGTACAACCACAACCTGAACACCTCCGAGTCGACCTACGGCGAGATCACCACCACTCACACCTACGCGGACCGGGTGGACACCGTGACCAAGGCGCACGGCGCGGGCCTGTCGGCCTGCTCGGGCCTGATCGCGGGCATGGGCGAGAGCGACGCGGACCTGGTCGACGTGGTGTTCGCGCTGCGCGAGCTGGACCCGGACTCGGTGCCGGTGAACTTCCTGATCCCGTTCGAGGGCACCCCACTGGCGGAGGAGTGGAACCTCACCCCGCAGCGCTGCCTGCGCATCCTGGCGATGGTCCGGTTCGTCTGCCCCGACATCGAGGTGCGGATCGCCGGCGGCCGCGAGGTGCACCTGCGCTCGATGCAGCCGCTCGGCCTGCACATCGCCAACTCGATCTTCCTGGGCGACTACCTGACCAGCGAGGGCCAGGCCGGGCAGGCCGACCTCGACATGATCAAGGACGCCGGCTTCGAGGTCGAGGGCGCCGAGCAGACCACGCTCCCCCGCCACCGCGCCCACGCGGGCGGCGGCTGCGGCTCCGCGGCGGCCTCGTCCTGCGGCGGCCACGCCGAGGACGGCGCGGACGCCTGCGGCACCGGCGGCGGCTGCGGCCCGTGCGGCGGCCACGCCGGGGCCCCGGCGGCGGAGGCGGCTGCGGAGGCGGCTGCGGTCGACGCGGAGGCGTCGGCGGAGCCGGTGACGGTCCCGGGGACGGATCCGAGGACGGACTCGGCCGACGAGGCGCGCACCGACCTGGTGCGGGTCCGCCGGCGCGGCGCGGGCACCGAGCTGGCCCCGAACGCCTGATGGAACCGATGGACACCGCCCACCACTCGGCCGGCCTCTCCACCGCCCACCGCCCGACCGACCTCTCCACCGGTCAACTGCTGGACCTGGACCGGGCGCACGTCTGGCACCCGTACGGTCCGATGCCGGGCACGGTGCGGCCGCTGCTGGTGGAGTCGGCCGCGGGCGTGCGCCTGCGGCTGGCCGAACCGGTCGGCGGGCACCGGGAGTTGATCGACGGGATGTCCTCCTGGTGGGCGGCGGTCCACGGTTACCGGCACCCCGAGCTGGACGCCGCCGTGCGCGGCCAGCTCGACTCGATGAGCCACATCATGTTCGGCGGCCTGACGCACCGTCCGGCCGTCGAACTGGCGGCCCGGCTGGTGGAGTTGACGCCGGAGCCGCTGCAGCATGTGTTCCTCGCCGACTCCGGTTCGGTGGCGGTCGAGGTCGCGCTCAAGATGTGCCTGCAGTACTGGCAGTCGGTGGGGCGGCCGGCGAAGCGCCGAGTGCTGACCTGGCGCGGCGGCTACCACGGCGACACCTTCCACCCCATGTCGGTGTGCGACCCCGAGGGCGGGATGCACCACCTGTGGGGCGGGGTGCTGCCGCGCCAGCTGTTCGCCGCCGAGCCGCCCGCCGGGTACGACGCGCCCGCCGACCCGGAGTACGTCGCACAGCTGGCCGACCTGATCGAGCGTCACGCGGGCGAACTGGCCGCCGTGATCGTCGAACCGGTGGTCCAGGGCGCAGGCGGAATGCGCTTTCACACGCCTGATTATCTGACCGCACTGCGCGAGTTGTGCGACCGGCACGACGTCCTGCTGGTCTTCGACGAGATCGCCACCGGCTTCGGCCGCACCGGCGAACTCTTCGCCGCCGACCACGCGGGCGTCTCCCCGGACGTGATGTGCCTCGGCAAGGCGCTCACCGGCGGGTACCTCACCATGGCCGCGACGCTGTGCACCGGCCGGATCGCCGAGGGCATCTCGCGCGGCGAGGTCCCGGTGCTGGCACACGGCCCGACCTTCATGGGCAACCCGCTGGCCGCCGCCGTCGCCAACGCCTCGATCGACCTGCTGCTGCGGCAGGACTGGCGCACCGAGGTCAAGCGGATCGAGTCGGCCCTGCACACCGCGCTCGCCCCGTGCGCCGGCCGGCCCGGCGTCGCGGACGTCCGGGTGCTCGGCGCGATCGGCGTCGTGCAGCTGGACGCGCCGGTCGACCTGGCCGCCGCGACCGCCGCCGCGACCGAACAGGGCGTCTGGCTGCGGCCGTTCCGCGATCTGATCTACACCATGCCGCCGTACATCAGCACCGACGAGGAGGTGGCCGCGATCGGCCGGGCGGTCGCCGCGGCGGCCGACGCCTCCACCGCAGCCGCCAACGCCTCCACCACGGCGACCCGCCGCTGAGCCGGCCCCGTCCGGCCCTCGCCCGTCACCACCGTCCCGCCCTCGCCCGCCACCACCGTCCAGCATCCCGGGGAAGCACCATGACCGTCCTGTTCGTCACCGGCACCGGCACCGAGGTCGGCAAGACCGTCACCACCGCGGCCCTCGCGGCGCTGTGCACCGCGCCGGTGGCGGTGCTGAAGCCCGGTCAGACCGGGCTGCGGGCGGACGAACCCGGGGACGTGGCCGAGGTGGCGCGGCTGGCGGGACCGCTGGTGCGGCCGGTCGAACTGGCCCGCTACCCGGAGCCGCTGGCCCCCGACACGGCCGCCCGCCGGGCCGGGCTGCCGACGCTCGCGCCCGAGGACGTCGCCAAGGCCGCCGCCGACCTCGCCGCCGAGCACCCGACGGTGCTGGTCGAGGGCGCGGGCGGGCTGCTGGTCCGCTACGACGAGCGGGGCCGGACCCTCGCCGACATGGCGGCCGCCTGCCGCGACCTCGGCCTGCCCGTCGAGTTCCTGCTGGTCGCCACCGCCGGACTGGGCACCCTCAACGCGACCGCGCTGACCGCCGAGGCCCTGCGCCACCGCGGCCTCCCGCTGCGCGGCGTGGTGATCGGCAGCTGGCCCACCGCCCCCGACCTCGCCACCCGCTGCAACCTCACCGACCTCCCCACCGCGGCCGGCGCCCCCCTCCTCGGCGCCCTCCCCGCCGGCGCGGCCACCTTCCCCCCGCCCGCCTTCCGCACCCTGGCCGCCGCCTCCCTCGCCCCGTCCCTCGGCGGCACCTGGAACGCGACCGCCTTCACCGCCGACCACCGCCCGGCCGACCTCTGACACCCCGCCGTCATCGCAGTTCGCGCACCGCCGTCATGGCAGCCGGCGCACCGCCGCCGCGATCTCCCGCACCCGTTCGCGTGTGATGCCGGTGCGCTGCTCGACGGCGAGCGGGTGGTCGGTGGGCTCCAGCTCGACGTAGGGGCGCTTGCCGACCGGGCGGGTGTGCACGCGCGTCCTGAGGTCCACGGTGCCGGGCGAGTAGATCGGCAGCTCGGTGCAGAGCCAGCCGAAGTACGGCGGCTCGTCCTCCCGCCCCGGGGTCTCCCAGCGTTCGAGCGCGCGGGCGAAGTTGTCCCGGCTGAGGGAGACCCAGACGCCCCAGGAGAAGACCTCCGTGCTGTCGAGCACCGGGATCTCGATCAGCCCCTTCACGAAGAAGTGCTGGCCCCTGATGATGCACTGGTCGCTGGAGAGCATGCTGTCCGCGTCCCCCTCGAAGGCCGGGCCCCACACGTAGGGGGCCGCCGCCGAGTAGTTCATGGGGGCCGCTGCGTGGTGCCCGCCGCAGCAGGAGCAGGTGTAACCGTGATCGTCCGACATGCCGGGATGCTAGCCCCCACCGGTGACGACACTTCCGCCGGGCCCGCCCCGATGCCGGAGCTCCGCGAACAATTCACCATTATACCAGGGAATTGACGGTGATTCACGCCTTCCGGGACGATGGAAAATCGGTCGGCAATTCGCTATTTTGGCGGCCATGACTGCACGCGTTGAATTAATTGTCGAATCCGGCGGGTTGCGACTGTGGAGCGAGCGGACCGGCGCCCCGGCCGACCCGGCGGTGCTGCTGGTGATGGGCACCGCCGCACCGGGCATCGGCTGGCCGGACGAGCTCGTGGACACGCTGGTCGCCGGGGGCCACCAGGTCATCCGCTACGACCACCGGGACACCGGCCGGTCGAGCTGCGTGGACTTCGCCGCCCACCCCTACGCCCTGGCGGACCTGGCGGCCGACGCGGCGGCGGTGCTCGACGGCCACGGGGTGGCCGCCGCGCACGTGGTCGGAGCGTCCCTGGGCGGCGCGATCGGCCAGTGGCTGGCCGTGCACCGCCCCACCCGGGTACGGACCCTGACCGCGCTGATGACCGGCCCGATGGGCCACAGTCCGGGCCCGGCCTGGGCGCGCGCCATGGCCGGGCAGGCCCCCGACCCGGGCGACCTGCCGCCGCCCGCGGCACGCTTCCTGACCCACCTCGCCCACCGCGCCACCCTCCCGCAGCGGACGCGCGAGGAGTACGTCGCGGCGCACCTGGAGACCTGGCGCGTCCTCAACGGCGAGGTCCTCCCGTTCGACGAACCGGCCGCCCGCCGCTTCGTGCAGGCGTCCTTCGACCTGCCCGGCGACCCCGGCGCGGCCCTCAACCACGACGCGGCCGGCCGCCGCATGACCGAGGACCGCCTGGCCCCGCTGTCCGCGATCGAGGCCCCGACCCTGGTCCTCCACGGCACCGCGGACCCCCTGCGCCCGCTCCCGCACGGCCGCGCCCTCGCCGGAGAAATCCCGCACGCACGATTCCGGACGATCCCGGGAATGGGGCACTCGTTGTTCTCCCCCGGACTCCCCCGGCAGCTCGGCGAAATCATTCGCGGGCACCTCGCACAGCGAGCGGAACGCCCATTCCGAATTCCCGGGCACTTGCTGCTCCATTCCCGGGCACTTGCTGCTCCCGCGCGGCCTCGGCTGGGCGGGGCGGACGGGACTGGGCGGGGCGGACGGCGCTGGGTACGCTGGCGGACCGCGCCCGCCCGGGTGCCGGGTTTCCGGGAAGCTGGGAGAGACCGTGGGCGATGACCGCGCCGCCGTCCTGTTCGTCACCGATCTCGCCTATCCGGCGCGCGGCCGCCGGTACGGGGACGAGGACGTCTTCCTGACCTCGCGGCTGCGCGCGGAGTTCGACCTGGCGCTGTGCCACCCGTGCGACGCGGCCGCGCTGATGGGCGGGTTCGACGCGGTGGTGGTGCGCAACAGCGGGCCGGTGCTGCTCTACCGGGAGCAGTACGAGGAGTTCCGGCGGCGGGCGCTGGCCGGTGGCGTCCGGGTCTACAACCCGCTGACGGGGCGCGGCGACATGGCCGGCAAGGGGTACCTGACGGAGCTGACGGCGGCCGGGTTCCCGGTCATCCCGACGGTCGACCGGCCGGCGGACGCGGACCGGCTGCCCGTCGTCGACCGGTACGTGGTGAAGCCGCGGGAGGGCGCGGACTCGATCGGGCTGTCGGTGGTGGGGCGCCCGGAGCTGGCGGGGCTGTCCTGGGCGGGCGTGCTGGTGCAGCCGCTGGTCGACTTCCGGTACGAGGTGTCGTTCTACTTCGTCGACGACGCGTTCCAGTACGCGCTGTACGCGCCGGACCCGGAGCGCCGCTGGGAGTTGACGCCCTACGAGCCGTCGGTGGCGGACCTGGCGTTCGCCCGGGGGTTCATCGGGTGGAACACCCTCGACCGGGGCATCCAGCGGGTGGACGCCTGCCGGACGGCGGCGGGCGAACTGCTGCTGGTCGAGTTGGAGGACCTGAACCCGTACCTGTCGCTGGACGCCGTGCCGGTCGAGCGGCGGGACGCGTTCGTCGCGGCGACGATCGCGTCCCTGCACGGGTTCCTGCGCGAGCCGGGGCCGACGCGGGCGGAGTGACGCCCCGTCAGTTCGCCCGGCACCAGAGCAGCGTGCCGGGGCCGTCGGGCGTGTGCACCGGCACCCACGCCTGGTCGGTCTCGCCGAGCCGGTCCTCGTCCAGGCGCAGCGGGTGCGGGCGTTCGCGGGTGCCGTCGCCGGCCCAGTAGCGGACGGCGCCGACCAGGGCGGCCAGGTGGGCGCGCTCCTGTTCCGTCCAGGGGTGGTCCCGCGTTCCGGCGCCCGCGAAGTCCTGCTCGAACAGGTCGCGCAGGGCGCGGAACGCCCGGTCCCCGAACAGCGGCACCAGGAACCCCTCGACCTCGCCCCGGCGTTCGGCCCCCGCCCCGTAGCGCTGCCGGTAGACGACCCCGGTCGGGGCCTCGACCGCCGCGTACAGCCGGCTGCCGTCGCCCGTGCCGCTGTCGCCCGTGCCGCTGTCGGTGGCTCCGCCCGGGCCGCTGTCGGGGCCCTCTGCGGGAGCCAATTGGACGATTCGTGGAGTGATCATGTCCCCAGTCTCCCGGCCCGTCCCCGCCGACTCAACGACCGCGCCCGCGCGCCCCGCGCTGCACCTTCCGGGGCGCCCGGGCAGCGGGCGCCGATCGGGCCGAATGTCAGTGCGAGCAGGGAAGATGGGTCCATGACCGAGACCGCTCTGCTCTCCTCCGGCGCGTACGCCGACGCCGTTGCCGCCGCCGTCCAGGCCGCCGCCGCCTACTACACGGACGGCGCGACGCCGCTCGGGGACGACGAGTACGACGCGCTGGTGCGGGCGATCGCCGCGTACGAGGACGCGCACCCGGACGAGGTGCTGCCGGATTCGCCGACCGGGAAGGTCGCGGGCGGCGCGGTGGTCGGCGACGTGCCGCACAGCGTGCCGATGCTCTCGCTGGACAACGTGTTCTCGGCGGAGGAACTCGCCGACTGGGCCGCGGGGTTGGAGCGCCGGCTGGGGCGCGCCCCGGCGGGGTGGTGCGTGGAGCCGAAGCTCGACGGGCTGGCGGTCGCGGCCCGCTACCGGGGCGGGAAGCTTGAGCGGGTGCTGACCCGGGGCGACGGCCTGGCGGGTGAGGACATCAGCCACGCCGCCGAGGCCGTCCTCGGCCTGCCGCCGGTGCTGACGGAGCCGGTCGACGTCGAGCTGCGCGGCGAAGTCCTGTTGACGACGGCCCAGTTCGAGGAGGCGAACCGGATCCGGCTGGCGCACGAGGCCGCCCCGTTCGTCCACCCGCGCAGCGGCGCGGCCGGCACGCTGCGGGCCAAGGACCGCCCGTACCGGATCGAGTTGACGTTCTTCGCGTACGACGCCGTGGGCCTGGACGAGGAGTTGGCGCACAGCGCGCTGCTGGAGCGCCTCGCGGTGCTGGGCGCGAACACGGCGGCCAGTACGGCGGCGGCGCCGCTGCGCTGCGAGAGCGTCGAGGGGGTGCAGCAGCGGGTCGAGGAGATCGCCGCCCTGCGGTCCCGACTGCCGTTCGGCATCGACGGCGTGGTGATCAAGGCGGACGACGCGGGCGACCAGCGGGAGGCGGGTTCGGGGTCGCGGGCGCCGCGCTGGGCGGTGGCCCGGAAGCTGGCGGCGGAGCACAAGGTGACCCGCCTGCTGGGGGTGGAGTGGGCGGTGGGCCGCACCGGCATCATCGCGCCGCGCGCCGTCCTGGAGCCGGTGGTGATCGACGGCGTCACCGTCACGTACGCGACGCTGCACAACCCAGCCGACATCACCCGGCGCGGCCTGATGCTCGGCGACCAGGTGTTCGTCTACCGGGCGGGCGACGTGATCCCGCGGGTGGAGGCGCCGTTGGTGGAGCAGCGCACGGGCGAGGAGCGGCCGATCGTGTTCCCGGAGGTCTGCCCGCGCTGCGGGGACGCGATCGACGCCTCCGAGCAGCGCTGGCGGTGCGTGCGCGGCCGCAACTGCCAGGCGGTGGCCTCGATCGTCTACGCGGCGGGCCGCGACCAGTTGGACATCGAGGGGCTGGGGGCGACCCGCGCCGTGCAGCTGGTCGAGTCCGGCCTGGTCGCGGACATCGCGGACCTGTTCACCCTGACGCGCGAGCAGTTGATGACGCTGGAGCGGATGGGCGAGACCAGCACGGTGAACCTGCTGGCCGCGATCGAGACGGCCCGCACCCGGCCGCTGAGCCGGGCGCTGTGCGCGCTGGGCATCCGCGGCACGGGGCGCAGCATGTCGCGCCGGATCGCCGCGCACTTCGGTTCGATGGCGGCGATCCGGGCGGCGGACGCGGAGGCGCTGGCCGGGGTCGACGGCATGGGGCCGGAGAAGGCCCGCGTGATGGTCGCCGAACTCGCCGAGCTCGCACCGCTGTTGGACCGCCTGGCGGCCCTCGGCGTCGGCACCGCCGTCACCGAGCCCACTGCGCCCACCGCGCCCCGCCCCGCCAAGGCGGACGGCGGGAGCTCCGCCGGGGCGGCCGGGGGCGGCCCGCTCAGCGGCGAGGCCGTGGTCGTCACCGGCTCCATGACGGGCCCGCTCGCCGCCCTGTCCCGCAACGAGATGAACGAACTCATCGAACGCGCCGGCGGCAAGGCCTCCTCCTCCGTCTCCAAGCGCACCACCCTGCTGGTGGCGGGCGAGAAGGCCGGCGCCAAGCGCACCAAGGCCGAGGAACTCGCCATCCGCATCCTCACCCCCGACGAGTTCGCCACCCTGGTCGCCGACCACCTGCCCGGCGTCTGACACTCCGCCGGCGGTCCGCCGCAGCGCTCACGTGCGCGAACCGTGCGAACCGCACGCACGTGCCCGCCCGTTCAGCAGTCGGCGAGGGCCCGGACGGCGGCCCGGAGGGGGGTGGGGCGGGTGAGGAGGTCGGTGTTGTCCGCCCACTGGTCGACGGCGCCGGTGAGGGGGAGGGCGCGCAGGTCGGGGTCGGTGAGGGTGGCGGCCAGGGCGCGGGCGAAGCGGTCGGCGTGCAGGACGCGGTAGGGCCGGTCGTGGTAGTGGCGGCGGGCGGGGTCGAGCGGGGCGGTGAGGCCGGTGGCGTTGTGCAGGTGGGCCACGGTCTCGTACGCGTCGCACAGGTGTCGTTCGCGCTCGGCGTGGCCGGTGGCGGCCAGGGCGCCGCGCAGGGCGGGGGTGAGCCGGGCTGCGGCGGCGGTGCGGGCGAAGGCGCTGCCGAGCCACTTGGTGTAGGGCGCGTAGCGGTGTTCGAGCAGGAGGCACAGGCGCATCAGGTCGCGGACCAGGCGCCCGGCGGCGAGCGCGGAGCCGAGTTCGTCGCCGACCTCGGCGCAGCGGCCGACGAACGCCTCCTCCTGGGCGAGGCGCTGCCACTGGCAGGCCAGCAGGTAGCGCCGGACCTGGTCCGGGTAGCGGGCGAGGCGGTGGCGGGCCGCGGTGAGGGTGCCCGGCCCGTCGTGGAAGACCGCGCCGCCGGTGACCTCGGCCAGCCGCTGCTGCGGCATCGCCAGCCAGTCGGTCAGGATCGGGCCCGGCTCGGTGGCGGCGGTCGCGGTGCCGAGCCGGTCGGTCAGCCACTCGTCGACCCGGCGCACCACCACCCGGTGGGCGACCGGCCCTTCGGTGGCTTCGAGGTGCCCGACCGGGTCGTTCGGGTCGCCGGTCGG
Organism: Kitasatospora sp. NPDC088134; assembly: GCF_044741705.1. Taxonomy (NCBI): domain Bacteria; kingdom Bacillati; phylum Actinomycetota; class Actinomycetes; order Kitasatosporales; family Streptomycetaceae; genus Kitasatospora; species Kitasatospora sp. NPDC088134. The sequence goes on along the minus strand of NZ_JBIUTD010000010.1, from coordinate 232,188 downwards.
CCGGAAGTGGGTGGGCCAGCCGCGGACCTGCTTGGGCAGCCGGTGGGCGAACAGGTCGTGGAGGTCGGCGGCGTGCCGGTCGGCATCCTCGGCGGTGAGGAACAGGTCCAGGCGCGGGCCCCAGTCGTGGTCGGCGGAGCGCGGGGTGTCGAAGCCGAGCACCTCCGAGCCGGGGCCGACCAGGGCGGCCGCGTGGCGCAGGCCCGGGTGGGCGCTGTCCAGCAGTGGGCGCACCGCCTCCGTGTAGAGAAGCCGGGAGAGTTCGACGCCGGGGAGGAACGCGGGGGCGGGGGTGACCATGGGTGCCACTGTGGCCGAGGGCGGGCGTTTGGTTCCACCCGTTAACTCCTGCAACTCCTGTGAGACCTTCTCGCTCGCGCAACTGCCTCCTATGCGCGTGAGGGTGTTCACGAGAGTGATGAACCATCACGCCCGTTAGAGCCTCTCACTAGCGCGAGAGCCGCATGCGGACGTTATGGCGCATCGCTCCATCGTCAGGGCGTCACGATCATGAGACCCTCTAACAAAAGTGATGGGCCATCACTCCAGCATGCACCCCTCCCCCGCGCGAGAGCCTCTACGCAGCACCCCCGGCCCGGGGCTCCCCCGCGAGCAGGCGGGCGACCAGGGCGTCGACCAGGGCGGTGCGCTGCTGGGGGGTGAAGAGGTCGGGGAGGGTGAGCCGTTCGAGGATGAGCCAGTTGAGGGCGAGGTAGAGCAGCTGGACGGTGGTGGCGTCGCCGGGAAGGCCGGAGGAGCGGTGGTGGTCGACGTTGAAGCGGAGGTCGGCGGCGATCCGGTCGGTGAGCACGGCGCGCAGTTCGGGGCGGCGCAGTGCGGCCAGGCGGAGTTCGAGCAGGGCGAGGAAGCCGGTGGGGAAGTCGGCGACGCGGTCTACGAGTTGGTGCATGAGTTCGGCGACCCGGGCGGCGTCGTGCGGGCCGGTCAGGCTGTGGGCGAGGGTGTCGGCGTCGGGTTCGAGGCGTTCGTAGACGCGGGCGGCACTCTGGACGAGCAGGGCGTCCCGGTTGGCGAAGTAGTTGGAGGCGGTGCCGGCGGGGACAGCGGCGCGCTGGTCGACGGCGCGGAAGGTGAGGCCGCGGGCGCCCTCCTCGGCGAGTACGTCGATCGCGGCGTCGAGCAGGGCCGCCCGGCGTTCCGGATTGCTGCGGGCCATCGGTTGTCACCACTCCACTCGTAGTGCTAAGTTTTCACCACTCCACTCAGAGTACTACGCACCGAGTGGTCAATTGATTCCCTACGAGAGGTTTCTCGGCTTGCGCAAGCTCGTGTACTACGTCGCCGTTTCGATCGACGGCTTCATCGCCGGTCCGTCCGGCGAGTTCGACTTCTACCCGGAGGCGCCCGACATGGTCGAGTACCTGCGGGCAGAGTTCCCCGAGACGATGCCCAGTCACATCCGGCCGGCCATCGGTCTCGCGGACACCCCCAACAAGCGGTTCGACACCGTCCTGATGGGTCTCAACAGTTACCGCCCCGGCCTGGAGGTCGGGCTCACCAGCCCGTACGCGCACCTGAAGCAGTACGTGGTCTCCTCCTCCCTCCCGGAGATCGACGACCCGGCCGTGACACTGGTGCGCAGCGACCCCGCGGCCCTGGTCCGAAGCCTGAAGGAGCAGCCCGGCGAGGGCGACCTGTGGCTCTGCGGCGGCGGCCTGCTGGCCGGTGCGCTGATGCCGGAGATCGACGAACTGGTGCTCAAGCGCTACCCGGTGGTGGCGGGCGGCGGCGTCCCGGCCTTCGCCGGCGGCTTCCGTCCGCGCCCGTTCGCACCGGTGGAGATGCTGACGTTCAGCCACGGCGGCACCGTCACCACGTACCGCCCGGTCGGGTAGGGCCGCCGTCCGGCCCCCGGACCGGTTCTCGACACGACACTCGGGTCGGCGGGCCCCGGACGGGAACGGTCGGGGTACCTCGCGGGATAGCCTGGGCGGGATGCGCGGGCAGGACACGGACGGGGGAAGCGACATGAACGGACAGGCGTGGGAAGGCCGTTGGGTCCGGCCGGTGGACGGCGGGCCGGAGGTGTACGCGGTTCTGCCGGAGCGGCCGCGGGCGACCGTGGTGGTCGGCATGGAGCTGTTCGGGGTGACGGCCTGGGTGCGCGAGGTCTGCGAACGGCTGGCCGGCGCCGGGTACGCGGCCGTCGCCCCCGACTTCTACGGGCGGCAGGCCGAACGGGTCGAGCTGCCGTACGACGACACCGGGCGGGTGGAGGGGTTCCGGCTGCTGGGGACGGTGACGGCCGATCAGGTCGCCGCCGACACGGCCGCGGCGCTCGCCGTGGGCGAGCGGGCGGGCGCGGGTCCGGGCCGGGCGTTCCTCGGCTTCTCGGTCGGCGGCCACCTCGCCCTGCTCGCGGGCACCCGCCTGCCGCTGGACCTGATCGCCGTCTGCTACCCGGGCTGGACGCTGGCCGAGCCGACGCCACTGGCGGACTCCGCGCCGCCGCTCACCGCCGAGGGCGCGGCCGCGCTCGCCGCGCACGACCCGTCCGTGCTCGGCCTGGTCGGCACGGCGGACCACGTGGTGCCGCCGGAGCAGTGGGCGCGGATCGGCGAACGCCTGACCGGGGCGGGCGTCCACCACGAACTGGTCACGTACCCGGAGGTTCCGCACGGTTTCCTGTGCGCGGACCGTCCCGGCACGTTCCGGGCGGCGGAGAGCGCGGACGCCTGGTCCCGCCTGCTGGCCGCGCTGGGCGAACTCTCCGCCTGACCGGAGGACCGGGGGCCGGTCATGAGATGCCGGACGGTGCCGGGGACGGAGCGGGCGGCCGCGACCGGGGCCACCCGCACCGCCCGGCCGGAGACGCCGTGGAGGTCGGTTAGACCGCGGCACCGTCGGCGGCTCGGCCCGGACGCCTTCGAGAAGGCTCTCGCCGTGCTGCTCGTGGCGGCTGCGCTCGTGGGTGGGCACCGCCCGGGTGCGGGTCGGGTCGGGTCGGGTCGGAGTGCGGCGGGTCGGGTCGGGTTCGGGTCGGGTCGGGTCGGGTCGGGGCGCGGGTCGGGGCGCGGGTCGGGTTCGGGTCCGGGTGCGGGTCGGGCTCCGCGCTTCGCGGACCGGTTCCGGGGGAGCACGAACGACCGCCGGAGCGTGCCGCGTTCGGCGGGTTCGGCCTGTCACGCCACAGCCGTACCCGGCCGGGATGGGATCGGCGTGACTGCCCCGGCCACCCCGGTCTCAGGGGCGGGGTGCCTTCTCGCCGTGGACGGCGCGGTACTCGGCGACGAGCCAGGGGGCGAGGTCGGAGACGAGCATCGTGATCACGGCCGGGTCGGCGGTCGGGGTCCGACCGGCCGCTGCGGCCACCCGCATCTGCGCGGCGCGCTCGGGGTAGTAGCGGCCGAACACCTCGGCGGACTCGGTGAGATCGCTGGTCCAGCCGCCCCACCGGGGCATGACCAGGGTGAGTCCGGTCCGGGCGAGCCTGCGGCCGACCCCGCGGCTCAGTGTCCTGCGCTCGGCGTCGGTGCGGGCGGCTGCCGCGCGTTCGTGCCAGCGCGGGACCTCCGGGCCCAGGTCGCCGTTGGTCTCGCGGGCGAGGAGGGGGGTGGGCCGGTAGCGCGGCAGCTGCTCGGCGAGGTCCTCGCCGAGCAGCGGGGTGCACAGGCAGGAGACGAACCAGCCGAGGTCGTGGCGTTCGAGCTCGCTCAGCAGCCGCTCCACGCTGAACAGCAGGACGCCGACGCCGTCGATCTGCGCGAACTCCGCGTCGAGCGCGGCGCCCAGCGCGTCCGCGTCCGCCCGGTCCGCGGGGGTCGTGGGGTGGTTCCGCAGCGCGAGCAGCAGGTCCAGGTCGGAGGTGCCGGGGGTGGCGGTGCCGCGCGGGACACTGCCGTAGAGGTAGGCGCTGTGCAGGCGGCCGCCGTCCCTGCCGTTGCCGAACGTCGCGCCGATGCGGGCACGCGCGGCGTCGACGACGGGAGCGAACGCGTCCGCGACGTGGGCGAGGGAGCCCTCGCGCGCGATGAATCCGTCCTGGTCGAGACCCTTGGCGATCATGTCCGCATTCTGCCGTCCCGAAGCCGCGGGTCGGTACTCGGCACCTGCGGGCCGGTGCTCGGCAGCCCCGGGCCGGTACTGGCTCCGCTGACCGACGTGCCCGCAGGCGCATCCCGCCGGGATCGGAGTGACCGACCTGCTCCCCCGGACGGCAGGGGCCTTCTTGCACCCGAGGTGCGTCCGAGGTACGTCCGAGGTACGCCCGAACGGGCGGCGCCGCGTCACCGGCACCGCCCGTCGCGCGTTGAGCCTCCGTCAGCACCGCCCGCCCGTACGCCCGGAGGACCCGCCATGCGCACCGCACTCTCCGCCCTCGCCCTGGCCGCCGCCGCCCTGTTCGCGGGTGGTGCGCCCGCCGTGGCCGCTGCCGCCGGGGAGCCGGCCGGCCCCGTGCCGAACCAGGGCTACAGCGTCCCGGTCGGCGCGATCACGGACCTCGGCGCGCTCCCGATGCTGGGCGGCCTGGGCTACGACTTCGCCCACCTGCTGGGCCAGTGACCCGGAAGACATCGCACCGAGCGAACGTCGGGTGACCCGGCTGGGCTCCACGCCGGGTGGGTGTCGGGTGACCCGGCTGGCCCCCGCGCCGGGTGGGTGTCAGCGGAGCGGGACAGCGTAGACCGGCTCGATGCCGAACGGGGTGAAGCCGACCTTGCGCAGGATCGGGCCGGAGGTGGCGGGGTTGGCCTTGACCAGGGCCATCCGGGCGCCGTGGGCGGCCGCGTAGGCGAGGCGGGCCCCGACCAGGGCGCGGTAAACGCCGTGGCCCCGCCACCGCTCGGCGACCACGCCACCCGTCAACCGGGCGACGCCGTCGACGAGTTCGATACCGACGCTGCCGACGGGCGCGCCGTCCAGGTAGGCCACCAGGGTGCCGCCGCGGCCGGCCGGGATGCTGGCGCGGTTGCGGGCGGCGGCGGCCTCGAAGCGGTCGGCGGGCGGGAGTTCACCGCCGAAGGCGGACTGCTGGAGGACCGCCGCGTCGCGGAACGTCTCCGGGTCCGTCGCCCAACGCGTGGTGACGTCCAGCTCCGGCGGGCGCAGCGCGGGCGCGCCGCCGGTCAAGTCGGCTGCCAGTACCTCCAGTTCGAGCTTGACCCGGCCGCCGCGGGCGGCGAGTTCGGCGGCCAGCCCGGCGGGGGCGCCGATCAGCACCTGCCAGTCCAGGATCGGCAGGTCGAAGGTGCGGGCCCGCTCCAGCAGGGCGTCCACGGCGGGCCCGAGCGGGCCGGCGGGGGTGAAGGAGACCACGGAGAGGTCGAACTCGTAGTAGTCGGGGAGGCGGACCAGGGTGTACCCGTCCGTGGCGACGACCTCGGCGTCGGGCGGTGACCAGACCCAGGCGTCACCGGCGGCGGCGACTTCGGCGGTGGAGAGACTCATACCGGGCAGCCTAGAGATCGTTCCGACACGCATCGCCGCCGCTCCGAGCACCGTTGCCGGACCCGGACCCGACGGTGACGCACCTGGTGCACCCGCGCGGGAACCGGACAGACCGCCACGGCGTGGGCGGCGTTCCGGAGACGGACGGCGCCCCGGAGACGGGCGGCCTGCCGTGCCGGGCCGCCCGGTGTCGCCGTCCGTCGACGCGGGGGGCGGATTGTTTCCGCTCCGAGAGTTTTGCCGGGCGGCGGGTCGGTGACAAGGGCGGACGGGGGTTCGTGGCGGCCCCTTCACTGCTGCGCAACGGGCCGAAATACTCCGCAACACCCGCTCCCAACTGGGAAGATGGTGATTGACAGCGGGCGTTCGGCCCGAGCACGATGAGCGCCGAGCCCACTCGCAGCGAGCCGGAAGGAGGGCCGATGCGTACCGCCGTTGTCGTGTGTTGTCCGTCGTGCCCGGTCCCGGTGGGTGTGCGCCGCGGTGGCTGTTGTCGGCGCCACTGCGCGTAGCTCCCTCCCCGTTCCCGTTCCTCTTCTCCCTCCGCCACGGCGGTGCGCCCTCGGGCTGCCCGCTCGCCGTGGCGCGTCCGGTCGGCGCGACGGCATCCGTGCCCCGCCGCCGTTCCCACGCCCGTGTCCCCTTCTCTCCCGGAGGAGTTCCACCATGTCCGTTTCCACTCCCGTTCCCGCTCCCGCCCCCGCTCCCGCTCCCGTTCCCGCCGGTACCGAGCTGCGGCTGACCCCGGCGGCGGGGCGGATCGGTGCGATCGTGCACGACGTCCGGCTGGGGGCCGACCTGCCGGCTGCGACGGTGGCCGCGCTGGAGGCCGCGCTGTACGAGCACAAGGTGCTGTTCTTCCGCGGGCAGCAGCACCTGGACGACGCCGAACACGAGGCGTTCGCACGGCTGTTGGGGCAGCCGGCGTTCCACCCGACGGTGCCCAGCGCGGACGGCCGGTACATCTTCGAGCTGGACGCCACCAAGGGCGTGCGGGCGAACAACTGGCACACCGACGTGACCTTCGTGCCCTCGTACCCGAAGGCGTCGATCCTGCGGGCGCTGGAGCTGCCGCCGGCGGGCGGCAGCACGGTGTGGGCGAACACGGCGGCCGCGTACCAGGACCTGCCGGCGCCGCTGCAGGCGCTCGCGGAGAGCCTGCGGGCCGTGCACACCAACGACTACGACTACGCGGCGAACCTGGCGCTGACGCCGGAGTTGGCGGAGAACGCCGAGGTGGCGAAGCTGTTCCGGCAGGTGTTCGTGTCGACGGCGTTCAAGACCGAGCACCCGGTGGTGCGGGTGCACCCGGTGACGGGTGAGAAGAACCTGCTGCTGGGGTCGTTCGTGCAGAAGATCGTCGGGGTGTCGGGCCGGGACAGCCGGGCGCTGGTGGAGCTGTTCCAGCGGTACGTGGAGCGGCTGGAGAACACGGTGCGCTGGGACTGGCAGGTCGGCGACGTGGCGATCTGGGACAACCGGGCGACCCAGCACTACGCGGTGAACGACTACGGCGACGAGCCGCGCCTGGTGCGCCGGATCACCCTGGACGGCGACCTGCCGGTGGGCGTGGACGGGCGGCCGAGCCGTCTGCTGGAGCCCGCCGACCCGCCGCGGGTGGCCGGCCTGGTCCCGGCCGTCGAACTGGAGGCCGAGTCGCTGGCCCGCTGAGCCGCCCAGCCGTCCCCGTGCCCTCGACCACCCTGCGCAGAAGCGGAGTTCGACCACCGTGACCACCACCATCGTGAGCAGCGCCAGCGTGCCCAGCAGCGTCGTGAGCAGCACCGCCGTGACCAGCGCCGGAACCGCCACCGCGGCCGGCGCGGCCACCGCCGTCGCGGCCAGCGCCGTCGCGCCGCGGGCCGGGGACGACCGGCGGGAGGCGAACGCGTCCACCGTGCTGCGGACGGTGCTGGACCACGGGCCGGTGGCGCGCAGCACGGTGGCCCGGCTGACGGGGCTCAGCCCGGCCGCCGTCTCGCGCCAGGTGGTGGACCTGCTGCGGCTCGAACTGGTTGCCGAGCGGCCCGAGTTGGCGTCGAACGCGCCGGGGGTGCGAGGGCGGCCGCAGCTGCCGCTGGAGGTGGACGCGGACCGGTTGGCGGTGGCGGGCCTGCACATCGGGGTGCCGTACAGCACCTTCGCGGTGCTGGACCTGCGCGGCCGGGTGCTGTTCCGGCAGGAGTTGCCGAACGGCGGGCGGCGCGGATTCGCGGTGCTGCGGCCGGTGTTGGCGCGGCTGCCGCGCCTGCTCGCGGTGGCCGCGGCGGGCCGCCGGCTGGTCGGGCTGGGTGCGGTGACGGGTGGCGCGGTGGACGCCGAACGCGGGGTGACGGTCCGTCACGATCCTTTGGAGTGGCGGGAGATGCCGCTGCGCGAGCTGTTGGAGCAGGCCACGGGGCTGCCGGTGCGGGTGGACAACCACGCCCGGGCGCTGGCGGCGGCCGAGGTGCTGTTCGGCGCCCCGGCGGCCCGGCGTTCGATGGTGCAGCTGTTCGTCGGGCACGTGGTGGACGCGGCGATCGCGGTGGCGGGGACGGTGCACCAGGGCCCGCCGTCGGTGACCGGCGACGGCGGGCATCTGCCGGTGCCGGGCAGCACGGCCCGATGTCACTGCGGGCGGCACGGCTGCCTGTCGGTGGCGGCCTCGGACACCACGCTGTTCGAGGCGGCGGCCGCGCAGGGCGTGATCGCCCGCCCGGACCGGCAGTTGCTGCTGGCGGCGGTGCGCGCGGGCGACGCCCGGGCGGACGCACTGGTCCGGCAGCGGGCCCGGACGGTGGGCGGCGCGCTGGCGCTGCTCGCCGACGTGGTCAACCCGGACCTGCTGGTGCTGACCGAGACCTTCGCCCTGGCCGATCCGGCCTATCTGGACACGGTGCGCGCGGAGTTTGCGCTCCGCTCGCACCTGCACAAGGACGCCTCGCTGCTGGTGGCGCAGCGTTTCGGGGCGGACGCGCTGGCCGTGGCGGCGTGCGCGCCGGTGCTGGGCGAGCTGTACGCCCGGCCGCTGCCGGGCCCGTCCTGCTGATCCTCCGATCCGCCCTTCTCTTTCGAACTCTCTTCCTCCGAAGGACTGTTGACGATGAACGTGTTCTCCGCCGGCTCCGGTGGCCCGCTCCCCCTGTCCGCGCTGTCGCGCCGGGCGCTGCTCCGCGGCGGTCTCGCGGGGGTGGGCCTGCTGGCGCTGTCGGCGTGCCGTTCCGCGACGGACACCGGCTCGCAGGAGGCGGCGGGGTCGTCCTCGCCGCGCCGGGGCGGGGTGCTGACGGTGGGTGTCGGGGTCGATTTCACGCCGGCCCTGCTGTTCGCGCAGAGCGCCAACTCGCTGCTCCAGCGGCTGGTGTTCAACACCCTCACCCGGTACGACGAACAGCTGCGCCCGCAGCCGGAGTTGGCGAAGAGCTGGGAGGTGGCGGCGGACGGGCTGAGCGTGACGCTGAAGCTGCGCGACGACGTGGTCTTCCACAGCGGTCGGAAGTTCACCGCGGACGACGTGGTGTTCGCCGTCAAGAACCTGCAGAACCCGGTGCGTTCGGCGCAGTTGCGGTCGACGGCGCTGGCCGTGACGGACTTCCGGAAGAACGGCGACTTCGAGCTGACGCTGGTGCTGGCGCACCAGGTGTCCAACCTGTTCGACCTCTTCGAGTTCATGATCGTCCCGGATTCGGCGAGCGTCGAGGAGGCCGTCGCGGGCACCAAGCTGATCGGCACCGGCCCGTTCACCTTCACCGACCGCAAGCCGGGCTCCTCGCTGAGCTTCGCCCGCAACGAGAAGTACTGGAACCCGGGCCGGCCGTACCTGGACGGGGTGGAGATCAAGGTGATCCCGCAGGCCGAGACGCTGCTGTCCTCGGTGAGGACCGGCCAGGTGCACCTGTCGTACGCGGTGCGCGGCAAGGACGTGGCGACGCTGAAGGACGACAAGCGGTTCCGGATCACCCAGTACGACACCGGCGCGGGCGCGTACTACATCGGCGCGAACCTGTCCGTCCCGGAGGTGCAGGACAAGCGGGTCCGGCAGGCCATCGCCTGGGCGATCGACCGGGACCGGCTGGTGCAGCAGGCGCTGGGCGGGTACGCGACGGTCTCCTCGGTGCCGTGGCCGAAGTCCTCCCCGGCGTACCGGGAGCAGGACGCCGCGCGCTACCACCACGACCCGGAGCAGGCGAAGGCGCTGCTGAAGGAGGCCGGGGTGACCTCGCTGTCGCTGCCGCTGGCGCACTCGTCGGACGCCGGGGCGACGGCGGTCGCACAGGTCCTGCAGTACGACCTGAAGCAGGTCGGGATCGAGGTGCAGTTGCAGCCGGTGGACTCGCCGACCATGCAGAAGCAGCTGATCTCGCAGTCCATGCCGGCGCTGTGGACGCTCAGCCACGGCTTCGCGCAGGTGCACCCGGCGACGCTGGCGGTCAGCGCCTACCCGTTCAACGAGGCGAAGAACACCTCGAAGTTCTCCTCGCCGGCGTACACCGAGGTGGTCCAGAAGGCGTGGAACCGCTCGGACGCGGACGGCCCGGAGGCGAAGGCGTTGTACCAGCAGGTCACGGACATCCTGCTGGAGGAGCAGTTCATCATCGACCTGGCGATCGCCGGGCTGGTGGAGGTCGCGGGCGCGCAGGTGCGCGGCGCGACGCTGAACAAGTACTCGTACCTGGTCCTCGACGACGCCTACCTGGCGGGCTGAGCCGTGCGGACCTTCCTGTTCAAGCGGCTGCCGAGCGCCCTGGCGGTGCTGCTGGCCGCCTCGTTCACGGTGTTCCTGATGCTGCGGCTGATCCCGGGCGACCCGGCGACCACGCTGGCGGGGCCGGACGCCTCGCCCGCGACGGTCGCGGCGATCCGGGAGCGGCTGGGGCTGGACGCGCCGCTGGCCGCGCAGTACCTGCACTGGCTGGGCCAGGTGCTGACGGGCGACCTCGGGCCGAGCTACGCGATCGGCGGGCAGGTCTCCGGCCTGATCGCGGACGGGCTGGCGGCGACCGTCCAACTCACCGCCGCCGCCCTGCTGCTGGTGGTGCTGCTGGCCGTGCCGACGGCGCTGTACGCGGTGTCGGGGCCGTCCGCGGCGCCGGGGCCGTCCGCGGCGCCGGGGCCGTCCGCGGCGCCGGGGCCGTCCGCGGTGTCGGCGCGGCGGCGGGCGCTGGCGGGGGCGTTGCGGGCGCTGACCACGGGGGCGCTGGCGGTGCCGCCGTTCGTGACCGGGGTGGTGCTGGTGCTGGTGTTCGCGGTGGGCCTGGGCCTGCTGCCGGCCGGCGGGCACGCCTCGCTGTTCGACGCGCCGGACCTCGCGGTGCAGTACCTGGCGCTGCCGGCGCTGTGCCTGGCGCTGCCGAGCGCGGCGATCCTGGCCCGCTACCTGCAGGACGGCCTGGAGCGGGCGCTCGCCGAGGACTACGTGCGCACCGCGACGGCGCTCGGGGTGTCGCGGCGGCGGATCCTGTGGCGGCACGCGCTGCCGAACGCGCTGCCGCCCGCCGTGACGGTGCTGGGCCTGCAGCTCGGGCAGCTGGTCGCGGGCGCCGTGGTGGTGGAGCGGATCTTCGCCTGGCCGGGTCTGGGCCAGCTGATCGAGCAGGGCGTGGCCCGCCGCGACTACCCGGTGGTGCAGGCGATGCTGCTGCTGGTGGTCGCCGGGTACGTGGTCGTGCAACTGCTCACCGACCTGCTGTACTCCTGGCTCGACCCGCGCGTGCGGTGGGAGTGATGCGACGATGACCACGATCTCCCTTCCGCCGGCTGCCCGTTCGCGCAGCCGCAACCGCGACCGCGACCGCAGCCGCAACCGGTACGTCGCCGGGCTGCGGACCTGGCGGGGCGTCACCGGCCTGGTGCTGGTCGGGACGGTGGCGCTGGCCGGGGTGCTGGCGCCCTGGCTGAGCGGCGCCGACCCGGACGCGCAGGGCCCGCGGGCGCTGGCCGGGCCGAGCGGGGACCACCCGCTGGGCACCGACGACATCGGGCGGGACCTGCTGAGCCGGGTCCTGCACGGCATCCTCACCGACCTGTCGATCATCCTGACGGCCGTCCCGGCGGGCGCGCTGGCCGGTGCGGCGCTGGCGCTGCTGGCGGGCACCTCGAAGGCCGCCGACCTGGTGGTGCAGCGGCTGTTCGACCTGGTGCTGTCCTTTCCCGGGCTGATCCTCGGCCTGGCGGTGACGGCGATCCTCGGGCCGGGCCGCTGGCCGGTGGTGATCATCATCGCGCTGGCCGAAGTTCCGTACTTCGGAAGGCAGTTGCGGGCCGGCCTGCTGGTCCAGCGGGAGCGCGAGTACGCGCTGGCCGCCCGGATCGGCGGCGCGGGCCGGGCCCGGGTGCTGCTGCGGCACGTGCTGCCGAACGCGGTCGACCCGCTGGTCGTGCAGGCTGCGGTGGCCCTGTCGGTGGGCGTCTTCATCGAGGGCGCGCTGAGCTTCCTCGGCCTGGGCGTGCGCCCGCCGGAGCCCACCCTGGGCAGCCTGATCAGCGGTTCGGTCGCCTACCTGGACACCGCGCCGCTGCTGGCGGCCGCACCGCTGGCCGTCACCACCGCGCTGGTCCTCGGCTTCACCCTGCTGGCCGAGGCCCTGAACCGGGGGGCGCGCGGATGAACCCGGCAACCCGATCCGAGCAGCGTCCCGAGCCGGAGGGCAGCACGATGACCGAACTGATCGACCGTCCTCCCCTGGCAGACCAACCCTCTTCCCCGGTTGCCGAGTTGCTGCGGGTGCGCGGGCTGCGCGTGGCGTTCGGGGAGCGGGCGGTGGTGCGCGGGGTGGACTTCGCGCTGGGGGCCGGGGAGAGCCTGGGCATCGTCGGCGAGTCCGGGTCGGGCAAGTCGACGACGGCGCTGGCGCTGCTGCGGATGCTGCCGGCCGGGGGCCGGATCACCGGCGGGGCCGTGGAGTTGGGCGGACAGGACCTGGCGGGGCTGCCGGAGGAGGCGCTGCGGGCGGTGCGCGGCCGGCGGATCGCCATGGTCTTCCAGGACCCGATGTCCTCGCTGAACCCGGTGCTCACGGTGGGCCGCCAGCTGGACGAGGCGCTGCGGGCACACGGGGAGCGCCGCCCGAAGGCCGAACGGGCGGCCCGGGCGGTGGAGTTGCTGGAGCTGGTGGGCGTGCCGAAGGCGGCGTCCCGGCTGGGCGACTTCCCGCACCGGTTCTCCGGCGGCCAGCGCCAGCGGATCATGATCGCCCTGGCGCTGGCGCACGACGCCGAGGTGCTGGTCGCGGACGAGCCGACCACCGCGCTCGACCCGACCGTGCAGCGGCAGATCCTGCGGCTGCTGGCCCGGATCAACCGGGAGCGCGGCACCGCGCTGGTGGTGATCAGCCATGACCTGGGCGTGATCGCCGAGACCTGCTCGCGGCTGCTGGTGATGCGCGAGGGCGAGGTGGTCGAACAGGGTTCCACCGCACAGCTCCTGACCGACCCCCACCACCCTTGCACCAGCTCCCTGCTGGCGGCGGTGCCACGGCTGGACGCCCCGTCCCGGGCGGCCGCGAACAGCACCCCGGGGGACGAACCGCTGCTGGTGGTGCGCGGGTTGGCGAAGGCGTACGGCCCGCGGCGGCGGCGCAGCACCGCGCTGGAGTCGGTCGACCTGGAGCTGCACCCGGGCGAGACGCTGGGCCTGGTCGGCGAGTCCGGTTCGGGCAAGTCGACGCTGGCCCGGGCGCTGGTGGGCGCGCACGCCCCCGACGCGGGCAGCGTCACCTTCGCCGGGCGGCCGCTGGACGGCCGCCGGGCCCGGCGGGAGATCCAGCTGGTCTTCCAGGACCCGTACGCCTCGTTGAACCCGCGGCTGACGGTGGGCCGGATCGTCGCCGAGCCGCTGGTCGCGCACCGGCTCGGCGACCGGGCGCAGCGGCAGGCCCGGGTGGCCGAACTGCTGGAGCAGGTGGGCCTGGACGCGTCGGCGGCGGCCCGCCTGCCGCGCGAGTTCTCCGGCGGTCAGCGGCAGCGGATCGGCATCGCGCGGGCGCTGGCGCCGGAGCCGAGCGTGCTGGTGTGCGACGAGCCGGTGTCGGCGCTGGACGTGTCGATCCAGGCCCAGGTGATCGAGCTGCTGGCGCGCCTGCAGCGGGAGTTGGGCCTGGCGGTGCTGTTCATCGCGCACGACCTGGCGGTGGTGCGGCAGGTCAGCCACCGGATCGCGGTGCTGCACCGCGGCCGGATCGTGGAGAGCGGCCCGGCCGACCGGGTGGTCACCGCTCCGGAACACCCTTACACGGCCGAGCTGTTGGCGGCCGTCCCCTCTCTTCCCACCCCTACTTCCGGGAGCCTGCTGTGAGTGAGAACGACGAGAGCGGGCCCGCGGCGACCGGCCGGCGCCGCGACCCGTACGCGGGGTTCCCGGGCCGGGTGGGGCGGACCTTCGGCGAGTCGGTGCCGTCCTGGCCGAGCCGGGTGCGGCCGCGCGCGGGGGCGCCGAACATCGTGGTGGTGCTGGTCGATGACCTCGGCTACAGCGACATCGGGCCGTTCGGCTCGGAGGTGCCGACGCCGACCCTGGACGGCCTGGCCGCGCGGGGCGTGAAGCTCGCCAACTACCACACCATGCCGCTGTGCTCGCCGGCCCGGGCGGCGCTGCTGACGGGGCTGAACCCGCACCGGGTCGGGTACTCGTTCGTGGCCAACGCGGACCCGGGCTTCCCCGGGTACGGGATGGAGATCGCGGGTGACGTCCCGACCCTGGCGCAGACCCTGCACGACGCCGGGTACGCGACGTACGCGGTCGGCAAGTGGCACCTGACCCGGGACTCCGCCTCCTCGGCGGCCGACGACCGCTCCAACTGGCCGCTGCAGAAGGGCTTCGACCAGTACTACGGGGTGCTGGAGGGGCTGACCAGCCTGTTCCACCCGCACCAACTGGTGTGCGACAACTCGCCGTTGGACATCGACGAGTTCCCCGACGACTACTACTACACCGACGACATCACCGACCGGGCGATCGGCATGGTGCAGTCGCTGCGGGCGCACGACGCCGACAAGCCGTTCTTCCTCTACCTGGCGCACAACGCGGTGCACGGCCCGCTGCAGGCCAAGCCGGCCGACCTGGCCCGGCACCGGGGCCGCTACGGCGGCGGCTGGGACGAGCTGCGGGCCGCCCGTTTCGCCCGGCAGCTGGCCGCCGAGCACTTCCCGCCGGGCACCGAGCTGCCGGAGCGCAACGGCGAGGCCGGGTACGAGGTCGGGGCGTGGGACGAACTGGACGAGGTGCAGCGGAAGTTGTACGCCCGCTACATGGAGGTGTACGCCGCGATGGTCGACAACGTCGACCAGAACCTGGGCCGGCTGACCGACGTGCTGGAGCGGCTCGGCGAACTCGACAACACCATCGTGCTGTTCACCTCCGACAACGGCGGCACCGGCGAGGGCGGCGCGGAGGGCACCCGCAGCTACTTCAGCCGTTTCGTCCACCACCCGAACCTGCCCGCCGACTGGAACCCGGACGTGCAGCGGGAAATCGACCTGATCGGCGGGCCGCAGTCGCTGGTGCACTACCCGCGCGGCTGGGGCATGGCCTCGAACACACCGTTCCGGCTGTACAAGGGCCAGACCTACGCGGGCGGGGTGCGCGTCCCGTTCGTGCTGTCCTGGCCGGCCGGGCTGCCGCGCGCGGCGGGCGACGACGGGGTGCGCGGCCAGTACCAGTACGTCACCGACCTGCTGCCGACACTGCTCGAACTCGCGGGCGTGCAGAGGCCGCTGGAGCGCGGCGGGGTCCCGGTGCAGGAGCTGGACGGGGTGTCGTTCGCATCCGTGCTGCGGGACGGCGGCGCACCGTCCACCCACCCGGAGCAGTACTGCGAGATGACCGGCAACCGGTCCTACTACCGGGACGGCTGGAAGCTGGTGACACTGCACCGCCCCGGCGCGCCCTACGACGACGGTCAGTGGGCACTATACGACCTGCGCACCGACCCGACCGAGATCCACGACCGCGCCGCCGAACACCCCGAGCTGGTGAAGGAGTTGGCGCAGGCCTGGGAGGACGCGGCCTGGCGCAACGGGGTGTTCCCGCTCTCCGACGCCTCCGGCGCGTTCGCGCTGCGCCATCCGGAGGAGGCGGCGCTGCGCCGCCCGCTGGTACTGCTGCCGGGCACGCCCGAACTGGAGCGCTACCGCTCCTCGCGGCTGGTGTCGTTCCGCTCCTTCACCGTGGAGGTCGCCCTCGACCCGCACGGCCCCGGCGACCAGGGCGTACTGGTCTCGCACGGCGACCAGGGCGGCGGCTACAGCCTGTACGTGGAGGACGGCCGGCTGCGCCTGGCGTACAACCAGTACGGCGAGCTGTTCGAGGCCGACGCGGGCGAACTCCCTGCCGGGGCGCACCTGGTGGCACTGGAGGCGACGGCGGTGGCCGATCTGAAGTGGGAGTTCGAGGTACGGGTGGACGGGGTGGCGACGGGGGCACTCGGCCCGGTCCACCAGCTGATCGGGATGGCCCCGTTCCAGGGCATCAGCGTCGGCGTGGACCGCAAGTCCCCGGTGTCCTGGCCGCTGTGGGAGCGGCACCGGACCTTCCGGTACACCGGCGGCCTGCGCTCGGTCACCTACCTGCCGGGCCCGGCCGCGCCCTACGACCCGGAGACGGTGGTCCGGGCGCTGCGGGAGGCCGCCGCGGCCTTCGAGTGAGGCCGGAACGCCGCCCGGGGCAGCAGTGGTGACGGTGCGTCAGGTCAACGGCCTGGTCCAGCGGCGCCACTGCTCCTCCGGAGCGTAGCCCGCCGCGCGCCAGGCGGTGCGGCCGAGGTCGTTGTGCTCCAGGACCATCGCGTCGGCCCGGCGCCCGCCGAGCGCCGCGAACCTGGCGTGCGCGGCGGCCAGCAGGGCGCTGCCGATGCCCTGGCGGCGGGCCGACGGGTAGACGGCCAGCCGGTAGAGGTGGCAGCGCCAGCCGTCCCAGCCCGCGATCACCGTCCCGAGCAGGACGCCGTCCCGCTCGGCCAGCAGCAGCGCCTCCGGGTCCCGCTCCAGCAGCCGGGCGACACCCGCCCGGTCGTCGGAGATGCTGGTGCCCTCGGCGGCCAGCGCCCAGAACGCCAGGACCGCATCGATGTCGTCCGAACCGGCCGCCCGCAGTGCGTACTCGCTCATGCGCCCCTTCCTACCAGCGCGAACACCGCCCCGACCAACCCTTTACGGCCCTTGACCGCCTTTGGCGGCCCTTGGCAGCCCTTGACGGTCCTTGGCAGCCCTTGACGGCTCAGTCGCCGGCGTCGGCGGGCAGGACCGGCAGCGGCCAGTGCGGGTCCGGCGTCCAGCGCGGCCAGCCGCCCGCGAACGGTCCGGCGCGCTCGTCCAGCAGGCCGCTCGCCCGCTCGCGGGCCCGGCGCACCTGCCGGTCCAGCCCGTCGTCGATCACCCCGAGGCGGCGCAGCTGCCCGTACTCGTCGACGTCCTTCCAGCGGCGCCGGGACAGGTCGGGGCTGACCACGAGGTCGATCGCCAGGTCCATGGTGTCGACGCCGACGCCGGGGCGGCGCACGTACGGGAGCTCGAAGTTGACGTACCAGCGCAGCGGTTCGCCGGTCGCCGCGTCCTGGAAGCAGTGCACCGAGAACCACTCCCCCGCCAGGAAGCGGGCCAGCACCGCGGTGTCCTGCCAGCGGTGCGGGCCGAGGCGCCAGGTGCCGTCGGCGAGGCGGTCCAGTCCGTCCTTGCGGGGCGTCTCCTCCCCTGTCCGCAGGGCGTCGATCCAGCTGGTCGGGGCGAGCCCCTCGATCCCCGGCCAGCAGGCCAGTTCCAGCACCTCGCCGCCATCGGCGAGCACCCGGTACGGGCGGGCGCTCCACACCCGGCCCCGGTGCACGTCGCGGCGCACCGCGCGCTCGCCGACCCCGAACAGCGGCCCGCCGGCCGCGCCGGCGCCGGTTTCGATGCCCGTCATGCCCGTCATACCTGTCATGCCCGTCATGCCCGGGAGTGTGCCCGCCGGCGGGGGCGGGGAGTCCGGCGAACTGGCGTGCGGTCGGCCCTCGGGGTGGGGCGATTCCCTTTCCGCGCTCTGCGGTGGGCGAAAAACCCGGGGCGTCGGCGCGGCGGTGTCGCACAGTGGTGGGCATGCTGAATCGCGTAGCCGTACTGTCCGACGTCCACGGTGTCCTGCCCGCGCTGGAGGCCGTGCTCGCCGAGCCCGAGGTGGCCGCCGCCGACCGGATCGTGCTGACCGGCGACGTCGCGGCCGGGCCGCAGCCCGTCCAGGTCCTTGACCGGCTGCTCGGTCTCGGCGGGCGGGTGGTGTGGGTCGGCGGCAACGCCGACCGCGAGCTGGTCGAGCACCGCCGGGGCGGGTTCGGGCCGTCCCCCGACCCGATCGTCCCCTGGGCCGCCGAGCAGTTGCGCCCGGACCAGCTCGACCTGCTGGCCCGGCTCCCCCGGTCGGTGACGCTGCCGGTGCGCGGCGCGGGGACGGTGCTGTTCTGCCACGCCACGCCGCGCGACGACGAGGAGGTGGTGCTGGTCGACTCGCGCCCCGAGCGCTGGCGCGAGGTCTTCGCCGAACTCGCCCCCGAGGTCCGCACGGTGGTCTGCGGCCACACCCACATGCCCTTCGTCCGCCTCGCCGACGGCCGCCTCGTGGTCAACCCCGGCAGCGTCGGCATGCCCTACGGCCGCCAGGGCGCCCACTGGGCGCTGCTCGGCCCGGGCGTCGACCTGCGGGTGACCCCCTTCGACCCGGACGCCGCCGTCGCCGCCGTCACCCGCGACTCCGCCTACCCCGATGCCGCCGCCTGGGCCGACCACTACCTCCGCGCCCGCTCCACCGACACCGAGGCCCACGCAGCCTTCGCCCCACGGGACGGCCGCACTCCGCCCTGCTGAGGCCCGCAGGTCGGCCGACCGGCCCGCCACCGGGCTCCCGGGCCGACCGACGGGCCTCGGCCTCGACCTCAGCGTCGACCCCGGCGGCCGGCCCGACGATCCCGCAGTCGGACAGGTCGGACAGGTCGCCCCCCGTCCTCGAACGCGGCGAGCCGCTCCGCGAGCGGCAGTTGACGCCCGAGGCGCCGGTGGACGCGGCGAGCCGGCTCGCGGGGCGCCGGCCACCCCGGGCGCGGCAGGCGCGGCAGGCGCGAGGCCGTGCAGCCGGCCGGCGAGTACCTGCTTCGGCCGCACCCGGTTCGGCCGCACCCGTCGTGACGAAGCCGCTCCCGGTCAGCCGCTCCCCGCCGTGACGAAGCCGCTCTCGTAGGCGGCGACGACCGCCTGGGTGCGGCCGCGCACCCCGAGCTTGCCGAGGATCCGGGCCACGTGCGTCTTGACCGTTTCCGCGCCGACCCGCATCCGCTCCGCGATCTCCGCGTTGGTCAGCCCTGCGGCCATCAGCCGGAGCACCTCGCCCTCCCGGGCGGACAGCCGGTCGGTGCGGGAGCGGTCGGGGGCCAACGGCGCGTGCCGGAGGGCGAGTTCGCGGACCGCCGCGGGGAAGAGCAGCGCGTCCCCGGCCGCCACCAGGCGCACCGCGTGCACGAGGGTGTCGGCGCGGGAGCGCTTGAGCAGGAACCCCTGGGCGCCGGCCCGCAGTGCCTCGTGGACGTACACGTCGTTCTCGAAGGTCGTCACCACCAGGACGCGCGGGGCGTCCGGCATGGTGCGCACCAGGTGCGCCGTCGCGTCGATGCCCGAGAGCCGGGGCATCCGCACGTCCATCAGCACCACGTCGGGCCGCAACTCCCTTGCCATCTCGGTCGCTTCGAGCCCGTCGGCGGCCTCGCCGACCACGTCGAGGTCGGGCTCGGCCCCCAGGATCGCGCGGAAGCCGGTGCGGATCAGGTGCTCGTCGTCGGCAATCAGGACCCGGGTCCGCACGCCGTCCCCCGCGTCCTCGCCCCTCACGCCGCCCCTCACGCCGGCCCCCGCAGCGGCAGGCTGGCGGCGAGCCGCCAGCCGTGGCCGGCCTCGTCGGGCCCGGCCTCGCAGGTGCCGCCGAGCGACCGCGCCCGTTCGCGCATCCCGGCCAGCCCGCTGCCGCCGGGGCCGGGCGGGCGGTGCCGCAGCCGCAGCGGGTTCGTCATGGTGATCTCCAAGGAGTCTTGCCGGAGGGACAGTTGGAGCAGGACGTCCGCGCCGTCCGCGTGTTTCAGCACGTTGCCGAGGCCCTCCTGCACGATCCGGTACGCCTCCCGGGACACCGCGCCCGGCAGCGCGGCGAGCCCGGGCCCGAGTCCGCCTTCGGGTCCGTCCTGCGGGCAGTGCACGGCGGTTCCGGCGGCGCGGGTGCGTTCCAGCAGCGCGGGCAGGTCGGCCAGGGTGCGCGTCGCCCGCTCCTCAGCGTTCCGCAACAGGCCGATGGCGTGGTCGAGTTCGGCGACGGCCTCGTGCGCGGCCTCCTCGATGGCGGCCAGCGCGGCGGCCGCGAAGGCCGGGTCGGTGCCCAACTGCCGGGCCGCCGCCGCGGCCTGGATGCCGACCACGCTCAGCGCATGGCCGACCGAGTCGTGCAACTCCCGGGCGACGCTGGTGTGTTCCGCCGGACGGTCGAATCGCGGAGCGGCCGGGGGCCGGTCCGCGAGGGTCGGGCCGAGCAGGCGCGGGGCGAGTCGGGCGAGGCACCGGCCCGCCGCGGCGGAGCAGAGCACGGGCAGGGCGAGCAGGGCCGCGCCCAGCAGCGTCGGCGCCCACGGGTGCGCCAGCAGCCTGCTACCCCAGGGGAGTTGGGTGTCGGCGCGGTCGAACAGGGGCCACAGCAGGAGCGCCACCCCGGCGGGCGGCGCGGCCAGGGACAGCACGCCGGTGACCGCGCCGAGCAGCGCGTGCAGGGTGCACCAGAGCGAGGTGCGGCGGCGGGCCGACCAACTGTCGGCCGGTGCGGACAGGATCTCACCGGTCGCGCCGCACAGGATCCGGGCCATCGCGCCCTCGAGGGAGCGGGCGACCAGCAGCAGCCCGGCGGCGGCGACCAGCGGGAGGGCCAGGGCGAGCGCGAGCAGCTGCGACAGCGGGGTGAACCCCGCCCGGGCCGGGCCGGCGGCGACGCCGAGCACGGTGCTCGCCAGCAACTGGAACGGCGTCAACAGGGCCGCCCCGAGCAGCAGATGCATCCAGCGCAGCCCGGCCCGCCGGTCGACGAGCGCACGCAGCCGACCGGCCGGCCCTCCGCTCGGGGCGCGGCCCGCGCCGGCGGGCCGGGCCCGCGTCGTGGCCGGGCCCATCAGCCCGCGGTGAGCACCGTGCCCTGCGCGACCGCGCAGAGCGTCCGGGCCCCGTCCGCCGCGACGGCGTACAGGTCGCACCGGCAGACCGCCTGCCGCCGACCGCTGGAGGCCACCGTCGCCTCGGCCTCCAGGGTCGCGCCCGTCGCCGGTCGGACGTAGCTGATGGTCATGCCGCCGGTGAGCACCGCCGGTCCGAGCACGGTGCCGGCCGCGAAGGTGATCGCGTTGTCGGCCGCGTAGGCGAGGACCCCACCGTGGGCGAAGCCGTTCTGCTGCTGGAGCCGCCCGTCGAGGTCGAGGGCCAGGACCGCGCGGCCCGGTTCGAAGACCTCCAGGCGCGCCCCGAGCAGGACGCTGAACGGCTGGTCGGCGAGGACCTTCCGGGCGAGGCCCAGGTCGAGGGCGGATGCTGTCATGCGGGACGGACCTCCGGTCGGGCTGCCGCTGCGGCGCCCCGGGGCGGTACTCCGGGTCGGCGCTCCGGTCGTGGAGCGTTGGCTCCGGATCGTTCTGGAGCGTACTCTCCATTTCATGGCCCGACCACCCCGTTACCACGAGGCGCAGCTGCTGGACACCGCCCTGCGGCTCGCCGCCACCGCGGGGCCGACGGCCGTGACGATGTCCGCGATCGCCAGGGCCGGCGGCGTCCCCAACGGCTCGCTCTACCACCGCTTCCCCCACCGGTCGGCGCTGCTGGCCCAGTTGTGGCTGCGCACGGTCGAACACTTCCAGCAGGGCTACCTCACCGCGCTGCACTCCGACCCGGACCCGCTGCGCGGCGGGGCCGCCGCAGCCCGGCACGTGGTGGCCTGGTGCCGCGACCACCCGCAGGAGGCGGCGGTGCTGCTGCACGGCCCGCAGGCCTTCGGCCGGGACGAGTGGCCGGCCGAGTCCGTCCGGCGCGCCGAGGAGGGCAACCGCCGGACCCTCGACGCGCTGGCCGAACTCGCCGGCCGCGCGGGCGCAATCACCGAGGCGGACCTCGACCGCGCCGTCCTCGCCCTGGTCGAACTGCCCCTGGCCGTGGTCCGCCGCCACCTGCGCACGGGCGGCCCGCTCCCCCCGCACGCCGAGGACCTGGCCGAGCGCTGCGCGACGGACCTGCTGGGCCGGCTGGGCTGAAGGCCCTTCCCTCACGGCCAGTGCTGGAGCTGTGAGTGGTGGGCGACCATCGCCCTGACGAGTTGGCCCAGGTCGACGGGGAGGGCGGTGGCCGCGATGTTCGTCGGGGAGAAGCCCATGCGGCGGTTGAGCGGGGCGGTGATCCGGACCGTCCTGGGTGCGCGGGCGAGGTAGGCCGCGGGGTCGTGCAGCACCAGTTCCGGCATGCCCTGGCCGGACCCGAGCAGCCGCACCCGGACGGCGGCGGTCTCCTCCCAGGCGATCCGCCCGAGCCGGGCGGGCTCCACCCCGGTGGCGTCCAGCGCCGACTCCGGTCGGCGGCCAAACAGTTCGCCCACGTACATGACGGCGCCGAGGCCGAGCCGGCGGCGCAGGCGCTCGCGGCGGGCGGTGCCCGGAACGGCGGCCGGTTCGCGGTCGGTGTTCTCCATGGCCCCAGCCTGTCCGCCGGCCCCGGGGCGCGGCCTCCGGCGCAGTGCTGATCCGGGTCCCCCGCGCGGGGGACCGCGGCCCGTCGCGCCGCCTTCGTAGCACCCCGAGGGGCGTCAGGGGCGCAGCGACCAGACCGTGGTGGCCTTGACGGCGGTGTCCTCCAGGTCGGCGGCGACCGGGACGGCGTACTCGGCGAGCGCGGTGAAGCGGCCGCGCGGCAGGTAGGCCCGGCCGGGGTCGCCGACCACCACGGTCGCGCCCCGGGCGGCGGCCCGCTCCAGGAAGGGCAGGAAGCGGGCGGCCATCGCCCGTTCGTAGAACACGTCGCCGGCGAGGACGACCTCGCAGGGCGCGCCGTCGCCGTCCAGCACATCGGCGAGTTCGGCGTGCACGGTGACGCCGTTCAGCTCGGCGTTGACGGCGATCGAGGCCACCGCGTAGGCGTCGATCTCGGCGGCCCGCACCTCGGCCGCGCCGCGCAGCGCCGCCGCGACGCCGACCAGGCCGGAGCCCGCCGCGAGGTCCAACACCCGTAGCCCGGCGACCAGTTCGGGGTGGTCGAGGACGTAGCGGGCGACCGCCACGCCGCCCGCCCACGGGAAGGCCCAGAACGGCGGCGCCAGCCCCTCCGCGCCGCGGGCCCGCTCGGTCAGCTCCCACAGCGCGATCGCGTCCTCGGCCATCCGCAGGCGCACCTCGGGCACGAAGGGCACCGGCCCGGGCTCGGTGTGCGCCCGGACGAACGCGGTGTCCGCGGCGGCGGCTTCGATGGTGGCGGTGTCGTTCCCCATGGCGGAAGCCTAGGGCCACCGGAGCGCCGCCCCGGACACGCCGCCCCGGGCACGACTGCCGGACCCGACGTGCCGGACCCGACGTGCCGCCCGCCCGGGACGCGACGCACCGACCCGCGCCGTCACCGCGTCATCACGCACGACGTACCGTTTCGATACCGAAGCCGTTATGAGCTGCGGAAACGCTCGCCCCGCGCAGGTGGCCCGAGTACGATCCGGGCAGACGCCCCGGTCCGGGCACGCGGTCGTGCCGGCCCGCGGGCGAGGGCTCCTCGCTGGCGCGTTCCGACCGTCCCACACCGGTCGGCGCGCGCCCGCGTCCACGGCACCGCGCGCCAGGGCAGTCGCGCGAAGCGGAAGGGCAGCGACTTGACGGACCGGCTCACCGGAGGGGACTCCTCACTGCTGCGGCGGATCAACGCGGCGGTCACCCTGCGGTCCCTGCGCGACGGAGCGGCCGTCACGCTCACCCAACTCGTCGGCGACACCGGCCTGTCCAGGCCCACCGTCGAAGGGGTGATCGAGGGGCTGCTGGAATCGGGGCTGGTGGCCGAGGTCGAGCACGTCCAGGAGTCGGGGCGGCAACGCGGCCGCCCGGCCCGCTGGTTCCGCTTCCGGGCCGAGGCCGGGCACGTGCTGGGCATCGAGATCGGCGTGCACGACCTGCGGGTCGTCCTGGCCGACCTGGCCGGGCAGATCCTGGCCGGCCACGCCAAGACCGTCGACGAGGCGATGGAGGCCGAGGACCGGCTCACCCTGGTCCGCACCACCGTCGCCGAGGTGCTGCGCAAGGCCGGGGTGTCCCGGGACAGCCTGTGGGAGGTCGCGGTCGGCACGCCCGGCGTGGTCGACCGCGAGGGCACGGTGCGGCTGAGCACCGCGATGCCCGGCTGGACGGGGCTCGACCTCGGGGCCCGGCTGCGCCGTTCCTTCCGCTGCCCGGTGGTGATCGAGAACGACGCCAACCTGGCCGCGATCGCCGAGCACTGGAAGGGCTCGGCGGTCGGCAAGGGCGACGTGGTCTTCGTGATGGCCGGGCTCAGCCCGGGCGCCGGCTCGCTGATCGGCGGGCGGCTGCACCGGGGCCACGGCGGCGCCGCCGGCGAGATCGGTGCGCTCCACCTGCTGGGCCAACAGGCCACCCCCGAACGGCTGTTGTCCACCACCGGCAAGCCGCTCGACCCGCTGGACGAGGCCGCGGTGGCCCGGGTGCTGCGGCTGGCCCGGGAGGGCGACGAGGTCGCCCGGATCGCCATGGACCGCTTCCTGGGCCGGCTGGTGCACGACGTCACCGCGCTGGTGCTGGCCCTGGACCCGGAGCTGGTGGTGGTCGGCGGCTGGGCGGCCGGCCTGGACGGCGTCCTGGAGCCGCTGCGCGAGCAGCTCGCCCACTACACGCTGCGCGCGCCCGAGGTGGCGCTGGCCGCGCTCGGCTCCGAGGTGGTGGCGATGGGCGCGCTGCGGGTCGCCCTGGACCACGTCGAGGAGCAGCTGTTCGCCGTCGACCCGCCGACCGCCCGCTGAGCCGTCCGTCCGCCGAGCCGACCGCCCCGGGCCCCGCCCGCCACGCGGAGGCCGACCGTCACGCGGGGGCCAGCCGGCGACCGGGGGGCTACGTCTCGTCCGGCAGGCAGAGCAGGTCGTACTCGCCGCCGAAGCGGTCCCGGGCGTGCGTCCGCATCCGGTGCGCATACCGGACGTCGGCCTTCAACGCGTCGTAGCCCCAGGTCCGTTCGTCGTCCTCGTCCTCCTCGGCGCGGACCAGGACGCCGGCGGTGTCGGCGAGGTACACGTCGAAGCCCGGGTACATCAGCACCGCGTACGGCAGGTCGTCGACGTCGAGCGCGAACACCGGGTACTCGCCCAGTTCGTCGCGCTCGCCGTGCGGGCCGACGGAGAGGACGCGGCGGGAGTCGGAGCCGCCGGGCAGCAGGAAGCACTCGCCGAACCGGTCGGAGAACGGGGCGAAGCAGGCGCCCCACATGTCGCCGAACTCGGCCTCGGCGATCTCCGCGAAGGTGCGCGGGGCGAGCGCGCCGTCCGCGTCGAACCAGCCGTGGCGCTCCAGCATGCCGCTGTCGTACGCCAGCCAGGCGCGCAGGCTCGGCGGCAGCGGGTGGCCGCTGGGGAACGCCTCGATCGCGCGCGGGCGCGGCCCGCCCTCGACCCAGGGCCCGGCGAACCGGTTGTACTCCAGCACGGGCCGGGACGGGTCGGCCCGGACCGCCTCGATCACCCGCCCGGCGAGCGCGTCGCCGTGGTCCTGCGGATCGGTCGAACTCATCGCCGTGCCACCCCTGTTCACTCGCCGTCAGCACCTCGGCGGGCTGCCGTGCCGGCGCGTCGTGCCGGTGAGCGGGAGCGTAGCGGGGACAGCCGACAGCCCCGGCGGGCTGCTTCCGGCCGGGGCTGTCGGGGGACGTCGGGGGCTGCGCGTCAGGAGACGGCGGCGGCCGCGGTGGCGGGGACGGCGGTGGCGACCTGGACGGCGCCGGACTCGCCGAACGTCAGCTTGCAGGTGTCGGCGCGGTAGGTGGAGACCGCGAGGGCCGCCAGCCGGCCCGCCGAGGCGTACTGGGTGGTGACGACCAGCACCGGGGTGCCCGGGGGGCGCTCCAGCAGGGCGGCCTCGCCGGCCTCGGCGACGCCCAGCTCCACCGAGCGGGACTCGCCGTCGATGCCGAGCCGGTCGAGCTGGCGCAGCACACCGCGGGCCCGGTCGTTCTCGTCCACCACGACGGCGAGGTGCGGCAGCGCGGCCGACGGCACGTGCAGCGACTCGGCGGCGACCGTCACGCCCTGGACGACCCGCAGGCGGCGCACCGTGTGCACCTGCTCGCCCTCGGCCAGGCCCAGCGTGCGGGCCAGCGCGGCGGGGGCCGGGCCGGTGACGCAGTCGACGACCTTCCAGTCCTGCTGGCGGGTGGCGCCGGGGCGGCCGGACTCCCGGTCGGTGACGGGGATGCCCACCCGCGGCGCGGCGACCAGCGTGCCGATGCCGCGGCGGCGGACCAGGCGGCCCTCCAGCTCCAGCTGGTCCAGCGCCTGCCGGAGCGTGGCCCGGGCGACGCCGAAGCGGGCCGAGAGCTCGCGCTCGTTGGGCAGCACCTGGCCGGTGGAGAACTCGGCGTCCATGGTGCGCAGCAGCACCGTGCGCAGGTGCCAGTACTTCGGCTCCGGCGTCGCCGTGAGCGTCCCTTGCCCCACCGTGTCCTCCGCCCTGAAGGACGACGGGCCGGCCCCCTCCCCCCGTTTCGGCTGGTGGGGAGGGCGGGCTTTATCCGTCCTTCTTTATTAAAGGTCTTTGCAGTAAGTGACAGTAGGGCGTGGCTCGGGAGATGGTCAAGACCAATGGTGGGGTTTCCTTGCGGATCGCCCGGCGACCCGGTATGGCGTCCCGTCGGTGCGGTTCGTCGGTGCCGGGCGGAGGGCTCCCGGTACGCTCGTCGGGTGCAGAGCAACGCGACAGCCATCACGACAGTCAACGTCAACGGGATCCGGGCGGCCGCCAAGAAGGGCTTCCTGGAGTGGATGGACGCCACCGGGTCGGAGGTGGTCTGCCTCCAGGAGGTGCGGGCCGAGCAGGAGCAGTTCGCCGAGGTGATCGCCCGCCTCGACGGGTGGCACGCCGTGTGGGCGCCGGCCGCGGCGAAGGGGCGGGCCGGGGTTGCGGTGCTCTCCCGCCGGGCCCCGGAGGCGACCCGGATCGGCTTCGGCTCGGCCGAGTTCGACACCTCCGGCCGCTACGCCGAACTGGACCTGCCGGGCCTGACGGTCGCCTCCCTCTACCTGCCCTCCGGGGAGGTCGGCACCGAGCGGCAGGACGAGAAGGAACGCTTCATGGCCGAGTTCCTGGTCCACCTCGGGGAGTTGAAGGCGCGGGCCGCCGCCGGGGGCCGCGAGGTGCTGGTCTGCGGCGACTGGAACATCGCGCACCGCGAGGCCGACCTGCGGAACTGGAAGGCCAACCAGAAGAAGGCCGGCTTCCTGCCCGAGGAGCGCGCCTGGCTCTCCCGCGTCCTGGACGAGCACGGCTACGTCGACGTCCTGCGCAAGCACCACCCCGACCGGGAGGGCCCCTACTCCTGGTGGTCCTACCGCGGCCGCGCCTTCGACAACGACTCGGGCTGGCGGATCGACTACCACATGGCCACCCCGGGCCTGGCCGCCCGCAGCCTGGAGGCCCGGGTCGAACGCGCCGCCACCCACGCCGAACGCTGGTCCGACCACGCGCCCGTCACCGCGGTCTTCGCCCACCCTTCCTGAGCCCGCGTTCTTCCTGAGCCGGCGTTCCGGGGCGGAACGCCCGGTCAGGTGCGGTGGTCCGGCAGGAGCGGGCGGGCCCGTTCCGGAGGACCCGCGCCCGCCCGCCGCTGCCGCCCGACCGGACGGCTCAGAACACCGACAGCCCCGTGAGCGTGGTGAAGAGGTCCAGGGCCGCCACTCCGGCGACGGAGTTGCCCCGCTCGTCCAGGCCCGGGCTCCACACGCACAGTGCGCAGCGACCGGGCACCACGGCGACGATGCCGCCGCCCACGCCGCTCTTGCCGGGCAGGCCGACGCGGTAGGCGAAGTCGCCGGCGGCGTCGTAGGTGCCGCAGGTCAGCATGACGGCGTTGATCTGCTTGGCCTGACTGCGGGTCAGCAGCCGGGTCCCGTCGGCGCGTACGCCGTGCCGGGCGAGGAGGGCGGCCGCCAGGGCGAGGTCGGCGCAGGAGGCGGCGACCGAGCACTGGCGGAAGTACTGGTCGAGCAGGAGCGGGACGGGGTTGTCGATGTTGCCGTAGGAGGCCATGAAGTGGCCGAGGGCGGCGTTGCGGTCGCCGTGCGCGGCCTCCGAGGCGGCGACCGCCGGGTCGAAGTCGAGGTCCGGGTTCCCGCTCTCGGTGCGCAGCAGCCGCAGGAGCTCGCCCGCGGCGTCACCGGTGCGGGTGTGGAGGCGGTCGGTGACGACCAGGGCGCCGGCGTTGATGAACGGGTTGCGCGGGATGCCGTTCTCGTACTCGAGCTGTATCAGGGAGTTGAACGGGTTGCCGGAGGGTTCGCGGCCCACGTGCTCCCACAGCTCGTCGCCCTCGTGGGCCAGGTCCAGGGCCAGGGTGAAGACCTTGGTGATGGACTGCGCGGAGAAGGGCTCGCGCCACTCGCCCACCCCGTGGACGGTGCCGTCCAGTTCGGCGACGGCCATGCCGAAGGCGCGCGGGTCGCGGGCGGCGAGCGCCGGAATGTAGTCGGCGGACCGCCCCCGGCCGGGCGTCCGCGCGACCTCTTCGGCGATCTGTTCCAGAACCTGCTGATAGTCCGTGGTCGGTGTCACGGCCCCATTGTCCTCATCAGGCTCACGGGAACGGTCGCCCCGCCGGGTGGGCACGTGCCTGCAAGAAGTTTCATGCAGGTAACGCGGAACCCTCTCCCACATGGTCGAGCAGGCAGGCTGGCACCTCGGAAGAGCCGATTTTCGGCCAAACGATCTCTACGATTTCCGCACCATGTGCTCGCCATGCCCACCTCATGCTGTCCCGGAAAAATCGATCCACCAGCGGAGTTGAGCAAAACTCGCCCCGCGAACACGCCCCCGGACGCCGGTCTGAAAAAGTTTTCATGAGCTTGCGCAAGAAAGCGGTCCCGCTCCAGGCTGCGGGCATGACGAATCAGCTTGCCCGCACTCGCACCCTCATCCGCGCCTCGCGTCCGCTCGCTCTCGCCACCGTCGGAGCAGCCGGCCTCCTGGCATCGCTGACCACCGCGCCGTCCGCCTCCGCCGCCGAGGGCACCGCGCCGCCGGCCTGCGTGCAGTACTACTCGAGCTGGCGCTACACCCAGGTCGCCAACGACTGCTCCACCGCCGTCAGCGTCAGCGTCCAGTACACCAACGGCCAGAGCAGCAGCTGCCAGACCGTCCAGCCCGGCACCTGGGCCACCTTCAACGGCTACGGCACCGACATGAACTACGTGACGGGCCTGCTGACCTGCACCCCCGCGCCCGTGGCCGCGGTCTTCCACGCCAACGCCACCACCACCTACGGGCAGAACCTCTACCTGGTCGGCGACCTCGCCGAACTCGGCGGCTGGGACCCGGCGAAGGCCGTCCCGCTGACCACGGACGGCACCAGCTACCCGGTGTGGACCGCCGACCTGCAACTGCCGGCGGGCACCCCGATCGCGTACAAGTACCTCATCAAGAACCCCGACGGCACCGTGGTCTGGGAGAGCGGGGCCAACCGCACCGCGACCACCCCCGCCACCGGCACCTTCACCGCCGACGACACCTGGCACTGACCGCCGGGAAGAACGACTCACCGGGGAGAGCGGGTCGCCGGGGGAACGGATCGGCGGCAACCCCGCCACCCGAAGGTCCGGGCCCGGCACCCCCCGGTGGGGTGCCGGGCCCGCGGTGGTCAGCCCCGGGTGGTCGGGTGCTCGCGGATCACCCGGGCGACCTCGGCGAGCGGGGCCGGGTTCATCAGGCCGTGGTGGGTGGCCGTGACCGGGTGGTCGAGGATGCGGCCCGTGACGTGGCCGGCCCAGGCGTCGGCCGTCGGGGTACCCTCCGGGCGCTGCTCGGTGGCGGTGAAGAAGAGCAGGTCGCCGCGGTAGCTGCCGGGCCGGAAGTCCCGCATCAGCCGCACGTGCCGCTCCCAGGCCTCGCCCATCGCCACCAGGTCCTCGGCGGAGAAGGCCGCCGAGGAGCCCTCGACCAGCGCCCGCACCACCTGCTCCCGGGTGAGCGCGACCCCCTCCGGGGCCGGTCGCTCGGCCTGGAACATCTCCAGGAAGACCCCCAGGGTCTCCTGCTCGTCCCGTTCCGCGCCCTGCACCATGTACGCCTGCTGCGGGTAGGCGTCCAGGATCGCCAGCAGCGCGACCTCCTCCCCCAGCGCCTGCAGGTGCGCGGCGATCGCGTGCACCACCAGCCCGCCGAAGGAGTGCCCCAGCAGGTGGTACGGCCCCGCCGGCTGGACCTCGCGCAGCTGCGCCACGTAGTCCGCGGCCATCTGCTCCACCGTCTCCGGCAGCCCGTCGGCCCGGCTCAGGCTGCGCGCCTGGAGGGCGTACAGCGGCCGCCCCGGCAGGTAGGGCAGCAGCCGGCTGTAGCCGAGGCCGACCCCGTACCCCGCGTGCACGCAGAACAGCGGCGGCAGCTCGCCGTCCCGGCGCAGTGGCATCAACTCGGCGAACTTGTCGGCGGGTTCGGCGCCACCGGAGGTGTCGGCCGTACGCTCGGCCAGGCCGGCCGGGGTCGGGGCCTCGAACAGGTCGCGCAGGGCGACCTCCTCGCCGAGCGCCGCCCGGACCCGGCCGAGCAGGCGGGTCGCCAGCAGGGAGTGCCCGCCCAGGTCGAAGAAGTCGTCCTCGACACCGACCTGCGGCAGCCCCAACACCTCCGCGAACAGCGTGACCAGCACCTCTTCGCGCGGGTTGCGCGGCGCCCGCCCCCCGGTGGTGACGGGGAGTTCGGGCGCGGGCAGGGCACGCCGGTCGAGCTTGCCGTTGCCGGTCAGCGGCAGCGCGTCCAGCGCGATGATCGCGGCCGGGACCATGTACTCCGGCAGCACGGTGGCGAGTTGAGCCCGCACCGCTGCCTGGTCCCACCCACCCGCCGGGACGACGTAGCCGGTCAGCCGCCGGTCGCCCGGACGGTCCTCCCGGACGATCACGGCGGCCTGCGCGACAGCCGGGTGCGCGCTCAACGCGGCCTCCACCTCGCCGAGTTCGATCCGGAAGCCGCGCAGCTTGACCTGCTGGTCCGCCCGGCCCATGTATTCGATCAGCCCGTCACGGTTCCAGCGCGCCAGGTCGCCGGTGCGGTACATCCGGGTGCCGGGCTCCCCGTATGGGTCGGCGAGGAAGCGCTCCGCCGTGAGGCCCGGACGGTCGAAGTAGCCACGGGCCAGGCCCTCGCCCGCGAGGTACAACTCGCCCACGCAGCCCGCCGGTACGGGGCGCAGTGCGGCGTCGAGTACGTATGCCCGCATGTTGTCGAGCGGTCGGCCGATCGGCAGGGCGGTGCCGGTGTCGTGCACGGTGTGGGTGGCGGCGAAGGTGGTGGTCTCGGTCGGGCCGTAGCCGTTGACGACCTCGATCCCCGGACAGGCCGTGCGGATTCGCTCGACCGCGAGCGGGGAGACCACGTCACCGCCCGTCCACACCTGGCGCACTCCGGCCAGGCAGGCCGGGTCCTCCTCCGCCACCAGCGCGAACAGTCCAGCCGTCAACCAGAGTCCAGTGACATCGAATTCACCGATCGTCTGCGCCAGCGAGGCCGCCGACACCTCACCCGCCGGAGCCACCACTACCTGACGGCCCGTCAGCAACGGCGTCCAGAGCTCGAACGTCGACGCGTCGAAGGAGTACGGCGAGTGCACCAGCACCCGCGCCAACCTCTCCCCCGCGAACCGGCCATCGACCGCCAACGCCACCACGTCCCGGTGCGTCACCGCGACACCCTTCGGCCGGCCCGTCGAACCGGAGGTGTACATCACATACGCCAACTGGCCAGCATTGAGGTCCAGTTCGAAGGTATCGGCAGTCTCCGTGCCGACGGTCAGGACGGTCCGCCCCAGTTCGGCGGCCTGCGCCGACAAGGTGGTGTCGGTGAGGACGACCATCGCGCCCGTCTCCGCGACGATCGCCTCCCGGTGCGCCAACGGGTAACGGGCGTCCAACGGGACGTAGCAGCCACCCGCCTTCAGCACCGCCAGCAACGCCACCACCAAATCCGGCGAACGCTCCATCAACACCGCCACCGGCGATTCGGCCCCGACGCCTTCCGCCGCGAGCCGACGCGCCAACCCGTTCGCCCGCGCGTCCAGTTCGGCATAACTCCACACCACACCGTCCGCCCGCAACGCCACCGCCTCCGGCGACCGCGCCACCTGCACCGCAAACAACTCCGGGACACTCATGGCCGGGACCCCGGTCATCGGGCCGTCCCACCGGTCCACGACCGAGGCGCGCTGCGGGCCCGACAGGACCTCGATGGAGCCGAGCGGGGTGCCGGGGGCCGTCTCCAGTGCGTCGACCAGCCCGTCGAGTGCGGTGTGCAGCAGGTCGCAGACCAGGTCCGTCCCGATCGGGGCCAGGGTCTGCGACTTGAGCACGAAGCCGTCGCCGAGGTCGTCGACCGACATGGTGAGCGGGTAGTTGGTGCGCTCCTTGTTGTGCAGCACCTCGATGCCCGCCGGCCCGTCGGCCACCGCCTCCCGGGCCGTCGAGCCCTGGCTGTGGCGGTAGTTGAACAGTGCGGTGAACAGCGGGGCAGTCCCCTCGATGCCGCTGGCCCGCTGGGCGAGCGCGAGCGGGGCGTGCTCGTGCACCAGCAGGTCGGCGAGTTGTCCGCGCATCGCCAGCAGGGCTTCGGCCACGCCGGTCCCGGCGGTCGGCACCCGCACCGGCAGGGTGTTGATAAACAGGCCGGGCACCCGGTCCGCACCGGTGCCGCCGCCCATCCGCCCGAACAGCACGGTGCCGAAGACCACGTCGGACCGGTTCGAAGTGGCCGCGACCACCCTGGCCCAGGCGACGTGGAAGACGGTGGCCGGGCTGACGCCCAGGCGGCGGGCCTGCTCGCGCACCCGGTCGCCCAGCGCCGGGTCCACGGCCAACCGGCCCTCGGCCACCCCGTCCGCGTCCCCGCGCACGTCGAGCAGGCCGAACGGCGCGGTGGGTTCGGTGACGTCGCTGAGCAGGCCGGCGAAGAAACGCTCGTGCTCCGCCCGGGAGACCCGCAACCTGGCCTGGGCGACGAAGTCGCGGAACGGCAGCGGCACCGGCAGCCGGTCGCGCTCGCCCGCCAGGACAGCGCCGACCTCGTCGAGCAGCACCTCCATCGCGGTGTGATCGGTCGTCAGGTGGTGCCGCTGCAACAGCATCAGCCAGCGCCCCGTACCCGGTTCGGCCGCCACGAACGCCTTCATCAGCGGCGCCCGCCCCAGGTCCATCGTCGCCGGGCAGGCCGCCTCCAGTTCGGCAACCGGATCGCCGTCACCCGTCAAGGTGAGTGTTTCCACCGGGAGTTGGGCACTCCGCGCGACCACCTGGACCGGCTCGGCGAGACCGTCCCAGACGACCGCCGTCCGCAGCACGTCGTGCCGGTCGATCACCTGCTGGAGCGCGTCGAGCACCGCATCCAAACGGCTCCGGGAGTCGAAGGTGAGCACCGTCGGGAGGACGTAGACGTCCCGGCCGCCCGCGTGCAGCAGGTGGTGGAAGAAGATGCCCTCCTGGAGCGGCGCGAGCGGGTACACGTCCGCGATGTTGGCGGCCCCACCCGGGAACTCCCCGACGATACGGTCGAGTTCGTCTTGCGTGAGCTGCGCCAGCGGCAGCATCGCCGGGGTGAGCGCGTCCGCACCCCCCGCCGGGATCAGGTTCGGTGGGACGACCACCTCGGCGACGGCCGAGGCCGCAGCCAGCCCCGCCGGGGTCGGGGTGGCGAACAGCGCCCGGACGCTCACCTGCACCCCGCGCGAGCGCAGCCGCTCGACCAGTTGGACGGCGAGCAGCGAGTGGCCGCCCAGCTCGAAGAAGCTGTCGTCCGCGCCGACCCACTCGACGCCGAGCAGCTGCCCGAACACCTCGCACAGCACCTCCTCCCGCGCCGAGACGGGCGCCCGGTAGCCGGTGGTCGCGGTGAACTCCGGCGCGGGCAGAGCACGTCGGTCGAGCTTGCCGTTGACGGTCACCGGGAGTGCGTCCAGGGCGATGATCGCGGCCGGGACCATGTACTCCGGGAGGACGGCGGCGAGTTCGGCCCGGACGGCCACCGGGTCGAAGGGGCCGTCGGCGACCACGTAGCCGACCAGGCGCTTGTCACCCGACACGTCCTCGCGCGCCAGCACGGCAGCCTGCGCGACGGCAGGAAGCTGCGCGAGAGCGGCTTCGATCTCACCGAGTTCGATCCGGAAGCCACGGACCTTCACCTGGTCATCCGTACGGCCCAGGTATTCGAGGCTGCCGTCCGCCCGCCAGCGGACCAAGTCGCCCGTGCGGTACATCCGAGTGCCGGGAGCGCCGTACGGGTCGGCGAGGAAACGCTCCGCCGTGAGAGCAGGGCGGTTGAGGTAGCCCCGCGCCAACTGCACACCAGCCAAGTACAGTTCACCCGCCACACCCACCGGGACCGGGCACAGCCCAGAGTCGAGGACGTAGACGCGGGTGTTCCACACCGGGCGGCCGATCGGCACCACACTGCTCGCCGGGTCCTCCGCACACGCCCAGGACGTGACGTCGACGGAGGCTTCGGTCGGGCCGTACAGGTTGTGCAACGCAACGCCCGGCAGCACACGGGCAAACCTGTCACGCAGGTCCGCCGGCAGCGCCTCACCACTGCACAGCACCGCCCGCAGCCCCGTGCACTCGGAAGCCGTCACCTCCCCCATAAAGGCTTGGAGCATCGACGGCACGAAGTGCGTCACCGTCACCCGCTCCCGACGGATCAACTCCGCCAGGTACGCCGGGTCGCGGTGACCGCCGGGGCGGGCCACCACCAGCGCGGCGCCCTCCAGCAGCGGCCAGAAGAACTCCCACACCGACACGTCGAACCCGAACGGCGTCTTCTGCAACACCCGATCAGCGGACGTCAGACCGTACTCCGCCTGCATCCACGCCAGCCGGTTGACGATGCCCTCGTGCGGCACCACCACACCCTTCGGACGCCCCGTCGACCCCGACGTGAAGATCACATAGGCGGGATGCTGCGGCGCCAGACCATGATCCGGCAACGCCTCCGAAGGCCACTGCTCCGAAGCATCGACCAGTTCACGCGTCACCACCACCGGACTCGCCGCCTCGCCGAGCAAGTACTCCACCCGCTCCGCCGGAAGCTCCGGATCGACCGGCAGATACGCACCACCGGCCTTGCCGACCGCCAGCAACGCCACGACCAGTTCGGCCGACCGCTCCATCAGCACGGGGACGACCGACTCCGGCCCCACCCCACGATCCACCAACAACCGCGCCAACCGATTCGCCCGCGCATCCACCTCACGGAACGTCAGCCCCGTGCCCTCGAACACCACCGCCACCGCATCCGGAGTACGCGCCACCTGCGCAGCGAACAGCTCCGGCAGCGTCCCACCCGGCACCGCACGCGCCGTCTCGTTCCAGCGGGTGAGCAGGCGGCCGCGCAGGTTCTCGTCCAGGACCTCGACCGTGTCGAGTCGCGTTCCGGGTGCGGTCTCCAGGGCCGTCACCAGGTTGTCCAGGGCGGTGTGCAGGAGGGTGCAGACCAGGGCGGGGTCGATCGGGGCGGCGGCCTGGGCCGACAGGGTCAGGGCGGTCCCGAGGTCGTCGACGGAGACGGTGAGGGGGTAGTTGGTGCGGTCGTGGCCGTGGCGGACGGTGATGCCCTCGGGGGCGGCGTCCTGCGGGGTGGTGTCCGGGGCGGTGCCGTGGCGGTAGTTGAGCAGGGCGGTGAACAGGGGGGTGCCGCCGCCGGTTCCGGCGGCCTGCTGGGCGAGGGCGAGCGGGGCGTGTTCG
The DNA here is from genome assembly GCF_044741705.1 of Kitasatospora sp. NPDC088134. Lineage (NCBI taxonomy): Bacteria > Bacillati > Actinomycetota > Actinomycetes > Kitasatosporales > Streptomycetaceae > Kitasatospora > Kitasatospora sp. NPDC088134. The sequence continues at coordinate 196,808 of NZ_JBIUTD010000010.1, read as the reverse complement.
TGGACCAGCAGGTCGGTGAGGCGGCCGCGCATGGTGCGGACCGCGTCCAGGACGCTCGGGCCGGCCGTGTCGATCCGGACCGGGAGGGTGTTGAGGAACAGGCCGAGGACGCGGTCGGCACCGTCGCCGGAGTCCATCCGGCCGAACAGCAGGGTGCCGAAGACCACGTCGTCCCGTCCGGAGGTGGCGGCGACCACCCGGGCGAAGGCGACGTGCAGCAGGGCGGCCGCGCTGACGCCGAGCGTGCGGGCGCGTTCGCGGAGCCGGGCCGCGAGTTCGGCGTCCACGGGGTGCTTGGCCTCGCGCACCGTGCTGCCGTCGCCGCGCACGTCGAGCAGGCCGAAGGGGGCGGTGGGTTCGGTGACGTCGCCGAGCAGGTCGGCGAAGAACTGTTGGTGCTCGTCGCGGGAGAGGCCGAGCCGGGCCCGGGCGACGAACTCGCGGAACGGCAGCGGGGCGGGGAGGCGGTCGGTGTCGCCGGTCAGGACGGACCGGACCTCCGCCATCAGCACCTCCATCGCGGTGTGGTCGGTGATCAGGTGGTGGCGCTGGAGGACCAGCAGCCAGCGGGCGGTGCCGGGTTCGGCGGCCGCGTGGGCGCGCAGCAGCGGGGCGCGGGTCACGTCCATGGTGGTCGGACAGGCGGCGGAGAGTTCCGCCATCGGGTCCCCGTCCCCGCTCAATTCCACTATTTCGAAGGGAAGTTCGGCGTGCCGGGCGACCACTTGGAGCGGCTCGGGCAGGCCCTGGTGGTGGAAGCCGGTGCGCAGGATGTCGTGCCGGTCGACGACCTGCTGCAGCGCGGCGAGGAAGGTGTCCAGCCGCTCGCGGGAGTCGAAGGTCAGCACGGTCGGCAGGACGTACGGGTCGTCGCCGCCTTCGCCGCCCTCGCCGGTGGCCAGCAGGTGGTGGAAGAGGATGCCCTCCTGGAGCGGGGCGAGCGGGTAGACGTCGGCGATGTTGGCGGCCCCGCCCGGGACGGCGGCGGTCAGACGGTCCAGCTCCTCCTGGGTCAGCCGGACCAGGGGCAGTTGCTCCGGGGTGAGTGCGGTGGCACCGGCCGGGATCAGGTTCGGCGGCACCGGGGGCCGGGCAGCGGCGGTGGCCGCGCCGAGGCCGGCCGGGGTGGGCGTGGTGAACAGGGTGCGCACGTCGACCCGGAGGCCGCGCGAGCGCAGCCGCTCGACCAGCTGGACGGCGAGCAGCGAATGACCGCCGAGTTCGAAGAAGTTGTCGTCCAAGCCGACCCGGGCGGCGCCGAGCACCTCGGCGAAGGCCGCGCAGAGCAGCTCCTCCTGCGGGGTCGACGGCGCCCGGTAGGCGGTTCCGGTGCCGAACTCCGGCGCGGGCAGCGCGTTTCGGTCGAGTTTGCCGTTGACGGTCAGCGGCAGCGCGTCCAGGGCGACGATCGCCGCCGGGACCATGAACTCCGGCAGGGCGGCGGCCACGTGGGCGCGCAGCACGGCCGGTTCGAAGTCGGCGAGGTCGCCGGCCGGGACGACGTAGCCGACCAGGCGCTGATCGCCGGGCACGTCCTCCCGGACCAGCACCACGCTCCGCGCGACGGCGGGGTGCGCGGCCAACACGGCCTCCACCTCGCCGAGTTCGATCCGGAAGCCGCGGATCTTCACCTGGTCGTCGGTGCGGCCGAGGTAGTCGAGTTCGCCGTCGGCGTTCCAGCGGGCCAGGTCGCCGGTGCGGTACATCCGGGTGCCGGCCGGGCCGTACGGGTCCGCGACGAAGCGCTCGGCGGTGAGAGCGGGCCGGTTGAGGTAGCCGCGGGCCAACTGGGCCCCCGCGATGTACAGTTCGCCCGCCACACCGACCGGCACGGGACGCAGCGCGGCGTCCAGCACATAGGCACGGGTGTTCCACATCGGGCGGCCGATCGGGACGACGGCGCCCAGCTGTTCGCCGTCGCGGAGCAGGTGGTCGGTGCAGCCGACGGTCGCCTCGGTCGGGCCGTAGTGGTTCACCACCGCGACGCCGGGGTTCCGCTGTCGCCACGCCGCCAGGTGGGCCGCCTGCGAGGCTTCGCCGCCGACCATCAGGCGGCCGGTGGGCAGGTGGGCGTCGGTGAGCGCGTCGATGTAGGCCAGGCCGCTGGGGGTGGCCTTGAGGAAGCTGAGGCGCTGCCCACCGAGCTGGTCGGGCAACTGCTCGTCCAGCGCGGCGAGCTGGACGCTGCCACCCGAGACGAGCGCCCCGTAGAGCACCGTGACGCCCGCGTCGAAGGAGATCGAGGCGTGCATCAGGGTGTGCCCGGCGAGCTCCGGATAGACCTCGACCGCCCGGACGAGGTAGTTGACCACGCCCGCGTGCGGCACCAGCACGCCCTTGGGGCGCCCGGTCGAACCGGAGGTGTAGATCACGTACGCGGGCTGCCGCGGATCGATCGCCACTCCGAGATTGCTGCTGTCGTATCCCGAAATCAACTCATAGGCCAGAGACAGAGACTGATGTTCAGTCAGATCCGATGAGGTCAGGACGACGGTCGGTCGTGCGTCGGTGAGCATGTGGGCGATCCGCTCGGCCGGGTACTCCGGGTCGATCGGCACGTACGCCCCACCGGCCTTCAGGGCGGCGAGCATCGCCACGACCACGTCGACGGAGCGCTCCATCAGCACCGCGACCAGCGACTCCGCCCCCACCCCGCGCTGCACCAGCAGCCGGGCCAGGCGGTTCGCCCGCCCGTTCAGCTCCGCGTAGCTCAGCACCGTGCCCGCGTACAGCACCGCCGGCGCATCCGGCGTCCGGGCCGCCTGCGCCTCGAACAGCGCCGTCAACGTGGTCGCCGGAACATCGTGAGCTGTGTCGTTCCACTCGGTGAGAATGCGACGGCGCTCGACCGGGGCCAGCACCTCCACCCGGTCCACCGACCGCTCCGGCGCACCCAGCAGCTCACCCAGCACCCGGACGAAACGCCCGGCCAGCCGTTCGGCGTCCGGTCGGTCGAACAGGTCGGCGGCAAAGGTGACCGTGCCGCGCAGGCCGGTCGGGGTGCCCGTCGGGTCGAAGGACTCCGCGAGGGTGAACGCCAGGTCGAAGCGGGCGGCCAGGTCGCCGGTGGGCACCGATTCGACGGCGAGGCCGGGCAGGTCGAGGGCGGCCTCGGCGTTGTTCTGCAGGGACAGCATGACCTGGAAGAGCGGGTGGCGGGCCATCGAACGGGCCGGGGCCAGCTCCTCCACCAGCCGCTCGAAGGGGACGTCCTGGTGCGCGAACGCCGAGAGGTTGCCCTCCCGGACCCGGCCCAGCAACTCGCGGAAACTCGGGGCGCCGGACAGATCGGTGCGCAGCACCAGCGTGTTGACGAAGAAACCCACCAGGTCGTCAAGGGCCTCGTCGGTGCGGCCGGCGACGGGGGTGCCGATCGGAATGTCCGTGCCCGCGCCGAGCCGGGACAGCAGCACGGCCAGCGCCGCCTGCAGCACCATGAACACCGTCACACCCTCGGCCCGCGCCAACTCGGCGAGCTCGGCATGCAGTTCGGCGGGGACGGCCAGCTCCACCGTACCGCCCCGGTGACTCGCCACCGCCGGACGGGCGTGGGTGGTCGGCAGCACCAGCTCCTCCGGCAGGTCGGCCAGAGCAGCACGCCAGAACGCCAGTTGATCGTCCAGTACGCCGTCCAGCAGATCGCGCTGCCACAGCGCGTAGTCCGCGTACTGCACCGGCAACGGCACCCAGTCCGGCGCCCGACCGGCAAGGCGGGCCGCATACGCGGTGGACAGATCCCGGGCCAGCGGCACCATCGACCAACCGTCACCCGCGATGTGGTGGACCACCACCAGCAGCACGTGGGCTTCCGGACCCTGCTCGAACAGCCAGGCGCGCAGCGGCAGTTCGGCGGCGAGGTCGAAGCTGTGGCCGGCGGCGCGGGTGAGCGCGGCGGTGTCGAACGGGGCGACCGTGAGCAGCGGGCCGACCTCGGCCGCCGCGCGCACGCGCTGGCAGGGGTGGCCGGAGTCGGTGCCGAAGACGGTGCGCAGCACCTCGTGCCGGGTCACCACGTCGTGCAGCGCGGACTGCAGTGCCGCGACCTGCAGCGGGCCGGTGAGGCGCAGGCAGAGCGGGATGTTGTAGGTGGCGCTCGGCCCCTCCAACTCGCCGAGGAACCAGAGCCGTTGCTGCGCGAACGACACCGGCAGCACCTCCGGCCGCTCCCCCGCGACCAGCGCCGGACGACCCTGCCCTGCACCCTCCAGGCGGCCCGCCAGAGCCGCGACCGTCGGCGCCTCGAACAGCGTCCGGATCGGCACCTCGACCCCCAGAGCGGTACGGACCCGGCTGGCCAGCCGGGTCGCCAGCAGGGAGTGCCCGCCCAGGTCGAAGAAACTGTCGTCGACACCGACCTGCGACAGCCCCAACACCTCGGCGAAGAGCGCGGCCAGCACCTCTTCACGCGGAGTGCGCGGCAACCGTCCCTCGGTGACAGCCAGTTCAGGGGCGGGCAGAGCACGGCGGTCGAGCTTGCCGTTGCCGGTCAGCGGCAGCACGTCGAGCGTCACGATCGCGGCCGGGACCATGTACTCCGGCAGCCGGGCCGCCAGCCAGGCCCGCAGGTCGGCCGGGGCGAACGAGACGGCCGGGACGACGTAGCCGACCAGGCGCCGGTCACCGGGACGGTCCTCCCGCACGATCACCGCCGCCTGCGCGACGGCCGGGTGCGCGCTCAACGCGGCTTCGATCTCGCCGAGTTCGATCCGGAAGCCGCGCAGCTTGACCTGCTGGTCCGCCCGGCCCATGTACTCGATCAGCCCGTCACGGTTCCAACGCGCCAGGTCGCCCGTCCGGTACATCCGCCCACCCGCCGAACCGTACGGGTCGGCGACGAACCGCTCCGCCGTCAGACCCGGACGGTCGAAGTAGCCACGGGCCAGACCTTCACCCGCGAGGTACAACTCGCCGACACAGCCGACCGGCAGGGGGTGCAGGCCCGCGTCCAGGACGTACGCCCGCATGTTGTCCAGCGGCCGGCCGATCGGCAGCGCCCCTGCCGGGGTCTGCGTCACCCGGTGCGTCGCGGCGAACGTCGTGGTCTCGGTCGGGCCGTAGCCGTTGACCACCTCGATGCCCGGGCAGGCCGCCAGCACCCGTCCCACCGCGAGTGGGGAGACCACGTCACCGCCCGTCCACACCTGGCGCACTCCGGCCAGGCAGGCCGGGTCCTCCTCCGCCACCAGCGCGAACAGTCCAGCCGTCAACCACAGCCCCGTGACATCGAATTCACCGATCATCCGCGCCAGCGAGGCCGCCGACACCTCACCCGCCGGAGCCACCACCACCTGACGGCCCGTCAGCAACGGCACCCACAGCTCGAACGTCGACGCGTCGAAGGAGTACGGCGAATGCACCAGCACCCGCGCCAACCCCTCCCCCGCGAAGCGGCCGTCGACCGCCAACGCCACCACGTCCCGATGCGTCACCGCGACGCCCTTCGGCCGGCCCGTCGAACCGGAGGTGTACATCACATACGCCAACTGATCAGCACAGCAGGCAACTTCGGGAGCATCCGTCGCCTTCTCCGGGCCGACCACCAGCACCGTGCGGCCAAGTTCGGCGGCCTGCGCCGACAGGGCGGTGTCGGTGAGGACGACCTTCGCGCCCGTCTCCGCGACGATCGCCTCCCGGTGCGCCAACGGGTACCGGACGTCCAACGGAACGTAGCAGCCACCCGCCTTCAGCACCGCCAGCAACGCCACCACCAGCTCCGGCGAACGCTCCATCAACACCGCCACCGCCGACTCCGCACCCACCCCCTCGGCCACCAGCCGACGCGCCAAACCGTTCGCCCGCGCGTCCAGTTCGGCGTAACTCCACACCACACCGTCCGCCCGCAACGCCACCGCCTCCGGCGCACGCGCCACCTGCACCGCGAACAACTCCGGCACCGAAAGCGCCGGAACTCCGGTCACCGGGCCGCTCCGTTCGGTGAGCAGCCGGTGCTGCTCGTCCGGGGTCAGCAGTTCGACGGTCGCCACGGGGCGGGACGGGTCGGTGACCAGGGCGGTCAGGACCCGGACGAAGCGTTCGCCGAGTTCGCGGGCGGTCGGTTCGTCGAACAGGTCGAGTGCGTAGGTGATGCTGCCGGAGAGGCCGGCGGGGGTGCCGCCGGGGCCGGTGTGCTCGCCGAGGGTGAAGGCGAGGTCGAACTTGGCGGGGGCCTGGCCGCCGGGCAGGGGTTCGGCGGTCAGGCCGGGCAGGTCGAGGACGGGGGTGGCGTTGTTCTGGAGGGACAGCATGACCTGGAAGAGCGGGTGGCGGGCCATCGAACGGGCCGGGGCCAGCTCCTCCACCAGGCGCTCGAAGGGGACGTCCTGGTGCTCGAAGGCGGCCAGGGTGGTCCGCCGGGCCCGGGCCAGCAGTTCGGTGAAGTCGGGGTCGCCGGTCAGGTCGGTGCGCAGGACGAGGGTGTTGACGAAGAAGCCGACCAGGTCGTTCAGGCCCTCGTCCAGCCGTCCGGCGACGGCCGTGCCGATCGGGATGTCGGTGCCGCCGCCGAGGCGGGAGAGCAGCACGGCGAGGGCGGCCTGCACCACCACGAACAGGGTGCTGCCGTTGCGGCGGGCCAGTTCGGCGGCGGCGCGGTGCAGTTCGGCGGGGACGGTGAACTCGGTGGTGCCGCCGCGGTGGCCGGCCACCGGGGGGCGGGGGCGGTCGAACGGGAGGGCGAGTTCTTCCGGGAGGTCGGCCAGGGCGGCGCGCCAGTGGGCGAGTTGTTCGCTGAGCAGGCTCTCCGGGTCGTCCTCGTCGCCGAGCAGCTCGCGCTGCCAGAGCGCGTAGTCGGCGTACTGGCCGGGCAGTTCGTCCCAGTCGGGGGCGGTGCCGGTGAGCCGGGCCCGGTAGGCGGTGGAGACGTCGCGGGCCAGCGGGCCCATCGACCAGCCGTCGCCGGCGATGTGGTGGACCACCAGGAGCAGCACGTGCTCCTCGGCACTCCGCGAGAACAGCCAGGCGCGCAGCGGCAGTTCGGCGGCCAGGTCGAAGACGCAGCAGGCGTGTCCGGCAACCGCGGCGGCCAGGTCGTCCGCGCCGAGGGCGGTGGCGTCGACGGTGGTGAGCAGCGGGCCGACGGTGTCGGCGTCCCGGATGTCCTGCCAGGGCTGTCCGTCGGCGGCGGGGAAGACGGTGCGCAGCACCTCGTGCCGGGTCACCACGTCGTGCAGGGCGCCGTCGAGGGCGGCCGGGTCGAGGGGGCCGGTGAGCCGCAGGGCCAGCGGGATGTTGTAGACGGCGCTGGGGCCTTGCAGTTGGCCGAGGAACCAGAGGCGCTGCTGTGCGAATGAAACCGGGATCATCAGGACTCCTTGTGCCCGCGCATTGCCCGGAACGCGGGCCGTGCCTTCTTCTTGTTGAGGGATTCGAGTCGGGCGGCGACGCCCGCGGCGGTCGGCGCCTCGAAGAGTGCCTGGAGCGGCAGTTCGACCTGGAGGACGGTGCGGATGCGGCTGACCAGGCGGGTCGCCAGCAGGGAGTGTCCGCCGAGGTCGAAGAAGTTGTCGTCGAGGCCGACCTCGGGCACGCCGAGGACCTGGGCGAAGGCTTCGCAGAGTTGCCGTTCGCGGTCGGTGGTGGGTGGCCGGTGGGCGACCGCGGACCCGAGGTCGGGGGCCGGGAGGGCCCGGCGGTCGAGCTTGTTGTTGGCGGTCAGGGGGAGGGCGGGCAGCAGGACGACGGCCGCGGGGACCATGTAGTCGGGGAGGGCGGCGGCCAGGTGGCCGCGCAGGGTCTCGGGGGTGGTGGCGGTGTCGGCGGGGTCGGCGAGCACCGCGTAGGCGACCAGGCGCTTGTCGCCGGGGCGGTCCTCGCGGGCCAGCACGGCGGCGTGGGCGAGGGCCGGGTGGGCGCTCAACGCGGCCTCCACCTCGCCGAGTTCGATCCGGAAGCCGCGGATCTTCACCTGGTCGTCGGCGCGGCCGATGAACTCCAACTGGCCGTCGGGCGTCCAGCGCACCAGGTCGCCGGTGCGGTACATCCGGGTGCCGGGCGCGCCGTGCGGGTCGGCGACGAAGCGTTCGGCGGTGAGCGCGACCCGGCCGAGGTAGCCGCGGGCCAGGCCGGTGCCGGCGAGGTACAGCTCGCCGGCGGTGCCGGCGGGGACGGGGCGCAGCGCGTGGTCGAGGACGTAGCCGCGGGTGTTCTCCATCGGCCGGCCGATCGGCAGCACCGCGGGCACCCGGGCGGGGTCGGTGACCGGGACCTGGGTGGCGCACAGGGTGGTCTCGGTGGGCCCGTAGGTGTTGCGGACGACCAGGCCGGGGCAGGCTTCGAGGACGCGGCGGACGGCGGAGGCGGGGACGATGTCGCCGCCGGTGCCGACCTCGTGGATGCCGGTGAAGGCGGTGGGGTCGTCCTCGGCGAGGACCCGGAACAGGCCGGCCGTCAGGTGCAGGTGGGTGAGTCCGTGCCGGTCCTTCAGGGCCCTGATGGCGGCGCCGTCGAGCCGTCCCTCGGGCGCGACGACCACGGTGCCGCCCGCGGTGAGCGGGACCCACAGTTCGTAGGTGGAGGCGTCGAAGGCGTGCGGGGACTGGAACAGCACCCGGTGCGGGACGGTCTCGCGCCAGCAGCGGTCGGAGACGAGTTCGACCACGCCGCGGTGGGTGTTGGCGATGCCCTTGGGGACGCCGGTGGAGCCGGAGGTGTACATCACGTAGGCGGGCTGGTCGGGCCGGGTGCGCACGTCCGGGCGCCGGGGCGCGGTGCCGTCGCCGGCCCCGGTGTCGGGTTCGATCAGGAGCAGCTCGCCGCCGGCGGCCTCGACCGCCCGGACGAACGGGTGGGTGCGGGTGGCGCGGTCGACCAGCAGCAGTCCGGCGCCGGTGTCCCGGTGGATGACGCCCATCCGGGCCTCGGGGGCCCGGGCGTCGATCGGGACGTAGGCGCCGCCGGCCTTGAGCACGGCGAGCAGGGTGACCACGAGTTCGGCTGAGCGCTGCATCAGCACCGGGACCAGGGTCTCGGGGCCGACGCCGCAATCGGCGAGCAGGCGGGCGAGGCGGTCGGCGCGGGCGTCGAGTTCGGCGTAGTCGAGTTCGCCGCCGTCCCAAGCCAGGGCGGTCGCCCGGGGGGTGCGGGCGGCCTGGGCCTCGAACAGGTCGGTCAGGCTGCGGTCGGGGCGGTCGACGGCGGTGTCGTTCCAGCCGTGCAGCAGGGTGTGCCGGCGGTCCGCGGTGAGCACGTCGACCCGGTCGAGCGGGGTGTCCGGGGCGTGTTCGAGGGCGTCGACCAGGTGCTGGACGGCGGTGTCGAACAGTTCGCGGACCAGTTCGGCGTCGATGGGGGTGGCGGCCTGCGCGGTGAGCCGGAAGCCCTCGCCGAGGTCGTCGACGGAGACGGTGAGCGGGTAGTTGGTGCGGTCCTGGCCGTGCCGGGCTGCCACCCCGGCCAGGGCGCCGCCCGCGTGGTCGGGCCGGACCTGGCTGTGCCGGTAGTTGAACAGGGCGGTGAACAGCGGTGCGGGGGCGGCGATGCCGCTGGCCCGCTGGGCGAGGGCGAGCGGGGCGTGCTCGTGGACCAGCAGGTCGGCGAGGCGGCCGCGCATGGTGCGGACCGCGTCCAGGACGCTCGTCCCGGCGGTGTCCAGGCGCACCGGGAGGGTGTTGAGGAACAGGCCGGGGACGCGGTCGGCGCCGGTGCCGGAGTTCATCCGGCCGAACAGCAGGGTGCCGAAGACCACGTCGGGGCGGTTGGCGGTGGCGGCGACCACCCGGGCCCAGGCGACGTGGAACAGGGTCGCGGGGCTGACCCCGAGGGTGCGGGCGCGTTCCCGGACCCGGGCGGCCAGCTCCGGGGCCACGTCCTGTTCGGCCTGCTCGATCCGGGTGCCGCGGCCCCGGGTGTCGAGCAGCCCGAACGGGGCGGTGGGTTCGGTGAAGTCGCCGAGCAGGTCGGTGAAGAACCGCTCGTGCTCCGCGCGCGGGACACCGAGCCGGGCCTGCGCGACGAACTCGCGGAACGGCAGCGGGGCGGGCAGTTGCTCGGCCCGGCCGGCCGTGATCGCGTCGATCTCGGCCATCAGGATGTCCATCGCGGTGTGGTCCATCACCAGGTGGTGGCGCTGCAGCAGCAGGTGCCAGCGGTCGCTGCCGGGCTCGGCGGCGATGTGGGCGCGCAGCAGCGGGGCGGCCGTCAGGTCGAGGCCGGTCGGGCAGGCCGCGGTCAGCTCGACGACGGGGTCGCCGCCGCCGATCTCGACCCGGCGCACCGGCAGTTCGGCGTGTCGGGCGACCACCTGGACGGGTTCGGGCAGGCCGTCCCAGTGCACCGAGGTGCGCAGGATGTCGTGCCGGTCGACGACCTGCTGCAGCGCGGCGAGGAAGGCGTCCAGCCGCTCGCGGGAGTCGAAGCCGAGGGTGGCGGGCAGCAGGTACGGGTCCTCGGCGTCGTCGGTACCCTCGCCGGCGGCCAGCAGGTGGTGGAAGAGGATGCCCTCCTGGAGCGGGGCGAGCGGGTAGACGTCCGCGATGTTGGCGGCCCCGCCCGGGACGGCGGCGGTCAGGCGGTCCAGTTCCTCCTGGGTCAGCCGGACCAGGGTCACCATGTCGGGGGTGAGCGCCGTGGCGCCGGCCGGGATCAGGTTCGGCGGGACGGCCGGGCCGTCACCGGCCAGGGCGGCGGCCAGCCCCGCCGGGGTCGGGGCGGCGAACAGCTCCCGGACGCCGGTCCGGAGGCCGCGCCCCCGCAGCCGCTCGACCAGCGAGACCGCCAGCAGCGAGTGGCCGCCCAGTTCGAAGAAGTTGTCGTCCGCGCCGACCCGTTCGACGCCGAGCACCTCGGCGAAGGCCGCACAGAGCAGCTCCTGCTCCGGGGTCGACGGCGCCCGGTAGGCGGTTCCGGCGGTGAACTCCGGTGCGGGCAGCGCACGGTGGTCGAGCTTGCCGTTGACGGTCATGGGCAGCGCGTCCAGGGCGACGATCGCCGCCGGGACCATGTACTCGGGCAGGACGGCCGCCAGCTGTTCCCGCACCCGGGCCGGATCGAGGTCGCCGTTCGGCACCAGGTAGCCGACCAGCCGCCCGTCCCGGACCAGCACGGCGGCCCGGGCCACGTCCTGACGCTCCGTCAGGACGTGCTCGATCTCGCCGAGTTCGATCCGGAAGCCGCGGATCTTCACCTGGTCGTCGGTGCGGCCCAGGTAGTCGAGTTCGCCGTCGGCGTTCCAACGGGCCAGGTCGCCGGTCCGGTACATCCGGGTGCCGGCCGGGCCGTACGGGTCGGCGACGAAGCGCTCGGCGGTGAGAGCGGGCCGGTTGAGGTAGCCGCGGGCCAACTGGGCGCCCGCGATGTACAGTTCGCCCGCCACACCGACCGGCACGGGACGCAGCGCGGCATCGAGCACGTAGGCACGGGTGTTCCACATCGGACGGCCGATCGGGACGACCGTGCCGACCTCCGCGTCCGGGCCGAGCAGGTGGTCGGTGCAGCCGACGGTCGCCTCGGTCGGGCCGTAGTGGTTCACCACCGCGACCCCCGGGTTGCGCCGCCGCCACTCGGCCAGTTGGGCGCCGCGGACCGCCTCGCCGCCGACCATCAGACGGCCGGTCGGCACATGCGTGTCGGTCAGCGCGTCCAGGTAGGCCAGGCCGCTGGGGGTCGCCTTGAGGAAGCTGAGGCGCTGCCCGTCGAGCGCGGCGGGAAGCTCCGCGTCCAGCGCGGCGATCCGCACACTGCCGCCCGAGACGAGCGCGCCGTAGAGGCCGGTCACCCCCGCGTCGAAGGAGATCGAGGCGTGCGCCAGGGTGTGCCCGGCGAGCTCCGGATAGACCTCCACGGCCCGCGCCAGGTAGTTGACCACGCCCGCGTGCGGCACCAGCACGCCCTTGGGGCGCCCCGTCGAGCCGGAGGTGTAGATCACGTACGCGGGCTGCCGCGGATCGATCGCCACCCCGAGGTTCCCGTCCGGAAGGCCCTCACCCGTGCGGGCGTCGACCCGGACGACCTGCTGGCCGCTCAACTCGCGCTCGGTCAGGACGACGGTCGGTCGTGCGTCGGTGAGCATGTGGGCGATCCGCTCGGCCGGGTACTCCGGGTCGATCGGCACGTACGCACCACCGGCCTTCAGCACGGCGAGCATCGCCACGACCACGTCGACGGAGCGCTCCATCAGCACCGCGACCAGCGACTCCGCCCCCACCCCGCGCTGCACCAGCAGCCGGGCCAGGCGGTTCGCCCGCCCGTTCAGCTCCGCATAGCTCAACACCGTGCCCGCGTACAGCACCGCCGGCGCATCCGGCGTCCGGGCCGCCTGCGCCTCGAACAGCGCCGTCAACGTGGTCGCCGGAACATCGTGAGCTGTGTCGTTCCACTCGGTGAGAATGCGACGGCGCTCGACCGGGGCCAGCACCTCCACCCGGTCCACCGACCGCTCCGGCGCACCCAGCAGCTCACCCAGCACCCGGACGAAACGCCCGGCCAGTTGCTCGGCCGTACCCCGGTCGAACAGGTCGGCGGCAAAGGTGAGCAGACCGTGCAGGCCGGCCGGCGCGCCGTCCGGACCGGTCCGCTCGGACAGCGTGAAGCCGAGGTCGTACCGGGCCGCGACCGGGGAGCCCGGCAACGGTTCGGCCGTCAGGCCGGGCAGGTCGAGGACGGCCTCGGCGTTGTTCTGGAGGGAGAGCATGACCTGGAAGAGCGGGTGGCGGGCCATCGAACGGGCCGGGGCCAACTCCTCCACCAGCCGCTCGAACGGCACGTCCTGGTGCGCGAACGCGGAGAGGTCCGCCTCCCGGACCCGGCCCAGCAGTTCGGCGAAGCTCGGGTCACCGGACAGGTCGGTGCGCAGCACCAGCGTGTTGACGAAGAAACCCACCAGGTCGTCAAGGGCCTCGTCGGTGCGGCCGGCGACGGGCGTCCCGATCGGGATGTCCGTGCCCGCGCCGAGCCTGGACAGCAGCACGGCCAGCGCCGCCTGCACCACCATGAACGGGGTGACCCCGGCGGTCCGAGCCGTCTCGCGGACCCGCCGGTGGAGTTCGGCGGGCACGCTCAGCTCGACCGTGCCACTGCGGTGACTCGCCACCGCCGGGCGCGGACGGTCGGCGGGCAGCGCCAGCTCCTCCGGCAGGTCGGCCAAGGAAGTGCGCCAGTGGGCGAGTTGCTCGTTCAGTACGCCGTCCAGCAGGTTGCGCTGCCACAGTGCGTAGTCCGCGTACTGCACCGGCAGCGGCACCCAGTCCGGCGCCCGGCCGGCAAGGCCGGCCGCGTACGCGACAGACAGATCCCGGGCCAGCGGCGCCAGCGACCAGCCGTCACCCGCGATGTGGTGCAGCACCAGGAGCAGTTCGTGCTCCTCGGCGCTGCGCGAGAACAGCCAGGCGTGCAGCGGGAGTTCGCTCCGCAGCCGGAAGGAGTGCCGACCGGCCCGCGCCGGGTCGAACTCACCGACCGTCAGCAGCTCGCCGATCTCGGCCACCGGCCGAATCCGCTGCTCCGGCCGACCGTCCGTGGCGGGGAAGACGGTGCGCAGCACCTCGTGCCGCGCCACCACGTCCCGCAGCGCCAGCGCCAGCGCGTCGGTGTCCAGCGGGCCCGAAAGCCGTACGCCCAGCGGGATGTTGTAGGTGGCGCTCGGCCCCTCCAACTCGCCGAGGAACCAGAGGCGTTGCTGCGCGAACGACACCGGCAGCACCTCCGGCCGCTCCGCCGCGACCAGTGCCGGACGACCCTGCCCCGCACCGTCCAGGCGCTCGGCGAGAGCGGCCACCGTCGGCGCCTCGAACAGCGTCCGGATCGGCAGCTCGGCCCCGAGAGCGGTACGAATGCGGCTGGCCAGCCGGGTCGCCAGCAGGGAGTGCCCGCCCAGGTCGAAGAAGTTGTCGTCGATGCCGACCCGGTCCAGGCCGAGCACCTGGGCGAACACCTCGGCCAGCAGTTCCTCGCGCGGGCTGCGCGGCAACCGGCCCTCGGTGACGGCCAGTTCGGGCGCGGGCAGGGCGCGGCGGTCGAGCTTGCCGTTGCCGGTCAGCGGCAGCGCGTCGAGCGCCACGATCGCGGCCGGGACCATGTACTCCGGCAGCCGGGCCGCCAGCCAGGCCCGCAGGTCGGCCGGAGCCGCTTCATCCGACGCGCCTGCCTCGCCTGCCGGGACGATGTACGCCACCAGGCGCCGATCGCCCGGGCGGTCCTCCCGGACGATCACGGCCGTTCGGGCAACGGCCGGGTGGGCGCCGAGCACGGCCTCGATCTCGCCGAGTTCGATCCGGAAGCCGCGCAGCTTGACCTGCTGGTCCGCCCGGCCCATGTACTCGATCAGCCCGTCACGGTTCCAGCGCGCCAGGTCGCCGGTGCGGTACATCCGGGTGCCGGGAGCACCGTGCGGGTCGGCGACGAAGCGCTCCGCCGTCAGGCCCGGACGGTCGAAGTAACCGCGGGCCAGGCCCGCACCCGCGAGGTACAACTCGCCCACGCAGCCCGCCGGTACGGGGCGCAGTGCGGCGTCGAGTACGTATGCCCGCATGTTGTCGAGCGGCCGGCCGATCGGCAGAGCAGGGCCGGTGTCACCCACCGGGTGGGCGGTGGCGAAGGTGGTGGTCTCGGTCGGGCCGTAGACGTTCACCACGGTGGTGCGCGGGCAGGCCGCCCGAACCCGGGCCACCGGGGCCGGGGAGACCACGTCACCACCGGTCCACACCTGGCGCAGACCCGCGAAGCAGGACGGGTCCTCCTCCGCGAACAGGCCGAACAGGCCGATGGTGAGGAACATGAAGCCGACCCCGTGCTCCGTCACCAGCCGGGACAGCCCGGCCGCCGTCAGCTCCCCGGCCGGCGCCACCACGACCTGGCGCCCTGTCAGCAACGGCGTCCAGAGCTCGAACGTCGAGGCGTCGAAGGAGTGCGGCGAGTGCATCAGCACCCGGTCAGCGTCGGCGGCGAACCGCCGGTCGGCGGTCAGCGCCACCACGTCCCGGTGCGTGACCGCGACGCCCTTCGGCCGGCCGGTGGAGCCGGAGGTGTACATCACGTACGCCAACTGGTCGGTATTTACGGCGAGTTCGAAGCTCTCCGCAGTCTCCGCGCCGACGGTCAGGACGGTCCGCCCCAGTTCGGCCGCCTCCTCGTGCAGCGCCTCGTCGGTGAGGACGACCTTCGCGCCCGTCTCCGCGACGATCGCCTCCCGGTGCGCCAACGGATACCGGACGTCCAGCGGAACGTAGCAGCCACCCGCCTTCAGCACCGCCAGCAACGCCACCACCAGCTCCGGCGAACGCTCCATCAACACCGCCACCGCGGATTCGCTGCCGATGCCCTCCGCTGCGAGCCGACACGCCAACCCGTTCGCCCGCGCGTCCAGTTCGGCATAACTCCACACCACACCGTCCGCCCGCAACGCCACCGCCTCCGGCGACCGCGCCACCTGCACCGCGAACAACTCCGGGATGCTCCCGGTCGGCACCTCGCGCGCGGTGTCGTTCCACTCCCCGAGAATCCGCTGCCGCTCCTGCGGGGCCAGCAGCTCGATCCGCTCGACCGATCGGCCCGGGTCGGCCGCCACCGCGTGCAGCACCCGCAGGAACCGCTCCACCAGCGTCTGCGCGTCCTCCCGGTCGAACAGGTCACACGCAAAGGTGAGGGTGCCGTGCAGCCCCTCCCCCGCACGGTTCTCGTCCAGCGCGAAGGCCAGATCGAACTTGGCCGACGGCTCCCCGGCCGGCACCACGGCCGTCGTCAGGCCCGGCAGCGCGATTTCGGGTGCGGCGTTGTTCTGGAGGGACAGCATGACCTGGAAGAGCGGGTGGCGGGCCATCGAACGGGCCGGGGCCAGCTCCTCCACCAGCCGCTCGAACGGCACGTCCTGGTGCGCGAACGCCGAGAGGTTGCCCTCCCGGACCCGGCCCAGCAACTCGCGGAAACTCGGGGCGCCGGACAGATCGGTGCGCAGCACCAGCGTGTTGACGAAGAAACCCACCAGGTCGTCAAGGGCCTCGTCCGTACGGCCGGCGACGGGGGTCCCGATCGGAATGTCCGTGCCCGCGCCAAGCCGGGACAGCAGCACGGCCAGCGCCGCCCGCAGCACCATGAACACCGTCACACCCTCGGCCCGCGCCAACTCGGCCAGTTGGGCGTGCAGTTCGGCGGGGACGGCCAGCTCCACCGTACCGCCCCGGTGACTCGCCACCGCCGGACGGGCGTGGGTGGTCGGCAGCACCAGCTCCCCCGGCAGGTCGGCCAGAGCAGCACGCCAGAACGCCAGTTGCTCCTCCAGTACGCCGTCCAGCAGATCGCGCTGCCACAGCGCGTAGTCCGCGTACTGCACCGGCAACGGCACCCAGTCCGGCGCCCGGCCGGCGAGACGGGCCGCATAGGCGGTGGACAGGTCACGGGCCAGCGGCACCATCGACCAGCCGTCACCCGCGATGTGGTGCAGCACCAGGAGCAGTACGTGCTCCTCGGCGCTCCGCGAGAACAGCCAGGCGCGCAGCGGCAGTTCGGCGCTCAGGTCGAAGGCGTGGCCGGCGGCGGCGGTCAGGTCGAACTCACCGACCGTCAGCAGCTCGCCGATCTCGACCAACGGCCGAATCCGCTGCGCGGGCCCGCCGTCCACCGTGGGGAAGACGGTACGCAGCACCTCGTGCCGGGTCACCACGTCGTGCAGCGCGGACTCCAGCGCCGCCACGTCGAGCAGGCCCGACAGCTCCACCGCCATCGGGATGTTGTAGGTGGCGTTCGCCCCCTCCAACTCGCCGAGGAACCAGAGCCGTTGCTGCGCGAACGACACCGGCAGCACCTCCGGCCGCTCCGCCGCGACCAGCGCCGGACGACCCTGCCCCGCACCCTCCAGGCGCTCGGCGAGAGCGGCCACCGTCGGCGCCTCGAACAGCGTCCGGATCGGCAGCTCGGCCCCAAGAGCGGTACGGATGCGGCTGGCCAGCCGGGTCGCCAGCAGGGAGTGCCCGCCCAGGTCGAAGAAGCTGTCGTCGACACCGGCCTGCGGCAGCCCCAACACCTCGGCGAAGAGCGCAGCCAGCACCTCTTCACGCGGAGTGCGCGGCAACCGACCCTCGACGACGATCGGGAGTTCGGGCGCGGGCAGAGCGCGGCGGTCGAGCTTGCCGTTGCCGGTCACCGGCAGCGCGTCCAGGGCGATGATCGCGGACGGGACCATGTACTCCGGGAGGACGGTGGCGAGTTCGGATCGGACGGCTACCGAATCGAGTTCGCCTGCCGGGACGACGTAGCCGACCAGTCGCTTGTCACCCGGCACGTCCTCGCGCACCAGCACCGCGGCCTGCGCGACGGCGGGGAGCTGGGCGAGGGCGGCTTCGATCTCGCCGAGTTCGATCCGGAAGCCGCGGATCTTCACCTGGTCGTCCGTGCGGCCGAGGTATTCCAGGCTGCCGTCGGCCCGCCAGCGGACCAGGTCGCCCGTGCGATACATGCGCGCACCGGCCGGGCCGTAGGGGTCGGCGACGAAACGCTCCGCGGTCAGGCCCGGACGGTTGAGGTAGCCCCGCGCCAACTGCACACCCGCGAGATAGAGCTCACCCGCGACACCCACCGGAACAGGGCTCAGACCGGCGTCGAGCACGTAGACGCGGGTGTTCCACACCGGACGGCCGATCGGCACCACACTGCCCGCCGGGTCCTCCGCGCACGCCCACGACGTGACATCCACCGAAGCCTCGGTCGGGCCGTACAGGTTGTGCAACGCAACGCCCGGCAGCACACGGGCAAACCTGTCACGCAGGTCCGCCGGCAGCGCCTCACCACTGCACAGCACCGCCCGCAGCCCCGTGCACTCGGAAGCCGTCACCTCCCCCATAAAGGCTTGGAGCATCGACGGGACGAAGTGCGTCACCGTCACCCGCTCCCGACGGATCAACTCCGTCAGGTACGCCGGGTCGCGGTGACCGCCGGGGCGGGCCACCACCAGCGCGGCGCCCTCCAGCAGCGGCCAGAAGAACTCCCACACCGACACGTCGAACCCGAACGGCGTCTTCTGCAACACCCGATCAGCGGACGTCAGACCGTACTCCGCCTGCATCCACGCCAGCCGGTTGACGATGCCCTCGTGCGGCACCACCACACCCTTCGGACGCCCCGTCGACCCCGACGTGAAGATCACATAGGCGGGATGCTGCGGCGCCAGACCATGATCCGGCAACGCCTCCGAAGGCCACTGCTCCGAAGCATCGACCAGTTCACGCGTCACCACCACCGGACTCGCCGCCTCACCGAGCAAGTACTCCACCCGCTCCACCGGAAGCTCCGGATCCACCGGCAGATACGCACCACCGGCCTTGCCGACCGCCAGCAACGCCACCACCAGTTCGGCCGACCGCTCCATCAGCACGGGGACGACCGACTCCGGCCCCACCCCACGATCCACCAGCAGACGCGCCAACCGATTCGCCCGCGCATCCACCTCACGGAACGTCAGCCCCGTGCCCTCGAACACCACCGCCACCGCATCCGGAGTACGCGCCACCTGCGCCGCAAACAGGTCCGGCAACGTCCCACCCGACACCTCGTGCGCCGTCTCGTTCCACTCCGCCAGCACCCGCTGCCGCTCGGCCGCGCCCAGCACCTCCACCCGGTGCACCGACGCCCCGGGGGACGCCACGACAGCAGCCAGCACCCGCACGAAACGCTCGGCCAACAACTCCGCCGTCGCCGGGTCGAACAGGTCACGCGCGAAAGTCAGCGTGCCCGACAGCTCCTCGTCCAGTTCAAGGGCCAGGTCGAACTTGGCCAGTGGCTCGTTGCCCTGAGCAGCAGTCACCTGAACACCAGGGAGCACCAGCTCAGGCGCGGCGTTGTTCTGGAGGGTGAGCATCACCTGGAAGAGCGGGTGGCGGGCCATCGAACGGGCCGGAGCCAGCTCCTCCACCAGGCGCTCGAACGGCACGTCCTGGTGCGCGAACGCCGAGAGGTCCGCCTCCCGGACCCGGCCCAGCAGTTCGGCGAAACTCGGGTTCCCGGTCAGGTCGGTGCGCAGCACCAGCGTGTTGACGAAGAAACCCACCAGCTCGTCAAGGGCCTCGTCCGTACGGCCGGCCACCGGGGTCCCGATCGGAATGTCGTCACCGGCCCCGAGGCGCGACAGCAGCACGGCCAGCGCCGCCTGCAGCACCATGAACACCGTCACACCCTCGACCCGCGCCAACTCGGCCACCCGCGAACGCAGTTCCACCGGCAGCACCAGCTCCACCGAACCACCCGCGCGCCCGGCCACCGCCGGACGCGGACGATCCACCGGCAACGCCAACTCCTCCGGCAGACCGGCCAACACACCCCGCCAGAAAGCCAGTTGATCGCCCAACACACCGTCCAACAGCCCCCGCTGCCACCACGCATAGTCCGCGTACTGCACCGGCAACGGCACCCAGTCCGGCGCCCCGCCCGCCACCCGGGCCGCGTACGCGACGGACAGATCCCGCGCCAGCGGCGCCAGCGACCAGCCGTCACCCGCGATGTGGTGCAGCACCACCTGCAAGTGGTGCTCGGTCGGAGCGGCCGAGAACAGCCAGGCTCGCAGCGGGAGTTCCGCGTCGAGCCGGAAGGCGTACGCCGCCGCCTCGACCGGGTCGAACTCACCGACCGTCAGCAGCTCGCCGACCTGCTCGACCGGCAGCACCCGCTGCTGCGGCTGCCCGTCGGCAGCCGGGAAGACGGTGCGCAGCACCTCGTGTCGCGCCACCACGTCCCGCAGTGCCAGTGCCAGCGCGTCGGTGTCCAGCGGACCCGAAAGACGTACGCCCAGCGGAAGGTTGTAGGTCGCGTTCGGGCCCTCCAGCTCGTTGAGGAACCAGAGCCGTTGCTGTGCGAACGACACCGGCAGCACCTCCGGCCGCTCTCCCGCGACCAGCGACGGACGGCCCTCCCCCGCACCGTCCAGGCGCTCGGCGAGAGCGGCTACGGTCGGTGCCTCGAACAGCACGTGGAGGGGCAGCTCGACGCCGAGCACGGCGCGGACGCGGCTGGCCAGCCGGGTGGCGAGCAGGGAGTGCCCGCCCAGGTCGAAGAAGTTGTCGTCGACACCGACCCGGTCCAGGCCGAGCACCTGCGCGAACGCCTCCGCCAGCAGTTCTTCGCGCGGCGTGCGAGGAGCCGTCCGGGACGTTGGGGCGGTGAACTCCGGCGTGGGCAGAGCGCGGCGGTCGAGCTTGCCGTTGACGGTCACCGGCAGCATGTCGAGGACGACAAGTGCGGCCGGGACCATGTACTCCGGGAGGACGGTGGCGAGTTCGGATCGGACGGCTGCCGGGTCGAGTTCGCCTGCCGGGACGACGTAGCCGACCAGGCGCTTGTCCCCCGGCACGTCCTCGCGCGCCAGCACGGCCGCCTGCGCGACGGCGGGGAGCTGCGCGAGGGCGGCTTCGATCTCGCCCAGTTCGACCCGGAAGCCACGGATCTTCACCTGGTCGTCAGTCCGGCCGAGGTACTCCAGGCTGCCGTCCGCCCGCCAGCGGACCAGGTCACCGGTCCGATACATCCGGGTGCCGGGAGCGCCGTGCGGGTCGGCGACGAAACGCTCCGCGGTCAGGGCAGGGCGGTTGAGGTAACCGCGCGCCAACTGCACACCGGCCAAGTACAGTTCACCGGCCACACCGACCGGAACAGGGCTCAGACCGGCGTCCAGGACGTAGACGCGGGTGTTCCAGACCGGGCGGCCGATCGGGACGGCACTGCTCGTCGGGTCCTCCGCGCAGGCCCAGGAAGTGACGTCCACCGACGCCTCGGTCGGGCCGTACAGGTTGTGCAACGGAACGCCCGGCAGCACGCGGGCGAACCGATCGCGCAGGTCGGCCGGCAGCGCCTCACCACTGCACAGCACCGCACGCAGCCCCGTGCACCCGGAAGCCGCCGCCTCCCCCACGAACGCTTGGAGCATCGACGGCACGAAGTGCGTCACCGTCACCCGCTCACGCCGGATCAACTCCGCCAGATACGCCGGGTCGCGGTGACCCCCCGGGCGGGCCACCACCAGCGCGGCACCCTCCAACAGCGGCCAGAAGAACTCCCACACCGACACGTCGAACCCGAACGGCGTCTTCTGCAACACCCGATCGGAGGAGGCGAGTTGGTACTCGCCCTGCATCCACGCCAGCCGGTTGACGATGCCCTCGTGCGGCACCACCACACCCTTCGGACGACCCGTCGACCCCGACGTGAAAATCACATACGCAGGATGCTGCGGCGTCAGACCACGATCCGGCAGCTCGTCGCACGCGTACTCCGATGAAGCCGCAATCAGATCCGCCGTGACGACCACCGGGCTCGCCGCCTCGCCGAGCAGGTACTCCACCCGCTCCGTCGGAAGCTCCGGATCGACCGGCAGATACGCACCACCCGCCTTGCCGACCGCCAGCAACGCCACGACCAGTTCGGCCGACCGCTCCAATACCACCGGCACGACCGACTCCGGCCCCACCCCACGATCCACCAGCAGACGCGCCAACCGATTCGCCCGCGCATCCACCTCACGGAACGTCAGCTCCGTCCCCTCGAACACCACCGCCACCGCATCCGGCGAACGACGCACCCGAGCAGCAAACAGCCCCGGCAGCGTCCCACCCGACACCACACGCGCCGTCTCGTTCCACCCCACCAACACCTGCTGCCGCTCGGCCGCGCCCAGCACCTCCACCCGGGTGAGCGCGGTCTGCGGGGCCTGCTCCAGCGCGTCCACCAGGTGGGCGACGCCGGTGTGCACCAGGGCGCAGAAGGAGTGGGCGTCGATCGGTGCGCGGGTCTGGGCCACCAGGGCGAAGCCGGCGGGGCCGAAGTCGTCGACGGCCAGGGTCAGGGGGTAGTTGGTGCGCTCCTCGACGAAGGCGACCTCGACTCCGGTGAGTCCGGTGCCGGGCGTCCGGTCGGCGGCCTCGGCCCGGCCGTGGCGGTAGTTGAGCAGGGCGGTGAACAGGGGGGCGGTTCCGTCGATGCCGCTGGCCCGCTGGGCGAGGGCGAGCGGGGCGTGCTCGTGGACCAGCAGGTCGGCGAGCTGTCCGCGCATCGCGTGCAGGGCGGTGCGGACGTCGGTGTCCGCGGTACGGGCCCGCACGGGAAGGGTGTTGACGAAGAGACCGGGCACTCGGTCGGCGTCGGCCCCGGCGTTCATCCGGCCGAACAGGACGGTGCCGAAGACCACGTCGTCCCGTCCGGAGGTGGCGGCGACCACCCGGGCGAAGGCCAGGTGGAAGACGGCGGCCGGGCTGACGCCGTGTCGGCGGGCCTGTGCGCGCAGCCGTTCGGCCAGGTCGGCGGGCAGCGGGAGCCGCGACTCGGCGATCCCGTCGGCGTCGCCGTGTGCGTCGAGCAGGCCGAACGGGGCGGTCGGCTCGGTCACGTCGGCCAGCAGCTCGGTGAAGTACCGCTCGTGCTCGCTCGACGGCAGCCCGAGGCGGGCCTGCGCGACGAAGTCGCGGTAGGGCGCCGGTTGCGGCAGCGCCTCCGGCCGACCGTCGAGCAGGGTGCGGATCTCGCCGAGGAGCACCTCCAGTGCGGTGTGGTCGGAGCCGAGGTGGTGCTGGCGGACCAGCAGCAGCCAGCGGCCGGTACCGGGCTCGGCCGCGAGGTGGGCGCGCAGCAGCGGGGCGGTGCTCGGGTCGACCGGAGCGCCGGCGCGGGCCAGCAGTTCGGCCGCCGGATCGCCCGAGTTCGTCAACTCGACCGTTTCCAGCGGGAGTTCGACCTTTCTTAGCACCACCTGGACGGGCTCCGGCAGGTCCTGCCAGAGGACGGCGGTGCGCAGGATGTCGTGCCGGGCGATCACCTGCCGGAGCGCGTCGAGGAAGGCGTCCAGCCGGGTCCGGGAGTCGAAGGCCAGCACGGTCGGCAGGACGTACGGGTCGCGCCCGCCCTCGCCGGCGGCCAGCAGGTGGTGGAAGAGGATGCCTTCCTGGAGCGGGGCGAGCGGGTAGACGTCGGCGATGTTGGCGGCCCCGCCCGGGACGGCGGCGGCGATCCGGTCCAACTCGGGCTGGGTCAACCGGACCAGGGTCACCAGGTCGGGCGTGAGCACCGTGGCGCCGGCCGGGATCAGGTTGGCCGAGGCCGCGACCTGCCGCCCCGAACCCGTGGCGGCGGCGAGGCCCGCCGGGGTGGGCGCGGTGAACAGGGTGCGCACGTCGACCTGGACGCCGCGCGCCCGCAGCCGCTCGACCAGTTGGACGGCGAGCAGCGAGTGGCCGCCCAGTTCGAAGAAGCTGTCGTCCGCGCCGACCCGCTCGACGCCGAGCACGTCCGCGAAGGCTGCACAGAGCAGTTCTTCCCGCTCCCCGACCGGGGCCCGGTAGCCGGTGGTCGCGGTGAACTCCGGTGCGGGCAGGGCACGGCGGTCGAGCTTGCCGTTGACGGTCACCGGCAGCGCGTCGAGCGTCACGATCACCGCCGGGACCATGTACTCCGGCAGCAGACCGGCCAGGTGCGCCCGCAGTTCGGCCGGGTCGAGTTCGCCTGCCGGGACGACGTAGCCGACCAGGCGCTTGTCACCCGCTGCCGCGTCCTCGCGCACCACGACGGCCGCGTGCGCGACGATGGGGAACTGGGCGAGGGCGGCTTCGATCTCGCCGAGTTCGATCCGGAAGCCGCGGATCTTCACCTGGTCGTCGGTCCGGCCGAGGTATTCCAGGCTGCCGTCGGCCCGCCAGCGGACCAGGTCACCGGTCCGGTACATGCGGGTGCCGGGAGCGCCGTGCGGGTCGGCGACGAAGCGTTCGGCGGTCAGGGCGGGACGGTTGAGGTAGCCGCGCGCCAACTGCACACCGGCCAAGTACAGTTCACCGGCCACACCCACCGGAACAGGGCTCAGGCCGGCATCGAGCACGTACACGCGGGTGTTCCACACCGGACGGCCGATCGGCACCACACTGCCCGTCGAGTCCTCCGCGCACGCCCAGGACGTGACGTCCACCGAAGCCTCGGTCGGGCCGTACAGGTTGTGCAGCGGCACCCCGGGCAGCACACGGGCGAACCGGTCACGCAGGTCGGCCGGCAGCGCCTCGCCACTGCACAGGACCGCCCGCAGCCCCGTGCACTTGGAGGCCGCCGGATCGCCCACGAAGGCTTGGAGCATCGACGGCACGAAGTGCGTCACCGTCACCCGCTCCCGGCGAATCAGCTCCGCCAGGTACGCCGGATCGCGGTGACCGCCCGGGCGGGCCACCACTAGCGCGGCACCCTCCAGCAGCGGCCAGAAGAACTCCCACACCGA
The DNA here is from genome assembly GCF_044741705.1 of Kitasatospora sp. NPDC088134. NCBI lineage: Bacteria > Bacillati > Actinomycetota > Actinomycetes > Kitasatosporales > Streptomycetaceae > Kitasatospora > Kitasatospora sp. NPDC088134. Next base: position 172,651 of record NZ_JBIUTD010000010.1, on the reverse strand, counting down.
CACGTCGAACCCGAACGGCGTCTTCTGCAACACCCGATCCGAAGCCGAGAGTCGATACTCGCCCTGCATCCACGCCAAGCGATTGACGATGCCCTCGTGCGGCACCACCACACCCTTCGGACGCCCCGTCGACCCCGACGTGAAAATCACATACGCAGGATGCTGCGGCGTCAGACCACGATCAGGCAGCTCATCAGCGGCATACACGACAGACGACTCGACAACCTCCGGTGTCACCACCACCGGGCTCGCCGCTTCACCGAGCAGGTACTCCACCCGCTCCACCGGAAGCTCCGGATCGACCGGCAGATATGCACCACCGGCCTTCATCACTGCCAACAGCGCCACGACCAAATCCGCCGACCGCTCCATCAGCACCGGCACGACCGACTCCGGCCCCACCCCACGGTCCACCAACAGCCGCGCCAACCGGTTCGCCCGCGCATCCACCTCACGGAACGTCAGCTCCGAGCCCTCGAACACCACCGCCACCGCATCAGGCGTACGCGCCACCTGCGCAGCGAACAGCTCCGGCAGCGTCCCACCCGACACCGCACACGCCGTCTCGTTCCACCCCGCCAGCACCCGCTGCCGCTCGGCCGCGCCCAGCACCTCCACCCGGTGCACCGACACCCCGGGGGACGCCACGACAGCAGCCAGCACCCGCACGAAACGCTCGGCCAACAACTCCGCCGTCGCCGGGTCGAACAGATCACGCGCGAAAGTCAGCGTGCCCGACAGCTCCTCGTCCAGTTCGAAGGTCAGGTCGAACTTGGCGGCCTGTTCGCCGGCGGCCTTGGCGGTGACGGTGAGGCCGGGGAGGTCGAGGGTGGGCCGGGTGTTGTTCTGGACGGCGAGCAGGATCTGGAAGAGGGGATGGCGAACCGTGGAGCGAGCGGGGGCCAGCTCCTCCACCAGCCGCTCGAAGGGAACGTCCTGGTGCGCGAACGCCGAGAGGTCCGCCTCCCGGACCCGGCCCAGCAGTTCGGCGAAGCTCGGGTCGCCGGACAGATCCGTCCGCAGCACCAGCGTGTTGACGAAGAAACCCACCAGCTCGTCAAGGGCCTCGTCGGTACGGCCGGCCACCGGGGTCCCGATCGGAATGTCGTCACCGGCCCCGAGGCGCGACAGCAGCACGGCGAGCGCCGCCTGCAGCACCATGAACACCGTCACGCCCTCGGCCCGCGCCAACTCGGCCACCCGAGAACGCAGTTCGACCGGCAGCACCAGCTCCACCGAGCCACCCGCGTGCCCGGCCACCGCCGGACGCGGACGGTCCACCGGCAGCGCCAACTCCTCCGGCAGGTCGGCCAACGCACCCCTCCAGAACGCCAGTTGATCGCGCAGCACACCGTCCAACAGCTCCCGCTGCCACCACGCATAGTCCGCGTACTGCACCGGCAACGGCACCCAGTCCGGCGCCCCGCCCGCCACCCGGGCCGCGTACGCGACGGACAGATCCCGCGCCAGCGGCGCCAGCGACCAACCGTCACCCGCGATGTGGTGCAGCACCAGGAGCAGGACGTGCTCGTCGGGGGTGATGGTGAACAGGCTTGCCCGGAGCGGGAGTTCGTGGTGCAGGTCGAAGGGGTGGGCGGCGGCTTCGGCGAGGGCGTGGTCGCTGTAGGGGGCGACGACCGGCACCGGGCCGGTGGGGTGGATCAGCTGGTAGGGGCGGCCGTCCTCGGTGGGGAAGGTGGTGCGCAGCACCTCGTGGCGGGCGGTCAGGTCGGCGAGGGCTTCGGCCAGGGCGGTGTGGTCGAGCGGGCCGGTGAGCCGCAGTTGCATGGGGAGGTTGTAGGTGGCGTTCGGTCCCGCCAACTCCTGGAGGAACCAGAGGCGTTGCTGGGCCGGGGAGAGCGGCGGGCGCTCCGGGCGCGGGGTGGCGCGCAGCGCGGGGAGGGGGGTGCCCGCGTCGTCGAGGCGGTCGGCGAGGGCGGCCACGGTCGGCGCCTCGAAGACGGTGCGGATGGGGAGTTCGACGCCGAGGACGGTGCGGACGCGGCTGGCCAGGCGGGTGGCGAGCAGGGAGTGTCCGCCCAGGTCGAAGAAGTTGTCGTCGAGGCCGACCTGCGGCAGGCCGAGCACCTGGGCGAACGCCTCGGCCAGCAGTTCTTCGCGCGGCGTGCGGGGGGCCGTCCGGCCCACGGGGGCGGTGAACCCGGGGGCGGGCAGAGCACGTCGGTCGAGCTTGCCGTTGACGGTCAGCGGGAGCGCGTCCAGGGCGACGAGCAGCGACGGGACCATGTACTCCGGCAGGACGGTGGCGAGTTCGGCCCGCACGGCCGCCGGGTCGAACTCGCCTGTCGGAACGACGTAGCCGACCAGGCGCTTGTCACCCGGCACGTCCTCCCGCACCAGCACGGCGGCCTGCGCCACCGTCGTGCAGGACGCCAACGCGGCCTCCACCTCGCCGAGTTCGACCCGGAAGCCGCGGATCTTCACCTGGTCGTCGGCCCGGCCCAGGTACTCGAGGCTGCCGTCGGCGCGTCGGCGGACCAGGTCACCGGTCCGGTACATCCGGGCACCGGCCGGGCCGTACGGGTCGGCGACGAAGCGTTCGGCGGTCAGGGCGGGGCGGTTGAGGTAGCCGCGCGCCAACTGCGCACCGGCCAGGTACAGTTCACCGGCCACGCCGTCGGGGGTCAGGCGCAGGGCGGTGTCCAGGACGTGGGCCCGGGTGTTCCAGAGCGGGTGGCCGATCGGCGGGAGCTCGGCGCCGTGCAGGGAGGTGCTGACGAGGGGGGCGCTGGCGAGGGGGGCGCTGGCGGTGGAGGCGACGGTGGCTTCGGTGGGGCCGTAGACGTTGATCATCCGGCGGTCGCGGGACCAGGTGTCGACCAGGTCGGCGGGGCAGGCTTCGCCGGCCACCACCAGGGTCATTCCGGCGGGCAGGCCGTCGCCGGGGGCGAGGACGGAGACCGTGGAGGGGGTCAGGGTGGCGTGGGTGACCCGCTGTTCCGTCAGCAGGGCGGTGAGCGGGGCGCCGGGGACCAGTCGCTCCGCGGGGGCGAGGACCAGGGCGGCGCCGGCCAGCCAGGCGGGCCACATGTCGGCGACGGAGGCGTCGAAGCCGGGCGAGGCGAACTGGAGCAGTCGGCTGTCGGGGCCGATGGCGAGCCGGTCGATGTGGTCGGCGGCGAGGTTGGGGACGCCGCGGTGCGGGACCACGACGCCCTTGGGGCGGCCGGTGGAGCCGGAGGTGTAGATGACGTAGGCGGGGTGCTCGGGGCGCAGCCGCCCGCGCTCGGCGGCGGTGAGGTCGCTGTCGGGGTGGGCGGCGAAGGGCCCGGTGCCGTCCAGCAGCCCGGTGTCGTCCAGCAGCCCGGTGTCGTCCAGCAGGGTGCGGGGCAGCTCCGGCGGGAGCAGGTCCCGGTGCCGGCGGTCGGTCAGGGCGTGGACGGGGCGGGCGTCGCGGAGGACGAAGTCGATGCGTTCGGAGCGGTACTTGGGGTCGATCGGCAGGTAGGCGCCGCCGGCCTTGAGGACGGCGAGCAGGGCGATCACCAGGTCGGGCGAGCGTTCCAGGACGACGGCGACCAGGGTCTCCGGTCCGACGCCCCGGCCGGTCAGGTGCCGGGCGAGCCGGTTGGCGCGGGCGTTGAGCTGCGCGTACGTCAGGTGCTGCTGTTCGAACAGGACCGCGACGGCGTCGGGGGTGCGGGCGGCCTGCGCCTCGAAGAGGTCCGGCAGGGTGCCGTGCGGGACCGTCCGGGCCGGGCCGCGGCCGGCCTCCAGGGCGCGGGCCCGCTCGGCGGCGGTCAGCAGGTCGAGGGCGGCCACGGGGGTACGGGCGGCGTCCGCGTCGAGGTCGGCAAGGTCGGCGAGGTCGGCGAGGTCGGCGAGGTCGGCGAACTGTTCCAGCAGGCGGGCGAGGCGTTCGCCGTGCGCGACGGTCTCGTCCTGGGTGTACAGGGCCGGGTTGGCGTCGACCACCAGGTGGAGGCCGGCCGCGCCGCCGCGGTCGTAGAGCACGAAGGAGAGGTCGTCGACGGCGCCGTTGGAGAAGTTGTGGGCGGTGCAGGGCAGTCCGGCGAACCGCAGGTCGTAGTCGAAGGGCATCACGTTGACGGAGGGGCCGACCAGGCGGGCGCCCTCGGCGCCGACCAGGCCCTGGTCGCGGCGGACGGACTCGTAGCGGTAGCGCTGGTGGCGCAGCGCCTCGCGCATGGTGGTGGCGGTCTGCCGGACCAGGTCGTCGAGGGCGAGGCCCGGACGGACCGTCAGGCGGATCGGCAGGACGTTGGCGAGCATGCCGATGCCGGCCCGCCGGGCGCGGGTGGGGCGGCCGGTGACGGGGAGGCCGAGCACCAGGTCCTCGGCGCCGGTGAGGCGGTGCAGCAGGAGCGCGCTCGCGGCGGTGACCAGGACGGGCAGGCCGGTGCGCAGGCGGCGGGCGGCGGCGCGCAGGCGGTCGGCGGTGGCGGCGGGCAGGTCGGTGCGGTGGCGCAGCGCGGTGTGCGCGGCGGGGGCGGTGCGGCCGGCCGGGGTGGCGGGTTCGGGGCGGTCGGCGAGGCGGTCGGCCCAGTAGCGGGCGTCGGTGGCGCTCTGCTCGCTCGCGGGGTAGTCCAGTTCGTCCTGGAGGGTGGTGCGGTAGGGGGTGAACGGCGACTCGGTGGGGCGGCCCTCGACCAGGGCGGTGTAGAGCTCGGCGACGCGGGCGGCGACCAGGGCGCCGCTGTAGCCGTCGCCGGCCACGTGGTGGACGCGCTGGTACCAGTAGAGCCGGTCGGGGCCGGCGGGGAAGACGGCGCTGGCGGTGACCGGGTCGTGCTCCAGGTCGAGGGGGCGGGTCAGGTCGGTGCGGATCCACTCCTGGACGGCCGCCCAGGGGTCGGCCTCGGCGGCGACGTCCTGGACGTGGATCGGCGGCGGTTCGGCGCCCAGGTACTGGCGGATCTCGGCGCCGTCGCGGGTGAAGCGCAGCCGGGGGACCTCGCTCTCGTCCTGCACCTGCCGTACGGCGCGCTCGAAGAGGACCGGGTCGACGGGGCCGTGGATCTCCAGGCACTCGGCGATCCGGTGCGCGGGGCTGGTCGGGTCCAACTGCTGGGCGAACCACACCCCGGACTGGGCGGTGGTCAGGGGCCAGGTGACGGATCGGTTGTCCGACATCTTCGAGGTGCTCCGGTTCGGCTGGCAGTGGCGTGCGGGTACGGGCGGGCGGAGGAGGTGCGGAACGGGTACGCGGGACGGGTCAGCGGGCTTGCCAGCGCGGTTCGCGCTTCTCGGCGAAGGCCCGCGGGCCCTCCTGGGCATCGGCGCTGTGCATCCGGCGCTCCTCCCAGGGGTAGCGGGTGCGGAACGCCTGCGGCAGCGGCAGGGCGGCGGCGTCGGCGGCGGCCTGCTTGACGGCGCGGACGGCCAGCGGGGCGCAGCGCAGGATGTCGGCGACCCAGGCGTCCACGCAGGCGTCGAGTTCGGCGGCGGGGACGACGTCGTTGACCAGGCCGAGGCGGTGGGCCTCGGCGGCGGTCATCGGGCGGCCGCTGATCAGGTGGCCGAGGGCGATCCGGTAGGGGGCCTGCCGGGTGAGCCGGAAGACGCCGCCGGCGCCGGCGATCAGGCCGAGCCGGGCCTCGGGCAGGGCGAAGACGGCGGTGTCGGCGGCCACGATCACGTCGCAGGCGAGGGCGAGTTCGAAGCCGCCGCCGTGGGCGTGGCCGTTGACCCGGGCGATCACCGGCTTGGCGAGGTCGAAGCGTTCGGTGAGCCGCGGCCAGCCGGGTTTGCCGCGGCTGCCGAAGGTGGACGGTTCGGCGGTGCCCGCCGCGTTGCGGGCGGCGAGTTCCTTGAGGTCCTGGCCGGCCGAGAAGGCGCGGTCGCCCGCGCCGGTGAGGACGGCCAGCCAGAGGTCGTCGTCGGCCTCGAAGTCGTCCCAGACCAGGGCGAGTTCCTCGTGCGTCCGGAGGTCCATGGCGTTGCGGCACTCGGGCCGGTCCAGCGTCACGCGGGCGACGCGGCCGTGCTTCTGGTACCTGATCCGGGTCAGCTGCGCCGGGTCCATCCTGGTCTCCTGCCTGCTTGCGTGCGGGGGGTCCTGACGCGGGGTCAGGCGGCGAACCGGCCGACCTTGCCGATGACGTCGGCGCTGTACAGGCGCAGGGCCTGCTGGAGGGCGAACTCGGCCATGTAGGCGCGGAAGTGGTCCGGCGGCTCCTCGGCGAGGTGGAGCATCCGGCGGTTGGTGACGACGGCGGGGCTGTCGAGGCGTTCCAGGGCCTCGGCGGCGGCCCGGTCCATCCGTTCGGGTTCGACGACCTCGTCGATCAGGCCGCGGGCGTCGGGGTCGGTGGCCTGGAGGCGGCGGCCCCAGAGCAGCAGCTGCCGGGCGGTCCGGCCGCCGGCCAGCCGGCCGAGGCGCAGGTTGGCGGCGCCGGGGACGATGCCCTCCTGGGCGGCGGGCAGGCTGAGGTGGGAGTCGGCGGCGGCCAGCACCCGGTCGAGGACCAGCAGGAGTTGGGCGCCGCCGCCGATGGCGAAGGTGTCGACGGCCCCGACCCAGGGCTTCTCGATCACGGGGGTGTGCCAGGCGCCGTCGTGGTCGACCCGCAGGCCGCGGACCAGCTTGTTGAGGTAGCCGAGTTCGCGCCGCAGCAGGAAGTCGACCAGTGAGATCTCGCCGCGGTGCAGGGCCTTGAGGTTGATGCCGGCGCTGAACACCCGGCGGCCCCGGTAGCGGGGGTGGGTCATCTCGCCGCCGCGCAGCAGGCCGACGCCGACGGCGGGGTCGAGCAGGGCCAGGTCGACGGCGGTCTCCATGTCCTCGACCTGGCGGTTGTCCTCGGCGTTGAGGCAGTCGGGGCGGGTCATGGTGAGTTCGGCGGCGCGGCCGTCGCGGACCAGCAGCACCGAGCCGAGGTCGAGCCGGCCGGTGCGGCGGAACTCGGGGAGCAGGGCGAGGGCGCGGTCGGTGGGGCGGGCCATCGACTCCAGCAGGTGGGGGCCGGCGGTGGGCGAGCGGAGCACGGCGCGCAGGAACAGGCCCTGGTCGATCTCGCGGCCCTCCTTGGCGCTCTGCGGCCGGCCCTGGTCGGCGGCCAGCTGTTCGGCGGTGGGGAGCAGTCCGGGCCGGTCGGCGGTGGCGCGGGCGAGGAGTTCGGGCAGCCGCAGGTGGCGGGTGCGGTCCTCGGTGAGCTGCCGGTAGAGGGTGTCGACGTGGCGGCGCAGGTAGGCGTCGCGGGCGGTGCGGGCGGCGTTCTTGGCGTCGGTGGCGCGCTGCCGCTGCTCGGGGGTGCGTTCGGCGGGGGCGGGCAGCGCGGCGAGGACGCTCTCGGCCCGGTCGGCGGCCGCGGCGAGGGCGCGGCCGGCCGTCGCCGGGTCGGCGTCGGCGGCCGCCGGGGCGGCGGTGCTGCTCACGGGGCGATCTCGGCGGGGGTGCGGCGCAGCATCCGGTCGCAGGCGGCGAGGTGGCGGCCGAGGGCTTCGTCGAAGCCGGTGGTGGCGGCGTCCGTCAGCAGCTGGCGGCGGACGGCGGTGTCGGTGGTGTCGCCGAGGGCGGCGGTGAGTTCGGCGAGCGCGGCGGCGGGGTCGTCGGTGACCCGGTCCAGCAGGTGCAGGGCGTGGGCGCGTGCGGTGTCCAGGGGGGTGCCGAACAGGGCGGTGCCGCGGACGGCGGCGACGCCGGCCTGGTGGGCCAGCCGGTACAGGGCCATGCCGGGCCAGACGCCGGCCGGGCCGGTGGCGGGCAGCAGGCGGGTGCCGGGGGTGGCGATCCGGTGGTCGGTGGCGAGCAGCAGGTCCAGGGCGGTGCCGCCGCAGTCGCCGGTGGCGAGCGCGACGGTGGGCCGGTCGAGGCGTTCCAGGCGGCGCAGCGCCCGCTCCCACTTGTTGACCAGGGGCAGCGGGGCCTGCGGGGTGCCGTCGGGGGCGCCGGTGACGCGCAGCACCAGCGGGGTGCGGTCGTCGGCGTCCTCGGCGCGGTCGCACAGGGCGTTCAAGGCCTGGACGGTCTCGGCGGTGAGCGGCCGGGCGCCGTCGGTCTGCGGGTGCGGGGCGGTCTGCGGTGCGGGGTGCGGGGCAGGGTGCGGGGCAACGGGGGGCGGGGTCATCGGAGGGTGCTCCTGTTCGGTTCGGGGGTCACCGGCTCGGGGGTCACCGGCGGTCCGGCGCGCGGCCGGGGGCGGTCACCAGCGGGCCAGCGCGGTCTCGATCGTGGAGCCCGGGCCCATCGTCATCAGCACGCAGTGGTCGCCGGGTTCGGCGGCGCCCTCGGCCAGCAGGCGCTGGTAGGAGAAGAGGAACGAGCCGCTGGAGAGGTTGCCGTAGTCGCGCAGCACGCCGGTGGTGTGGCGCAGGTCGTGCCGGGTCAGGCCGAGGTTGACGCCGACGGCGTCGATGACCTTCTTGCCGCCGGAGTGCACCAGCCAGTGCCGGACGTCGCTGCGGCGCAGGCCGGTGCCGGCCAGCAGCCGGTCGACCACGGTCTCGGCGTGCGCGCCGACCACGTACGGGACCTGGGGGTCGAGGTAGAAGCTGAACCGGTCCTGGGCGTCGTCCCAGTCGTAGCGCATCGCGTCGACGGCGTCGGTGACGATGTGGCTGGCGAAGCGGAGCAGCCGGGGGCCTTCGGCGTGCGGCAGCGGCAGGGCGGGTTCGCCGGCCAGCAGGGCGACGGCGGCGGCGCCGTCGCCGAACAGGCTGTTGACGACGGAGGTGCGCATGGTGCCGTCGAAGACGTAGGCGGCGGAGCAGGCTTCGGCGCAGACCATGACGGCGAGCCGGCCGGGGTTGGCGCGGGCCCAGCCGTTGACGGCGTTGAGCGCGTTGAGTCCGGCGTTGCAGCCCATGCCGACGACGTCGAGCCTGCTGGTGGCGGGGTCGATGCCGAGCTGACGGATGATCAGGGCGCTCAGGCCGGGGGTGAGGAAGCCGGTGGTGGTGACGCAGCACAGGTAGCCGATGTCGGACAGGTCGGCGCCGGTCCGCTTGAGGCACTCCTGGACGGCGCGCACGCCCATGTCGACGGCCTGCGCCTTGTGCTTGGCGAGCAGCGCGCCCTGCGCCTCCATCACCCGGCGGCCGTCGGGGCCCTCGGGCGGCAGGGTGAGGTGGCGGCGCTCGATGGCACTGTTGGTGAAGACGGAGCGGACCCTGGGGTCCTGGATGTCGAAGATGTCCAGCAGTTCGCGCTGGGTGTAGGAGGTCTCCGGGACGGCGGTGCCGACGGCGACGATCCGGGCCGGGCCCGTGGCGGTGGCGCCCGTGGCGACGGGGCCCGCGTCAGTGGCGCCCGGGGCGACGGTGCTCATGGCGGTGTTCATGGTGGGTTCCGCTCTCTCTCCTCCGGACGGTCAGTTCCCCGGCCGGTCCGGTCGGTCCGTCAGGTCCCGTACGAAGTCCGCCAGTCGGTCCAGGCCGGTCTCGATCTCGGCCGGGCGGAGGTGGCTGAAGGAGAGCCGCACGGTGTCGCGCGGCTGTCCGTCGGCGTAGAAGTGGTGCATGGGGGTCCACAGCACCCGGTGGCGCTCGGCGCTGAGCTCCAGCAGGTCGTCGCCGGCCGGGAAGGGCAGGGTGAGGACGAGGAAGAAGCCGCCGGCGGGGGTGTTCCAGCGGACGCCCTCGACGTCGCCGAAGCGGGCGGCCAGTCCGGTCAGCACCTGGTCGAGGTTGGCCCGGTAGGTGCGGGTCTCGCGCGCGTTGGCGGCCCGCAGGCTGCAGCCGTGGGCGAGCAGCTTGCCGCCGATGACGGCCTGGGCGACGGGCGAGGTGTTGACCGTCAGCATGCTCTTGAGCTTGGCGAGTTGGTCGGCGAGGTGGCCGCCGGCCACCCGCTGGTCGGCGAGCGCGTAGCCGACCCGGGCGCCGGGCAGGCCGGTCTTGGCGAAGGAGCCGAGGTAGACCACCCGGGCGTCGGCGTCCAGCGCCTTGAGGGTGGGCGGCCCGGCGGGGTCGCCGAACAGGCCGTACGGGTTGTCCTCCAGCAGGAGGAAGTCCTCCTCGGCGGCGATCCGCAGCAGCCGGTGGCGGTCGGCCAGGCTCAGCCGGGCGCCGCTGGGGTTGGCGAAGTCGGGGATGACGTAGCAGGCGACCGGGTTGCGGCCGGCCGCCCGGGCGGCCCGGGCCTGGGCCACCAGGTGGTCCAGGTCGAGGCCGGTAGCGGTCTCGCGGACCGGCAGCACCGGCAGGTCGACCAGTCCGGCGGCGCCGTGCACGCCGACGTAGCTGGGGGCGACGGCGAGCAGCACGTCCCGCTCGTCGCGGCGCAGCGCCCGGAGCGTCAGGTAGAGCGCCTCCTGGCAGCCGACGGTGACGACCAGCGCCTCGGGGTCGGCGATGATGCCCTCGTCGACCCGCAGGTGCTCGGCGACGAGTTCGTGGATGACGCCCTTGGTCCGGCCGTACTGGAGCAGGATGCGGCGGACCCCGGTCTCGTCGCCGCCGGCGCGTTCGGTCAGGTGGCGGCGGTAGCGGTCGAAGTACCGCGGCACGTCGTCCAGGTCGAAGAAACCCTCGAACGGGCGGCCGGCCGCCAGCGAGACGGCGTCCGGGAATCGGTGCGCGATCTCGTTGAGGAAGTTCATCGACTCGCTGACCGGGGAGGTCAGTGAATCGTGCAGGGCTGCCAGGTCGAGTTCGGTGACCACGCTTTTCCTTTGTGGCGGTGGGGGGTGCTGCTGTTCCGGACCGGCCGACGGCAGGAAAGTGCCCCGGTCCGGTTCTGCGCATATTCCAGAGGCTAACCGCACAGGTCAGCGAATGACAACTGACCTCGGGTCATATGTCGTGCAGGTACTGATCAGTGCGACTGTCAACGGTGAATTCATGCTCCGTTTATGTTCCGGCGAATTTCCGTTTTCCCGCCGCCCCAAGCCTCTCACCTCGTGAGTCGCGGTCTGCGATCAGCATTTTGACTCACTCTTTACCGGGGCGGGTGAACCGCTCTCGCGGCCTTTTCCGTACCCATTTTTCGGGCCCCCGGGAATTGCCGCCCGAATACAACGGGCGGACCCCCGTCCGCGGTTCAGCGGCCCCGCCCTGTTCACTCTGAGAGGAAACGCGATGACCAACCCGTTCGAGGACAACGAGGGCAGCTACCTGGTGCTGGTGAACGAGGAGGGCCAGCACTCGCTGTGGCCCGCGTTCGCCGAGGTGCCGGCGGGCTGGACCGCCGCGCACGGCCCGGCCGGCCGCCAGGAGTGTCTGGACCACGTGGAGGCCCACTGGACGGACATGCGCCCGGCGAGCCTCGTGCGGGCGACGGCGACGGCCTGACCGCGGTGCTCCCCGACCCGAACGACGCCGCGCACCACCACCTGGTCTGCCCGGTCTGCGGGCGGCGCCAGGCCGACGACGGCCTGACGCTGGCCTGCCCCGAGCCGCACGCCCCCGGGCTCTGGCAGAGCGCCTACCGGGAGGCCGAGCTGGCGCCCGACGCCGACCGCGACGGGGTGTACCGCTACCACCGCTGGCTGCCCGTCCGCCGGCACCTGGCCGGCACCGGCCGCACCGCGGTGCACCGCAGCGAGCGGCTCGCCGCCGCGCTCGGCCTGGCCGAGCTGTGGATCGCCTTCAACGGCTACTGGCCCGAGCGCGGCGGCGACCTGGAGACCGGCTCCTTCAAGGAGTTGGAGGCCGCCACCGTGCTCGGCCGGCTCCCCGAAGGGGCCGGGACCCTGGTCGTCACCTCGGCGGGCAACACCGCGATCGCCTTCGCCGAACTGTGCGGCCGCCACCGGGTGCCGGTGGTCGTGGTGGTGCCGGCCTCCGCACTGCCCCGGCTGCGCACCCGCACCCCGGCGGTCCCGTGGGTGCGGATCGTCGCCGTCGAGGGCGCGGACTACGCCGACGCCATCGCGCTCGGCGACGCGCTCGCCGCCCAGCCCGGCTTCGTCCACGAGGGCGGCACCCGCAACGTCGGGCGGCGCGACGGGCTGGGCACCGTCCTGCTCGCCGCCGTCGAGGCGACGGGCGCGCTGCCCGCCTACTACGTGCAGGCCATCGGCAGCGGGGCGGGCGCGATCGCCGCGCACGAAGCCGCGCTGCGGCTGCGCCGCCGGCCCGAGGACCCGCTGCCGCGCCTGGTGCTCGCGCAGAACGCCTCCTACGCCCCCGTGCACCGGGCCTGGCGGACCGGCGAGCGGCCCTGGCAGTGCGGCGCCGACCAGCAGCAACGGCTCGCCGCAGAAGCCGCGTTCGCGCCCGAGCTGACCAACCGCAGACCGCCGTACGACGTGCGCGGCGGCCTGTGCGAGGCGCTGACCCGCAGCGGCGGACAGGTGTGGACCGCCGACGCGGCCGAGGCCCGGGCCGCGATGGCGGACTTCGAGGACCTGGAGGGCATCGACATCGAACCGCCCGCCGGGGTGGCGCTGGCCGCGCTGCGGCGGGCCGTTCGGGCCGGCCGGATCGACACCGGGGCGCCGGTGCTGCTCAACGTCACCGGCGGCGGGCGGGCCCGGCTGGCCCGCGAGCACGTGCTGGTCCCCCGGCGGGCCGACGCGGTGGTGCCGCGCTCGATCGTCCACGACCCGGTGGCCGTCCGCGACCTCGCCGCCCGCTTCCGCGACCTGGACGCCCGCTCCCCCGCACCGGAGCTGCGGCCCGCCGGCGTCTGACCGCCCCGCACCGCCCGCCGCCGGCCGCCCCGCACCGCCCACCGACCGGGGCCCGGGACCCGGGTTCCGGTCCGGACCCCGGCCCTGCTGTCGGCCGAACCACCGCTGCGATCACCGGAGTTGGAGAGAACCGCCATGACCGCCCGCCCTGCGGCCCTCGCTGCCGCCCCTCCCACCGCCCCTCCCGCCGGTACGCCGCTGGCCGAGCTGATCGGTGCCGTCCGCGCCGGGGTGCGGGGCCGCCCCGACCCCGCGGAGCGGGCCCGGCGGGCCGCCGGGGCGCTGACGCCGTTCCTGGGCCGGGCCGACCTGCTCCCGTCGGAACGGACGGAGCCCGACCCGCTCGGCTACCGCCAGCACCTGCTGCACGCCGAGCCGGACTTCTCGCTGGTGGCGCTGGTCTGGCTGCCCGGGCAGGCGACCGGCGTGCACGACCACACCGCCTGGTGCGTGGTCGGCGTCCACCGGGGCGCGGAGGAGGAGACCCGCTACCGGGTGGAGACCGGGCCGGACGGCGGGGAGCTGCTGGTGCCGGACGGCACGGCCGTGCACCGGGCCGGCGCGGTCACCGCCGTCGTCCCGCCGGGGGACGTGCACCTGGTCCGCAACGCCACCGACGCCACCACCGTCTCGCTGCACGTCTACGGCGCCGACATCCGCGACCGCGGCACCAGCATCCGGCGCGGCTACGACCTGCCGGTGGCGGGAACGGCCGGTCCCCGGCGCCGGTAGCGGCGCCGGGGACCGGTGGGGGGGGTGACGGTCCGTCACCCGTGCCTGGAGCGGGGTCGGGTCAGACCCGGTCGGCGGCGATCAGCACGTACTGGAAGGAGCCGTCCTTGTAGGACTCGATGAAGGCCTCCTCGATGCCGGTGACCAGCGAGGAGGTGGCCCGCAGCTCCCAGTACGGGAGGGTGTCGGGGGTCAGGTCGATGATCGCCTGCGGGACCAGGCGGTTGTCGGCCATCGCGCGCAGGTACTCGCGGCGGGAGTGGATGTTGCACTCGAAGTGGGCGTTGATCTGCGAGACCCACTTGGAGGGCTGGCCGTAGCGCGGGTTCCAGCAGCCGGTGATGGTGACGTACCGGCCGCCGACCTTCAGCACCCGGGAGTGCTCGGCGAACAGGTCGTGCAGGTCGACGTACATGCTGGACTCGTTGTTCCAGGAGCCGGACATCTGGCCGGTCTGGAACGGGGTGTCGAGCATGTTGCAGACCCGGGAGTGCACGTGGTCGGCGATGCCCAGCTCCTCGACCCGCTGGTTGCCGAACTCGGCCTGGGTGGAGGACAGGGTGACGCCCTCCACCTTGCAGCCGAAGCGCTGGTGGGCCATCACCATCGAGCCGCCGCGGCCGCAGCCGGCGTCCATCAGGGTGTCACCGCTGCCGATCGCGCCGAGGTGGTCGAGCAGGACCTCGGCCTGGGCCGACTCCAGCCGGTGCAGTTCGGCGATCAGCTTCTTCTCGTACTCGGCGTCGGCCGGGTCGCCGAGCGCCGCGTGGTCGACGTCGCCGATGCCGTAGTGGTGGTGGTAGAGCCCGTCGACGTCGCCGAGGCGCAGGTTCACCGGCCTGGCCTCGTTGTTCCAGTAACGGGCGATGTCTCCCTGGTAGGGGGTCGCGGGCGACGGGACGAACGCGGAGGTGCCGACGGTGGTGCTGAACTCGGTGCTGGTCACAGAAGTGCGATCCTTTTCGTAGCCAATAGTCCGGGCTGGCAGGGAAGTTGGCGGGAGCCGCGGCTCACCAGAAATCGGGCAGCCGGTAGCGGTAGGTGTTGGTCCGGTGCCAGTAGTGGTTGCCGTCGACCCAGGCGGCGACGCCGCGCAGGAAGCGCAGCATGGTCGGCGCCGGGCAGGCGAGGGCGAGCGCGGCGGCCTCGGCCTCGTAGGCGTGCATCAGCTCGTTGTGGACCTCGACCGCCTTCAGGTAGCCCTCCTTGGCGGAGAGTCCCTCCTGCTCGGCGATCACCACCGGCAGGTTGAGGTGGCGGCCGGGGCTGTCGAGCTCCTTGGTGTAGGAGTACAGGTCGTTGACCAGGGTGGTCGCATTGCCGGCCAGCGCGATCACCCGCTGGGTGGCGGGCAGCGCGTGCAGGTCCGCGGGGAGCTCGTAGCCGCCGACCGTGTCGGTGATGGTCGGGCAGGGCCGGAAGTTGTTGAACTGGCGCATCGCCAGGTACTCCCAGACCTCCGGCACGTGGTCGGTCTCGGCCCAGGCCGCCTCGGCCAGGTAGCCGAGGTGCAGGCGCGCCATGTCGTGCCGGTACCGGTCGGCCTGCGACGGGGTGGACATCGCGGTGAAGTAGCCCATCGCGGACCGGTAGGCGCGGCGGGGCGCGTCCGAGCCCAGCGAGGCCAGCCAGGCCGGCTCGTACTCGGGCGTGGTGTGCAGCGGGTCCAGCGCGGTGTGGGCGAGCAGCAGCCGGCTGCCGAGGCCGACCGGGGAGCCGCCGTAGTCCTCGCAGTAGCAGTCGTCGACGGCGTTCTCGGCGACCATCAGGCGGGTGGCGAGCATCAGGTGGTCGACCGTCGGGGCGTCCGGGTGGCAGGCGACCATGTAGCGCCCGACCGAGAAGCCGTCGAAGTCGCCCTCCCACTCGTCGGGGAACAGGTCGACCTCGTCCACCGCCCAGTCCTTGATCCGGCGGCTGACCTCGGCCACCCGGACCGGGTCGGGCTCGGCGATCGGGTGGAAGTAGAGGCCGGGGACGGGGGTGCCCTCCGCCCGGTCCACCGGGGCGGCCGCCGCCAGCAGCCCCGCCAGGGTCGGGACACCGGGCAGCGCCGACCCGGCGGCCGGGCCGGGCGGGCCGGGCGCGGCCGGGGGCCCGGCGGGCGGCTCCGGGGTGTGGACCGACCAGAGGCCGGACGTCCCGAGACCGCTGGGGCCGCGCAGGATGCGATCCAACTCGGCTTCGGGCAGCGGCACTTCGGCGGGCGCCGAGGCCTCGACCGCCACCGTGGGGGCCGCCGTCGCGGGGGCCGCCAGTGCGGGGACCGTCACCGCGGACGGGAACGGCAGCGGGGGCGGACCGGGCAGCGGCGGTGGCGGGAGGACGGACGGTGCGGCGGCCGGAGCAGGGGGCGGCGAGGAAAGCCCGGGGTCGGGCATCCGTGGCTCCTTCTGGCAGGAACGGGTGCGGGGAACGGGTACGCGAAAGAGGGGAGGGCGAACGGACGGTGCGCCACCGGTCGTGCCCGGCGCGCTCGGCCCGGGTGGAACCGTATGGCGCCGTGCATGCCGTTCGCCCGGAAGGCGGGGAGCGGTTACCTCGATACGGTGATCTCCAGGACCTGGAGGTTTATCGGGCGGACGACGACATTCCGGCCAGCCACCCCGCCCGGACGCCCCCGCCCGGCACTGCCCCGCTCCGGCCCGCCCGGATCCCCCGCACTACCCGCCGCCCCGCTCCGGCCCCGTTGATCACTTTTCGGCCACCGTCCCGGAGGGCACGCGCGCCCCCTCTTCCGGGTGACCCGCGCCCCCGCGCCGACGGGTCGTCGGCGCGGGCGCCGTGCGCCGGTACATCCTGACGACGGCCGCGCACTGCACGGCCATGGACACCGCCATGGCGCAGCAGATGCCGGGCAGTCCCAGCCCCGACAGGCCGCCGGCGAGCGCCAGTTGGAGCAGCACCCCGCACGTGGTGATCCGGGCGAGGGCGGGACTGCCGCCGCTGCCTTCGAACACCCCGCCCAGCGCGATGAAGCAGGCGAGCAGGACCAAGTACGGCCCCAGGCAGCGCAGGTAGAGCGCGCCGGCCTCGGCCACCGCGCCCTCGGCGCCGAACGCCCGCATGATCCACGGCCCGGCGGCGAGCAGCGCCAGCGCGGCCGCGAGCCCCAGCGTCCCGGCGAGCAGCAGCGCCTGCCGCCCGACGGCCCGCCGCTCGTCGTGCCCGGCGCCGAGCAGGTGGGAGGTGCGGATGGCGGCGGCCTGGCGCACCGCGTAGAAGGCCATGGTCGCGACGTACATGGCCTTGGCCGCGATGCCGTAGGCGGCGACCTCGGTGACCCCGATCCGGGCCACGACGGCCACCAGGACGAGCGCGCCCGTCATCCGTACGACGAAATCGGCCGCCATGGGCAGCCCCGTCGCGGCGACCGTACGGGCGTCGGAACCGAGCAACCGCGTCCGGCCTGTCCAGCCCGCTTGGCTCGTTCGGTCCGCCCGGCTCGTTCGGTCCGCCCGGTCCGCCCGGTCCGCCCGATCCGCCCGATCTGCCCAGTCCGTTCGGTCCGTTCGGTCCGAGGGCGCCGCGGCTGCCGCGGCCGCCTGCCGCAGGACGGGGTTGCGGCGCAGTGCGAGGAATCCGCAGGCGAGCGCGGCCGTCCGGCCGAGCACCGTGGCGAGCGCGGCCCCGCGGACCCCGAGCCCGCATCCGAGGATGAGCACGGGGTCCAGGGCGAGGATCAGTCCGTTGGCGAGCATGGCGAGCCGCATCGGGGTGCGGGTGTCGCCCGTGCCTTTGAGGATGCCGTCGACGACGTTGGTCGCGAAGAACACCGCGATGCCCGGCAGGGCGATCGAGAAGTAGCCGGTGGCGAGGGGCAGTGAGCCGTCCGCGCCGCCTCCGAGCACGAGTCGGGCGAGCGGCTCGCGGCCCAGGAACCCGCCCAGGGCGACGACGGGCGTGACGATCGCCCACAGCGTCCAGCCGCCGCGCACGGCGGAGCGCAGCGCCGCCGGGTCCTCGGCCCCTCGGGCCCGGGCGATCAGCACGGTGGTGCCCGACCCGGCGACGAGGACGACGCCGAGCAGCAGGTTCTCCAGGTTGGTCGCCACGGCCACCGCTGCGACGGCCGCCCCGCCGAGCCCCGCCACCCAGACCATGTCGATGATCCCGGCGGTGACGCCCGCGAGCAGTTCGAAGTAGACCGGATACGCCAGCGACACCAGCTTGCGCCGGTGCTCCGTTGCCCTCATGGCAGCTCCCCCTCGTTCTCGCTGTACCTCGATTCGAGGTACAGCGAGAAGAGGTAGCATGACCGGACGGGACGGGCAAGTGCCCGGCCAAATGCGGGAACCGGACAGGTAACAGGTACGGGAAGGCGGTCGGCCGCGTGCTGGAGCTGTCGATTCTGGGTTTCCTCTGCGAGGAGCCCCTGCACGGCTACGAGGTGAAGGCCCGCATCCTGGGCCTCAACGGCCACATCCGCCCGATCAGCGACGGCGCGCTCTACCCGGCCATCACCCGGCTGGTGAAGGCCGGCCTGGTCGAGCAGCGCACCGAACCCGGCAGCGGTGCGGCGCCCCGGCGGGTGCTCTCCCTCACCGCAGCGGGCCGGGCCGCGCTGCAGGACCGACTCCGGGTGCCCAAGGACGTCGACATCACCGACGGGCAGCGCTTCTTCACGCTGCTGGCGTTCCTCCGGCACCTCCCCGACCGGGCGGAACAGGCCGCGGTCCTCCGCCGCCGACAGACCTTCCTCAACACTCCGGCGAGCTTCTTCTACCGCGACGGCGAGCCGGTGCGCGCCGAGGAGGCGCCGGACCTCTTCCGGCAGGGCATGCTGCGCGTCGCCCGCGCGACCAGTACCGAGGAGAAGCGCTGGCTGGCCGAGGCGATCGCGGCCCTGGAGGACTGAGGCCGGTCCCGGACAGATACGCGCCGGTCCCGGGCGGATGGGTGCCGACCCCGGGCGGATGGGTGCCGACCCCGAGCGGGTGCGGGCCGGTCCCGTCGTCCGGCCACGGGTCCGAGTGGGGTGGCGCGGATCACCGGGGCGATCATCAATTCGGATGGTGTGCCCGGCGTTCTGGCACGTAGGCTCCCGGGTCGTGAACGACTTCTGGGACGCGGGCCTGACGGCGGATGCGAAGCGGGTGGGCGAGGCGGTGGCCGTCGCCGGGGCCGGGACGGTGGACCGGGAGGTACTGGCCGAGGTGGTCGCGCTGTGCGCGGTCGCCGGGGAGCACCTGCTGGTGGTCGGGGCGCCCGGCACCGCCAAGTCCGAGGTGGTGCGGCGGGTCGCGGGGCAACTCGGCGGCCGGTACTTCGAGTGCCTGCTGGGCCGGTTCACCGAGCCGAACGAGCTGTTCGGGTCGGTCGACCTGGCGCGGCTGCGCGAGGGACGGGTCGAGTACGAGACCGGGGGCATGCTGCCGGAGGCGGAGATCGCCTTCCTGGACGAGGTGTTCCTCGGCTCCACCGCCGTGCTGAACACCTTGCTCGGCCTGCTCAACGAGCGGGTGTTCCGGCGCGGCGCGACGGTGCTGGACAGCCCGCTGCGGGTCTGCGTCGGCGCGGCCAACGGCCTGCCGGAGGACCCGGCGCTGGAAGCCTTCGCGGACCGCTTCCTGGCCCGGCTGTTCGTCGAGCCCGTCCCGGACGACCGCCTGGAGGACCTGCTGGAGGCCGGGCGCCGCCCCGCGCCCGCGCTCCCCGAGGGCCCCGGCCTGGTCGCGTCGCTCGACCGGCTGGCGGCCGCCGCCCGGCGCTGCACGCTCGACCGGATCACCCCCGAACTCGC
The DNA here is from genome assembly GCF_044741705.1 of Kitasatospora sp. NPDC088134. Classification (NCBI taxonomy): domain Bacteria; kingdom Bacillati; phylum Actinomycetota; class Actinomycetes; order Kitasatosporales; family Streptomycetaceae; genus Kitasatospora; species Kitasatospora sp. NPDC088134. The sequence continues at coordinate 153,619 of NZ_JBIUTD010000010.1, read as the reverse complement.
CACTGCTGTACGGCGGTTGCGGGCAGCTGGCATCCCGCTCAGCGACCGGCGGGTGGTCCGCTCGCAGCGGCTGGTCGCCGCCGCCGCGACCCTCGACGGGCGCACCTCGGCCGCTTCCCGCGACCTGTGGGTGCTGCCGCTGATCGCGCCGACCGCCGACGCCCAGGCACTGGCCCGGAACACCCTCGCCGACCTGGTCGGCGACGCCGCCAACGCCGGACTCGTCTACGCCGCCGAGGAGTTGTCGCGCGGCCCGCGGGCCCGGGCCGCCCGGCTGGCCCGGGTCGGCACCGAACTGCTCGCCGAGACGGCGACCCCGGGCCGCGACCCCGGCGCCACCCCCGCCGACCTGCGGCTGCGCCTGGAGGCGACCCTGCGGGAGATCGACGCCTCCTTCGAACCCGCCGACCTGCCAAAGGAGTTGGCGGAGGTCCGGGAGCGGCTGGTCGCGGCGGTCCGACCGTGACCGCTGCCGGGACCGCCGGGACATCCGCCTCCGGGGCCGGGGCCACTGCCATGACCGGTGCCGCGCCCACCGCCGGGGCTGCCACCGGGGCCGCCGTCGGGCTGGACTGGGAGCGGTGCGAACCGCCGCTCGCGCCCGTCGCCGTGGTCGGGCTGGGCCCGGCCGTGCCCGCGCTGGCGGCGGCGGCCCGGCAGCGGATGGCCGCCGGGACGGTGCTGCGGGCGGCGGCGGACGGGGACGCACTGGTGGTGCTCGGCGACGCCGGGGACCTGCCGTGGGCCGCGGACGTCCGCTACCTGGGCTGGGACGGCGGTGTCCTGGTGCCGACCACGGCCCGGCCGCGCCCGTCCGCCGCGCTCTGGCGGGACGCCCTGACCGGCCCCGGCACGTCCGCGCCCTTCGACCACCCCCTGCTGGTGCTGCTCCCGCCGAACCTGGTCCTCACCGCCGAACTGCCGACCCGCCCGGCCGACCCGGCTGCTCTGGCTGCTCTGGCTGCCCGGGCCACCACGGCCGCGCCGGCGGCCCCGGCCGCGCCCGCCGTTCCGCACCAATGCCCGGGCCCGGAGACGAATCCGGTGACGGCCGACGGGCGGGACGGCCGATGAGCCCCGCCCCGGCCGCCTCCCCCGCCTCCCCCACGCCTCCCGCCTCCCCCTCTCCCTCCCCTGCCGGGCTGCTGCCGGCCGCCCTCGCGCCGTGGGCGCCGCACCTGTCCGCGCTCACGCCCGCGCTGGCCTCGGCGCTCGGCCCGCTGGTGCGCGGGGTCGACGCGCTGATCGCCGAGCGCGAGTCGCGCACCGCGACGGACGGCGAGCCGGACGGCTGGGGCGGGCTGGCTCGGCGCGGCCGACCGGACCGGTTGCGGCCGGCCGAGTGGCTGCTCGCCCAGGAGCTGCCCGAGGAGTTCGTCCGCCGCCACCAGGACGGCGAACTGCTCTACCTGGCACCGGAGTTCCGAAAGCCGGGGCGGACCGGCCGGGTGGTCGTGCTGGTCGAGACCGGGCCGCGGGCGGCGGGCGCGGCCCGGCTGGTGCAGCTCGCAGCGCTGGTCGCGCTGCGGCGGCGGGCGGCCGCCCGGGGCACCGAGCTGGTGCTGCACGTGCTCGGGGACCCGCCGGCGGAGGTGCTGACGGGCGACCTGCCCGAGCTGCTGCCGCAGTGGCTGGCGGCCCGCCGGGCCGCCGACCCGGACGCCGCGGCGGTGGCCGGGGCGCTGGCCGCACTGGCCGCGCCCGACGAGGCCTGGCTGCTGACCACGCCCGAGCTGGCCGCGCAACTCCCCGACCGACTCCCCGACCGACTCCCCGCCCAACTCCCGGGACAGCGCCGCACGTTGACCGCCGAACCGGTCGGCTGGGGCGCGGGCGGGGCGACCGGGGTCCGGATCGTGCTGCGCGGATCCGTCAGCGAACTCCCGCTGCCCGAAAGCGGGTTGACGGTCCGGGCGCTGCGCGGGGCGGAGTTCGCCCGGGCCCCGGGGCAGGCCGTCACGGCGGCCGAGGTGTTCCGGCTGCCGGTCTTCAACAGTGTCGCGTCGACCCTGCTGGCGCGCGGCGCGAAGCCCGGCCAGCTGGCCGCCACCCGGCTCCGCCCGGACGCGCCCGGCTCTCCGGACCGGGGCCGGGCCCGGGTGCACGGCCTCGGCCTGCCCGTCCTCGCCGCGGCGCAGTACCCGCGCCGCCTGATCGTCCTGGTCCACCACGGCGGAAAGCTCCTGGTCAAGGTGGTCGGCCGCCCGCTCACCCCGGCCGAGTGGGTGCCGGTGGACGCGCTCCGGCTCGGCCTGGACCGGGCCGAACTGGCGGCGATGGAGGCGGGCCCGATCCTGCCGCTACTCCGGGGCGACGGCAGCGTCACGGTGCCGCTGACGGGGCGCTGGTGGACGCTCACCGCCGACGGCGGAGTGTCGAGCGACGGCCCCCTCGCGCCCCGGAACACCGCTCTCAACAGTGCGCGTTTCCGCTGGGCGCACGAGCCGCGCCTGTACGGGAACGGCCTGCCGCCCGAGGCCGCCGGGGCGCCGCACCGGGTGTTCGCCCCGGACGCGGTCGCCTGGTCGCAGGACGGCGAGCACTGGTTGGCGGCCCACCGCACCGGCGGGACGGTCGAGTTGACGGTGCCCGCCGGGCACGAGCCGATCGGCCTGGTCGGCCGGAGCGGCGAACTCGCCCTGGTCACCTGCTCCACGGCCGGTCTGCTGGTGCGCAGCGTCCGCCCGGGCAACTCCCGTACCCTGAGCAGCCTTTCCGGTGGTCGCAGCGCGCCCGTGGTGCACCCGAGCCTGCCGCTGATCGTGGCGGAGCCGGAGGCCGGCCGGGTCGTGGTCGGCGACGCCTTCACCGGGAAGATCCACACCCGGATCGGGGTCGCGCCGTGAGCCGCGCCGCATTCCGCGCCCACAGCGCCGTTCCTCCTTCCCCCGCACGGCCGTTGCCGCCGTCCGGCCCGTCCCGATCCACCTCCGGGAGCACGACGTGACCGCCACCGCCGCCGGCCGCCACCGCGCCTCGGTCGACGCCGCCGGCTTCGTCCTGGACGCTCCCCTGCTCGGGGCCGACGAGGCCGCGTCCCGGGCGCTGCGGTACTGGCAGGACGGCGCCCGGCTGACCGAACTCCCCTGCGGCTCCTGGCTGCTGCAGCTGGCCGAGCCGGTCTCGGGGCGGGCCGACCGCGGCCCGGGGCTGCCGGTGCTGGCGCGCTCCGGCAGGCTGGTGTCCCTGGACCTGCCGGACGGGGACACCGGCGAGGACGAGAACGAGAACGAGGGTGGTGGCGCGGAGGTCGCCGGGTACCTGGTGCGACTGCACCACGGCGTCCGGGAGCGGCACCGGCTCGCCGACCTGCCGCCCGTCCCGCTCGTGCACCGACTCGACCTCGGGAACCTGACGGTCCGTCACCTCACTTCCCTGGCGCGGGAACCGGAGCCGGAGCCGGTGGTGGAGGCGCTGCTCGAAGTGCCCCGTCCGGACCTCCGGGCGGCGGCCCGGGTCCGGCCCGCCTCGGAGCGCGCCGTCCGGGCCCGGAGCACCGATCCGGGCGCGGCCAGGGACCGGGGGGTCCGGCCGGGGTCGCTGCGCACGGCGGGCCTCGCGGTGCTGCTGCTGGCGCTGGGCTGGAAGTCCGCCTCGCTGTTCGGGGCGTCGACCGGACCGGCGCTGGCCATCGCGGCGGTGTACGCCGTGCTCACGATGACGGCCGCCGGCCTGGCCGCGGCCCGCCGGGCCCGGGCGGTGGCCCCCACCGACGGGACGGCCGCAACGCCCGGAGCGCGCCCGGCGCGCGGGACGGCCCCCGGCACCCGACCGGGCCTGTTCCACCGACTCGCCCGGCTCGCCCGGCTCCGGCGCCCGAGCCGCACCACGAGCCGGGCCCACGGCACCGATCGGACCCGCGGCACCGGCCGGACCCGTACTGCCAGGCCCGCGCGCCCCCGGCTGGCCGCCCTGACGGGGCTGCTCTCCGCGCTGGCCCTGCGCACCCCGGCCGACCGGCTGATCCGGGGGCGGCACGTCCGCTACCTGAACGACCTGACCGGCGCGTTCCGGCGGCGCGACTGGGACGAGGCGCTGCGGGAGGCGATGGCGCTCGGCGGGGAACGGGGGCCGGACGGCCCGTCCTGGCTGAGCCTGGCGCTGCCCCGGCGCCGGACCGGACCGCTCCGGCCGAGCCCGGCCCAGGGGTCGACGGGGGCGTTCTCGGCGCTGTCCGGGCCGACGGTGCACCAGCACCTGACGGAGCTGTACCGGAACGCGGCGGAGGCGCTGGAGCGGGAGGGCCGGATCGACGAGGCCGCGTTCGTGCTGGCCGACCTGCTGACGGCCCCGGCCGAGGCGGTGGCGCTGCTGGAGCGGCAGCGCCGGTACGCCGACGCGGCCGCGCTGGCCGAAGGGCGCGGCCTGGACGCCGAGTTGGCCGTCCGGCTGTGGTGGCGGGCGGGTGAGCGCGACCGCGCGGTGCGGCTGGCCGAGCGGCACGCGGCGTTCGCGGTGGCGGTGCGGCGGCTGGCGGAGGTCGTCCCGGACGAGGCGCTCCGGCTCCGGGAGGCGTGGGTGCGCTCCCGGCAGGCGGCGGGCGACCGGATGGGCGCGGTCGAGGCGGCCTGGCCCGAGGAGCGGCTGCGGCCGCTGGTGGTCGGGGACCTGCGGGACGCGGTCGCGCTCGGCGGCACCGTCCGGGCCCGGGCGTTCGCCCATCTGCTGGCCCTCGGGGCGGGCGCGGCCTGCGCGCCTCCGGTGCGCGCGATCCTGGCCGGCACCGAGCCCGAACTGGCCGATCAGCGCGCCGAATTGGCGCTGTCGATCAGTCGTCTGCCGGGCCTCGACCCGGTCCTGGACCGGGAGGTGGCGACCGCGGCGGCCCGCGCGGTGGTGCGGGACGGCGGCTTCGGCCCCGACCTGGACGCCCGCAGCGGCCGGGAGGCGTTCCGGTCCCTGCTGGAGCGCGCCGACCCGCTCGCGGCGGCCGACCTGCGCCCGCCGGCCGCCCGGCCCGCCCCGGGGCCGCTGGGCACCGTGACGGCGGACGGGCTGCCGGGCCGGCTGCGGCTGTCCGACGCGGTCGCGCTGGAGTCCGGGGGCGTGCTGGTGGCCTGCGGGCAGGCGGGCGTCCGGCTGCTCGGCGCGAACGGCCGCACCAGGGCCCGCTGGGACGTCCCGGCGGACCGGCTGGTGGTCGCCGACCACGGCGGCACGGTGCTGCTGGTCGCCCGCTACGGGCGGGCCCGTGAGCTCTCCCGGCTGGACCTGGCGACCCGCACCGTCCGGCCGTGGACGGTGCTGCGCGGCGGCGAGCCGCTGCCGTCCTTCGACGGCCGGCTGCTCACCGTGGTCGAGGACCGCGCGCTCACCGTGTACGACACGCACGCGGACCGGCCGACCGTGCTCTGGCGCGAACTCGGCTCCGGAACCGTCCTGTTGGCGCCTCCGGCCCGCACGCCGGGCAGCACCGCGGCGCTGGTCGCCACCGGCGCGCTGTTCGAACGCTGGCGCTGGGACCAGCCGGACTGGCAGCTGCGCTCCCGGCTGCGGGTGGTGGACCCGGAGCCGTCGAGCGCGGTGCTGGCCGACGGCAGCGTGCTGGTCCTGGAGCCGGACGGGCACCGCTGGACGTTGGCCCGCACCAACGAGAACGGCACCTTCCGCCGTCCACTCCCGGCCTCCACCGAGGAGCCGGTCCTGCTCGCCGACGGCGACCTGTGCGCCGTCGCCCTGGCCGCCCCGGACGGCAGCACGACCGTCCAACTCGCCCGCGGCACCGGCCTGGACGTCCTCGCCCAGCTGCGCTTCCCGGCCGCCGAGCCGGCCGACCTGGCTCTGCGCCACCACCCGGGCACCGCGACCGTCCGCCACCGCGACGGCCGCCTGCTCGCCCTGACCGACGACGGCACCCGGCTGCTCGCCAACCTCCGCCTCACCGAAGGCTGATGGTCCGTCAATTCCCTTGCCCAGAAGCCCGGTCAAGCCACTGGCCGACCTGGTGGGCGCGGCGGATCGCCTCCTCGCCCGGGGGGTCGGGGGTCGCGGCGAGGTCGCGGCGGGCCTCCTCGGCCTCGTCGTGCGCCGTGCGGGCCTCGGCGTGGTTGCCGACGGTGGCGAGGCGGACCGCGAAGTTGTCCAAGGCGACGGCGAGTTCGGCCAGCGCGGGGGCGGGATGCCGCCGGACGGCCAGCCGGTAGAGGCTGACGGCGTCCAGCGCCGCGTCCACGGCCTCCGCCGAACGCCCTTCCGCCGCAAGCCGGTTGGACAGGGCGTGGAAGGCCCGGGCGGTGTCGGCGGTGTGCGCGTGCGGGTGGGTTCCGGGCAGCTGCTGGTAGAGGGTCACCGCCTCGGTGGCGGCCACGAGTGCTTCGGCCGACCGGCCGGCGTCGGCGAGCAGGTTCGACAGGTTGGCCAGGGTCAGCCCGAGGCCGGGGTTGTACGCGGCCGGGTCCTGCGCGCACGCCTCCCGGTAGCGCTGCACCGCCTCGACGGCGGCGTCCAGGGCCTGGGTCGGCCACCCGGCAGCGCGGAAGCGCACCGCCAGGTTGTTCAGCGCCCGAGCGAGTTCGGTCCCGGCCGCCACGGTGCCTTCGTCGCGGGCGACCTCGCGGAGCAGGAAGACCGCTTCGATCCCGGCGGTGCACGCGGCCTGCCACTGTCCGGCCTCGGCCTCCCGGTCGGCGAGGAGGTTCAACGCCCTTGCCAGCAGCGGGCGGTGCAGGCCACTCGGGTCGTCCGAGTTCCGCAGCAGCTCCACCTCGCGCCGGGCGGCGGCCACCGGATCGCTCCGATGTCGCGCCGTCGACCGCTCCAGGATCGCGCGGTCGAACGCCTCGACCAGGTCCTGCGCGGTCGGCCGGGCCGACTCCCCGCTGCCCAGGCAGCGCCACAGGGTGTCGGCCAGCCACGGGGCGAGGCCCGAGGCGTCGAGTTCCGCCCGGAGCGCGCGGTCGGGCCCGATCTCGTCCCACCGGTCGACGGCCAGGGCGATCAGCAGTGCGCCTGCCACGGTCGCCTCCCCGCGCGCGGTCGGCCGGCGGTCCGTCTCGCTCCGCTCGCCGGAGGAGGTCTCGCCCAACTCGTAGAGCCGGTTGCGCCGGTGCGCGGCCCGGTACGGGCTGTGCTGCCCGTCCACCGAGGCGGTGATCCAGCCGATCAGCCGGACCTCGTCATCGGCCACCAGGACGTTCTGCGGCGTCAACGAGCCGTGCAGCAGGCCGAGTTGGTGCGCCCGGCTGACTGCGGCGGCCAGCGAGCGGCCGATCCGCAGGTACCGGTCGAGGTCCGGCGGACCGCCGTCGTGCGCGCAGAGGCCCTGGAGGTCGAACACCGGTCCACCGTCCCCGGCCTGCACGAAGGAGGCCGCCAGCCACGGGGCCTGCGACTCGTAGTTCCAGGAGACGTCGAGCAGTCGGGGCGCGCCGACGCCCGCCAGCCGCCGCAGGCAGGTCGCCTCGGTGCGGATCAGATGGTGGGCCTGCTCCGGGTCGGAGGCGAGCAGCCGGTCGGCGGCCCGGACCGTGGCCAGGTCGCCGTCACGGTCCCGGGCCAGGTAGAGCCCGAGGTGCGGCCAGCCGTGGTCGCTCCGGGCGATCAGCCGGAACCCGCCCAACTGCCGTGCTTCCTGGGCCCGGAGCGGCCGCCAGCCCGGCGGGAGCACTTCCTCCCGAGTGGCCTGCGTCTGCTCCGGCGAGGGCGAGGGCGAAGGCGAGGGTGGGGTCGCCGGGGGGACGCCGAGGCGGTGCAGCAGGCGGTCGGTGAGCCAGCCGAAGGACGGGGCGCCGGCCGTGGTGGGGGTCGGGCCCTGCGGGTGGCCGACCCAGGCGGGGAACTCGGCGGAGCGTCCGAGGGTGGTCTCCAGCCGGGTGGCGACCGCGTCGGCGGTGCGCAGCAGTTCGTGCGGGGCGACCGCCGCGAGCAGGCCGCGCCGGATCGGCGGGGCGAAGTCGAACAGGCGCTGGTGGGGCGGCGGTTCCGGCTCCCCGGAGTCCACCTGGTGCATCAGGCCGCCGAGGAAGACCTCGGCGAGGTGGCCGCTGTCGACCGGTGCGCCGAGCGCCGCACGGACCAGCCGCATCACCGGTGGGCTGACCGGGGCGACGGCGGCGAGGTGCGCGGCGAGCCGGTACGCCTCGGGGGACGCCGCGTCCCGGAACCGCAGTACGGGGTCGTCCGGCTCCGCCCCGGCCTGACGGGGGCCGTCGGGGGTGCCGGGGCCGGGGTCCGGGGCGTCCTGCCAGAGCGGGAGCAGCGCGCTGGCGCCGGGTGCGGCGAGCAGGTGCGCCCAGGCGGCGAGGGCGGCGGGCGAGGGTTCGAGGACGGGGACCGGGACGGCCCGGTACTCGGCCAGGGCGGCGGGCAGGACGGGGTCGGCGACCCGCCAGTGCGCGGTCGGGCCGCCGCGCCGGTGCGAGCGGACCCGCCAGGGGCGGGCGGCGATGCCGGAGCCGCGCCACAGCCGGGTGGGCAGGGCGTGCACGAGGGCGGTCGGGCCGCAGTGCGCCCAGCGGTCGACCGCGGCCCGCATCCGGCCGTCCCGCCAGGCCGGTCCGACGCCGTCGCTGACCACCAGCACCAGGGTGGTGCCGGTCGGGTCGGCGAGGACGGCGAGCGGCAGTTGCGGGCCGCCGGTGCGGTAGGGCCGGGCGGTGAGCAGCGGGGCCCGGTCGCTGCGGCTGTCGAGCCCGTACACCCGCACGTCGCGGAACGCGCCCGCGCGCTGCAGCAGTTTCCGCAGGTCGGAGGCGATCCGCTGCCACAGCACCATGGACAGGCCGTCGTCGACGACCAGGGCCAGTGAGAGCCAGCGGCTGCGCCGGGGCCGGGAGGCCGTCACGGGCAGGCCGGTCTCGGCCATCGCGGCGACCGTGCGGGCGAGGTCGAGTTCGGGGCGGCGCGGGTCGGGGAAGCGCTGCCGCAGCGGGCGCAGCGACCGGGCCGAGGCGCGGGTGTCGGCCTCGGCCGGGCGGGCGTCGGGCACCCGGACGCCGAAGGCCCGCGCCGGGGCGGCTTCGGGCTGCTTCCCGGGCGGCCGCGCGGCCCCGGCGGCCGGGTCCGGACGGTCCGCGGGGCGCGGCGGGGCGACGTGCAGGGGGTGTTCGGCCGGGGCGGCGGGAGCGGCGGGTTCCGGAGCAGGAGCGTCGCCGGGCGCCGGGAGTCCCGGGGTGTCCGGGAGGGGGGTCGCGGCGGCGGCCCGGGCGGCGGGGCCGGTGCCCGGGGGCAGCGTGCGGGCGAGCCAGAGCGCGTCGAGGAGTTCCTCCTCGGCGAGCTCCAGCCCGCTGCCCGCCAGGACCTGCCGCAACCGTTCGAGCATGGCTCAGACCGCTCCGCCGAGCTGGTGCAGGACGGCCTCCAGCAGGCGCCCGGCGTCCAGGTCGACGCCGCCGCGGCGCAGGAAGACGGCGTTCAGGAGCTGGTCGGTGGCGAGTTCGCCGGGGGCGCGGCGGCCGAGGAACTCGGCCAGCAGGTCGTCGATGCCGGCCGTGGCGTCCGGGCCGAGGTGGGCCTCGACGATGGCGCGCAGGCGCTGCTCGTCGGGCTCGGGCAGGTCGAGCCGGACGCAGCGGCGCAGGAAGGCGGGCGGGAAGTCGCGTTCGCCGTTGCTGGTGATGACCACGACGGGGAAGGCGCGGCAGCGGACGCGGCCCCGGGTGACGGGGGCGGTCCGGTCGGGGTCGTCGGTCTGCACCTCGACGGGGTGGCCGCGGTCGGTGAGCCGGACGAGTTCCGGCACGGTGAACTCGCCCTCCTCGAAGACCGTGAGCAGGTCGTTGGGGAGGTCGACGTCGCCCTTGTCGAGTTCGTCGATCAGCAGCACCCGGGGGCGTTCGACCGGGACCAGGGCGTTGCCGAGCGGGCCGAGCCGGATGTACCGGCCGACGTCGTCGGCCCCGACGTCGGGGGTGCCCTCGCCCGCGCCGCCCGCTCCCCCGGTGTCGCGGCGCAGGTGGGCCTCGCGGAGGCGGCCGACGGCGTCGTACTGGTAGAGCGCGTCCTGCAGGGTGGAGCGGCTGTTGACGGGCCAGTGCAGGACCCGGCCGAGGTCGAGTTCGCGGGCGATGGCGTGCGCCAGCGAGGACTTGCCGGTGCCGGGGTGGCCGGTGACCAGCAGCGGGCGCCGCAGGTGCAGGGCGGCGTTGACGATGTCGGCCTCGTCGGGGCCGATCAGGTAGGGGCGGGCCGCGGGGGCCGCGTCCGGTCCGGCCGGGGTGAAGCGCCGCCACGGCGGGGGCGGCGGGAAGTCGACGGCGCGGACCGTCCCGTCGCCGTGGAACAGCCGCCAGTCGGCCGGGAGGCCCGGACCGTCCTGGCCCGGACCGTCCTGGCCCGCCGGTTCCTGGCTCGCCGGGTCCTGGCCTTCGGGGTCGCGGCCCGCCGGGTCCTGGCCCGTGGGATCGGTGCTGGTGGTCATCCGGTGTGCGTCCCCTTCCGAGGGTCCCTCAGCTGCAGCGGTTCGGTCTTCGGGCGCCCGTCGACGCTCTCCCAGAGCAGGGTGGGGCGGGCCGGGCCGGGGTCGGGCCGGTTGCGGAACGCGCGGACCCGCTCGGGGAGTTCGGCCAGCGGGCCGGCCGGTTCGAGCGGGCGGAGCCGGTCGGCGTCGGCGTGGCCGGCGGCCTGACGGTCCCACAGGACGACGGGGACGCCGAGCGCCAGACAGTACGTCAGCATGGTGGTGCGCCGCTCGGGCGGGCCGTGCAGCACCACCCGGGCGGTGTCGCGGTGGCCGGTGTCGAGCAGGCCGTGCAGCTGGGCCTCGGTGGCGGTCTCGGGGCCGACCACCAGGGTCGCGGCGCGGCCGTCCTCCCAGCGGCGGCGCAGGTCGGCGTCCCGGCTCTCGACCAGGTCGCCGATCTCGGGGCAGCTCAGCGTGACGCGGTACTCGGCGCCGAGCGGGCGTCCGGGCAGCAGCGGGTGGGGGGCGCCCGGGTTCCACTCGTCGACGGGGAGGCCGAGCGACTCCCGGTCGACCAGCACGGTCACCCAGGGGACGTCGGCGGCCAGGTCGCCGCGGGCGGCCGCGGCCCGGACCTCGTCGCGCAGGCGGCGGGCCACCTCCTCCGGGGTCCGGAGCACCGTCTCGGGCTCGTGCAGGACGGTGCGGCTGCCGTCCTCCCGGGCGAGCAGCACCCGGCAGGTGTACCGCGGCCCGTCCGCCCCCGGAGGACCCGAAGGAGCGGCGGCGGCGAGTTCCAGCACCACCCGGGTGACGGGCGACGGGGCGCGGTCAGCCCAGCGGCGGGCGTCGCCGCGGCGCTCGCCGAGGGCGGTCGGGTGGATGCCGGTGCGCCGCACCACCTCGTCGGACCAGGCGCGCAGTTCGGCGGCCAGCGCGGGGTCGGCGACGGCGGCGGCCGCGTACTCGACGACCTTCACCAGCGCGGGCACCGGCGGGGTGCCGTCCGGTCCGGGGTCGTCGGCGGGCATCTCCTCCAGGCCGGTGACGATCCCGTCCAGGTCGTCGGCCGCCGGGCCGGGGCGGGACAGCGCGGCGGGCAGCACGGCGTGGCGGAGCGCCTCGCGGGAGGCGTGCGCGAGCAGCGCGGGGCTCCGTTCGGCGACGCCGCCGAGCAGGTCGAGCAGGCGGTGGTGCTCACCGATCGAGAGCAGCGGGGCGCCGCGCAGGGCGCGGTCGCGCTGGAGCAGCCGGGCCAGGTCGGCGCGCTGCTGCGGATGGTCGGCGAGGGCTTCGGTGAGGGTGCCGCTGAGCGTGGCGAGGCCGCGCGGGTGGACGCCGACCAGGGCGAGCAGCCGTCCGATCGAGGGCTGTTCGGCGGCGGGGACGCGGTAGCCGAAGGCCGCGGCGAGGGCCCGGTACTGGGCGGCGCAGGCGTCGGTGCCGGGGAGGCAGCGCCACAGCGCCTGTTCGACCTCGCGCTCCCAGCCGGTGTACCGGTCGGCGGGCCGTTCCGGCGGCAGGGCGGCGCCGATCTCGGCCAGCGCGGGCGGGCCGCCGGCGTGCGCGTCGAGGGCGGCCGCGAAGAAGCCGTCCTCCAGGAAGGCGTGCGCGGGGCAGGCCAGCAGGCGGCCGCTGCCGAAGCTCCGGCGCTCCTGGACCACCACGCACACCAGGTGGCCCTCGCAGAACACGGCGGCGCCGGACGCGCCGGACCAGAGCGTCTGCCCGGCCGGCCGGGGGTCGGGCCTGGTGTCCTGGTCGAGGACGTAGCGCCCGCCGCCGCCGGACAGCGGCGGCAGCGTCCCGCGCAGGTACTCGACCTCGCGCTCGGCCCCGTCGGCGGTGCTGGCGGCGGGGTAGCCGAGGCCCTGGTAGGGCAGCGGGTCGCGCCCGACGGGGCGGCCCCAGCGGACGGGGTCCGGCACCTCGTGGCCCCGGTCGAGCAGCAGCAGCGCGACGTCCAGTTCGGGGTGCAGCCAGGCGTCGGCCACCTCGGACGTCCGGGTGCCGCCCTCGTGCGCGTGCCCGATCCACACCTTGATCCGGGCCCGGCGGGTGCCGGTCCCCTTCTCGGCCACCACGTGCCGGGCCGTCAGCACCAGCCGAGGGGCGATCAGGTAGCCGGAGCCCAGGTCGAGCGGGCGGCCGTCGGCCGCGCCGCTGCGGATCAGCGCCAGCCTGCGCGCGTCCATCCTGCTCCCCGTCGGCCCCCGTCGGCGTCCGTCAGTTCCCGGCAGCGCCCGCTCGGGCCGCCGCGTCGTCCTCGTCGCCCCAGCCGCCGGCGTTGCCGCTGTCGCTGACCTCGGGGTTGGCGCCGCCGGTGGCCCGGTCGTGGATCTCCAGCTTCAGCGTCAGCTTGTGCGTCCGGACGCTGCCGTGCTCGCCGCCGAGGCCGACCGTGGCGACGCCGAAGGCCAGCTTCGCGTCGCCCTTGCCGACGTTGCGCAGCTCCAGCAGCAGCTCCAGCTGGGCCTCCTTCACGGTGAAGCCGAACTGCTGGTCGGCGCCGCGCTCCTGCGCCGCGTACAGCTCCTGCCGCAGCTCCTCGATCGCCGCGGCCAGCCCGATCTCCGCCATCCCCTGCCCCCCAGGTACCTGCCGTGCCCGTCTGCGCACCGTACCGCCCGACCAACGGGAAACCGCTTTCCGACCGAGCGGGTTGACGGTGCGTCACGCCACGTTACCGTCCGCCGGAAGGGTTGCGTCAAGCGGCTGCCGGGGGCTCCCGGCGGCAGTACGCTGCGGTGGCATCGGGGCGGGCCGGCCGGCGTCCGCCGGGGGGAGGTGCGGGCGCGTGGCAGACCTGGACGCGTTGGCGGCGATGGGTGCAAACACCTTGGCCGAGGCGATCGGCACGGATACCTGGGGCGAAGTCCGCGACCGGCTCGCCCGGTTGCTCGCCCGGACCGGCACCGCCCCGGACGGGCAGGCGGAGACCCTGGCGGACCTGGACCGCACCGCCGAGGACGTGGCCGCCGCCGCCCCGCACCGGGCCGAGCAGGACCGGCACCGGGCGGCGGACGCCTGGCAGCACCGCTTCCTCGACCTGCTGGAACACAGCGTCGGCGACGACCGCGAGGCCCTGCTCGCCGGCCTGGAGGAACTCGCCGCCCTGGCCCGCGACCGCCCCGCCGGGAGCGGTACCGGCGCTGACGGTGGGACAACCGTGACCGATCCGGGCGAGTGGTCGGCGACGACCGACGCACCACCCGCTGCCGACCGCGTTCGCCACACCTTCGCAAGCGGCCTCACGATCAGTGGAACCGCCCAGAGCACGACCGTGCACTACCCGCCCTATCGGCCGCCGTTGCGGTGGCCGCTGCTGATCGGCAGCATCCCGCCGTCACCGGCCGCCACCCGCCCCCGACCGGACCTCCACCGGCAGATCGGACCGGCCCCCGGCGGACGCACCACCGCCGCCACCGGCCAGGTGCTCTCCGGTGGCGCGGGAACCGGCAAGTCCCAGCTCGCCGCCGAGCACGCCCGCGAGTCGCTCGCCGACGGCACCGACCTGGTGGTCTGGGCGGACGCCGGCGACACCGCGGGCATCGTCGCCGCCTACGCCAGGGCCGCGGCCATGGTGCAGATCACCGGCGACCTGCCCTCCCGGCCGGAGGAGGACGCCCTCACCTTCCTCAACTGGCTCGCCGTCACCGACCGGTCCTGGCTGGTGGTCCTGGACGGCCTCACCGACCTCGACGTCGCCCGGCAGTGGTGGCCCCGCTCGACCCGGGGCGGACAGGTGCTGGCCACCACCCGCCGCCGCGACGCCCAGGCCACCTCCTCCGGCCAAGTGCTCGTCGGGGTCGGTCCCTTCACCGCGACCGAGTCCGTCGCCTACCTGCGCGAACGGCTCGCCTCCGCCGGTGCGTCCCGGCTCGCCGACCACCGCACGGCGGAGCTGGCCGAGCGGCTCGGCCACCTCCCGCTGGCGCTGGCCCACGCCGCCACCTTCATGATCGACGACGAGTTGGACTGCTCCGCCTACCTGGCGCTGCTCACCGACCCCGCCCAGCGTCTGGACGACCTCCTCCCGCTCTACACCGGACGGATCACCACGACGCTCCTGGCGGAGCTGGAGTCCGCCGACCGGCGCCGCCCCGCCGGGCTGGCCACCCCCGCGCTCCGGCTCGCCGCGCACCTCGACCCGGCCGGCCATCCCGGCGAGCTCTGGGCCACCGCCGCGGTCCGCGACCACCTGGGGGCCGACCCGGACCGGGCCCGGGCCGCCATGCGGCTGCTGCACCAGCACCACCTGCTCCAGCACGCCGACGACACCGTCCGGCTGCACCCGCTCACCGCCCGGGCCGCCCGCGAGGCCACCCCGGCCGACGAACTCCCCGCCCTGGCGCGGACCTTGACGGAGGCCCTGGCCGAACTCCGCACCGCCCTCCCCACCTCTGCCGACCCCGTCCTGGACGCGAACGCCGCCGCCCTCGCCACCCACCTCCCCCACCTGGTCCCGACCCCGGCCACGAGCGGCCCCGCCCCGGAACCGCCGCCCGCCACGAACCTGTACGGGCTGTTCACCTGAGCACCGGGCCCCACCGGGCAGGGGCAGCGGCCCTACCGTCGGCGCGGCACGAGTCCGGCGTCGAAGGCGACGATCGCCAGGTGGACGCGGTCCCGGGCGCCGAGCTTGGCGAACAGGCGCGCGACGTGGGTCTTCGCCGTCGCCGCGCTGATCACCAGGCGTTCGGCTATCTCGGCGTTCGACAGGCCCTGGCCGACCAGGGCCAGCACCTCGCGCTCCCGGTCGGTGATCCCCGCGAGGAGCCCCGGGTCCGCGGCGGGCCCGGCGTCCGGTACGGCGGCGGGGGCCGCGGTCGCGGCGGAGGTTCCGGCGAAGTCGGCGATCAGCCGCCGGGTGACGCTCGGCGCGATCAGCGCGTCGCCGGCCGCGACCACCCGGATCGCGTCCAGGATCGCGTCCAGCGCCATGCTCTTGAGCAGGAAGCCGCTGGCGCCGGCCCGCAGCGCGCCGTAGACGTACTCGTCGTCGTCGAAGGTCGTCAGCACCAGCACCTTCGGCGGGTCGGGCTCGGCGGTGGCCCGCCGGGTCGCCTCGATCCCGTCCATGCCCGGCATCCGGATGTCCATCACCACGACGTCCGGCCGCAGTTCGCGCGCCAGGCGCACCGCCTCGCGGCCGTCGGCGGCCTCGCCGACCACCTCCAGGTCGTCGGTGTCGCCGATCAGGATCGTCAGGCCGACCAGCATCAGCGGCTGGTCGTCGACCAGCAGGACCCGCACGCTCATGCCGGGAGCCTCGCCGCCACCCGGAAGCCGCCCTCCGGGCGTCGGCCGGCGCTGAACTGGCCGGACAGCAGCGTCACCCGCTCGCGCATGCCGAGCAGGCCGAAGCCGCCCCCGCCGGTCGCCGCCGAGGGCCTCGGTCGGCCGGGGCCGTCCTCCCCGTCGTCCACCACTTCGATCGTCACTCCTTCCGGCTCGTACCCGACCGCGACGCGGCAGGTCCGCGCGCCGGAGTGCCGCACCACGTTGGTCACCGACTCCTGGACGATCCGGAACGCCGACAGTTCGATCTCCGGCGGCAGCGGACGCCGCTCGCCCCGCCAGGCCACCTGGACCCGCACCCCGGCGTCGGCCGTGCGCTCGGCGAGCTGCGGGAGGTCGGCCAGGCTGCCGGCCGGCGCCAGCGGGGCGGCTCCCGGCATGGCGTCGTCCGGCTCGGCGCGGCGGAGCGCCCCGAGCATGCGCTGCAGTTCCAGCAGCGTCCGGCGGCTGGTGGTCTCGATGCCGGTCAGCGCCTGCCGGGTCTGTTCGGGCTTGGTGTCCACGACCCGCGCCGCCGCTCCCGACAGCACCGTGATGATCCCGATGCTGTGCGCGACGCTGTCGTGCAGCTCACGGGCGATCCGCAGCCGCTCGGCCATGACGGCGCGGGCCGCCTTCTGCT
Organism: Kitasatospora sp. NPDC088134; assembly: GCF_044741705.1. Taxonomy (NCBI): domain Bacteria; kingdom Bacillati; phylum Actinomycetota; class Actinomycetes; order Kitasatosporales; family Streptomycetaceae; genus Kitasatospora; species Kitasatospora sp. NPDC088134. Next base: position 137,357 of record NZ_JBIUTD010000010.1, on the reverse strand, counting down.
CGTCCAGGGCGCCGAGGTACTCGCGGCGCTTGCGGTGCACCCCGCCGAAGACCCAGGCGACCGCGAACCACAGCGCGAACTGCCCGGCCCACTGGGCCGCGTCGCCGAGGGTCTCCCCGGGGTAGACGCCGATGTTCTCGACGAACGCGGCCAGCACGGCCGCGCCGGAGCCGACGGCGGCGGCCCGCGGCCGCCGGACGGCGAGGTACCCGCTCAGGCCGACGAGCAGCACGAACACGATCCAGGGCCGCACGCCGAAGAGGTGGCCGAGGATCGATTCGCCCAGGACCGTCGCGAACACCGCCGCCGGCCGCCGGCGCGTCAGCAGCACCGGCAGGGCGAGCACGACGCACAGCCCCACCAGGGGGAAGGTCCCGAGGCCGGGCAGCCGGAACAGGCCGTCGCGGTGCCGGTCCTGAGCGATCGACAGGCAGAGCATCAGCGCGTAGGAGCAGGCGGTGGCCAGCACCACGGCCCGGTCCGTCAGCCAGGTCATGCGTGGCGAGGTCGAGAGGCGCTGGAGGAGCTCTTCCATGCGGAGATCGCAGGCAGGGGCGTCGGCCCCGCGCGTCACCCCCGGGATGTACGCGGGTACGCCCCCGGGCGGACGGCCCGGTGCCGGGTGTCATCCGTCGGCCGACGCGACGGAACCCGCCCCGTTCGTAGGTTCCTCGGCATGACGAACGCACCGATGATCGACCTCCGCGAGGCGACCAAGAAGTACGACGACGGCCCGCCCGCGCTGGCCGGGGTGACCCTGTCCGTGGCGGCGGGTGACTGCGTGGCGGTGCTCGGCCACTCCGGCAGCGGGAAGTCCACGCTGCTGAACCTGATCGCCGGTCTGGACCGACCCTCCAGCGGCAGCGTCACCGTCGACGGCGTCCGGGTCGACCGGCTCGGCGAGGCCGGGTCGGCGAAGTACCGCCGGGCCTCGATCGGCATGGTCTTCCAGTTCTTCCACCTGCTCGACGATCTGACCGTGCTGGACAACGTGCTGGTTCCGGCGCAGCTGGCCGGGACGGGCCGGGGCGAGGCGCGGCGCCGGGCCTGGGAGCTGCTGGAGTCGCTGGGGGTCGAGCGGCACGCCAAGGCACATCCGCAACGGCTGTCCGGCGGGGAGCGGCAGCGGGTGGCGGTGGCCCGGGCCCTGATGAACCGGCCCGCGCTGCTGCTGGCCGACGAGCCCACCGGCGCGCTGGACTCCAGCTCGGTCGAGGACGTGCGCCAACTGCTGCTGGAGCTGAACGCCGAGGGCCAGACGATCCTGCTGGTGACCCACGACGTGCAGTTGGCCGCCGGCCTCGCGCACCGCACCGTCGAGCTGGTGGACGGCGCGATCGCCCGGGACGTCGTCAACGCCCGCGCGCTGCCGGCGGTGGGCCGGTGAGCGCGCTCGGCAGGGTGGTCCGCTCCGGGGTGGGGCGGCGCCGGGTCCAGTCCCTCGTGCTGGCGCTGACGACGTGCACCGCGGTGCTGTCCTCGGTGCTGTCCCTCGGCCTGCTGACCGCCGTGCAGGCCCCGTTCGAGCACGCGTTCCGCTCCCGGCACGGGGCGCACCTGGCGGTCCGGTTCGACGCTTCGAAGGCGACGGCCGCGCAGCTCGCCGCCACCGCGCACGCCGCCGGGGTCGCCGAGGCGGCCGGGCCGTACCCGCTCTCCGCCCCGCTGGACACCACCGTCGGCACCGACTGCCCCGCGGCCGACCGGGCCGGGCACGACAACCGTCCGATCACCGTCACCACCCGGCCCGACCCGGGCAGCGCCTCCGGGCTGGACCAGCTGCTGCTGACCCGGGGGCGCTGGCCGGCCGGCCCGGACGAGATCGTCCTCCCGGCGGGCGACTTCGCCGACGCCTGCTTCGGCTCGGCGCTGGTGTTCTCCGCCCTGCCGGGCCGGCCGTCGTTCAAGGTGGTCGGCTTCGGCGGCTCGGTGACCGACAGCGCGACCGGCTTCGCCACCGCCGACGGTCTTGCCCGGCTGACCGCCGCCGGGGCCCGGACCGACCCGCAGCTGCTCTACCGGTTCGCCGCGGCCGGGACCGATGCCGAGGTCGCCGCCGACAAGCAGGCGGTGGCCGCCGCCGTGCCGGCCGGCGCGGTCGTGGACGGGCAGTCGTACCTGACGGCGGAACAGCAGGTGACCGGCAACGCCAAGGCGTTCGTGCCGTTCCTGGTCGCCTTCGGCGTCCTCGGGCTGGTCCTGTCGGCGCTGATCATCACGATCGTGGTCGGCGGCGCGGTGGCCGCGGGCGTCCGGCGGATCGGGATCCTGAAGTCGCTGGGCTTCACCCCGGCGCAGGTGACCCGCGCCTACACCGCGCAGGCCCTGGTCCCGGCGGCGTTCGGCGTGCTGCTCGGCACGGTCTTCGGCAATCTGCTGGCCGTGCCGGTGCTGGACGGGGCGGGCCGGCAGCTCGGCTCGGCCGGTGCCGCGATCCCGGCCTGGGTGAACCTCGTGGTGGCGCTGGGCGCGCTGCTGGTCGTCGGCGTCACGGCCGCGGTCCCGGCGTCGCGGGCCGGCCGGATGCCGGCGGTGCGGGCGCTGGTGGCCGGCCGCGCCCCGAGCGCCGGGCGCGGGCGGACGGCGCAGCGGCTGGCGGCGCGGCTGCCGCTGCCCCGGGCCGTGTCGCTGGGGCTGGCCCAGCCGTTCGCCCGGCCGGGCCGGACGCTGCTGGTCGGCGCGGCGGTGCTGCTCGGCACGGTCAGCGTCACCTTCGCGGTGGGGCTGGGCACGACGTTCGGCAAGTACCAGGCCGCTTCGATGAGTTCGGGTTTCAACGCGGCGTCGAGGATCGTGATCCCCACCGCCGAGGTGGACCAGCCGTGGGGGCGCTACGGCCCCGACGACCCGCGCCGCGCGCACCTGGACGCCACCAAGGTGGCCGCCGCGCTCGCCGGGGTCCCGGGGACGGAGGCCGCGTTCGGCTGGGGCGACAGCGGCGCGACCATGGTCGGCGCGCCGATCGGCGGCGAACCGCCGGTGGTGTACACCGTCAGCGGCGACTTCTCCTGGACGCACCTGGAGCTGGTGTCCGGCCGCTGGTTCTCGGCGCCCGGCGAGGCCGTGGTCGGCGACCGGCTGGCCTCGACGATGGGCCTCCGGGTCGGCGACCGCGTCACCGTGGTGCAGCAGAACAGGCAGGTGTCGCTGGAGGTCGTCGGCATCAACTTCGACACCCGCGGAACCGACTACTCGGCCATGACGGACGCGGCCGCCTTCACCGCCGCCGGGCTGACCCCGCGCATCGACCAGTTCAACGTCCGACTGGCCCCGGACGCCGACGGGGCCAAGTGGTCGGCCGCGGCCGGCGCGGCGCTGGCCCCGCTGGACGCCTCGGTCGAGACCAACTCGAGCGACGCGAACCTGGTGGTGGCCGTAATGGGCGCCCTGGTGGCGGTGTTCACGCTGCTGCTGACCGCGGTCGCCGCGCTCGGGGTGCTCAGCACGGTCGTGCAGGACACCCGGGAGCGGGTCCACGACCTGGGGGTCTTCAAGGCCCTCGGGATGACGCCCGGTCAGACCGTCACGATGGTCCTGACCTCGGTGACGGTCACCGGCCTGCTCGCCGGACTCGTCGGGGTGCCGCTCGGCGTCCTGCTGGAGAAGGCCACCCAGGCCCCGATGGGGGAGGCGATCGGCCGGCACCTGCCGCCGGGCGTGACCCACGTCTACAGCGCCGGGCTGCTCCTCCCGCTACTGGCCGCCGGGGTCGTGATCGCCCTGCTCGGGGCGCTGCTGCCGGCCGGCCGGGCGGCCCGCTCCCGGACCGCCGCCGCACTGCGGACCGAGTAGCGCCGCAACCCCACCGCCCCGACCTGACACCTGACCAACTCCATTGCCGGACAAGGTAATTCGTTTGGCGGGGCGGCGGGGTCGGCCGATACTGGGGCGATGTACTCGGATACCGAAGCCGCCGCGCTGTACGACGTGCTGAACCCCTGGGACCCGGAGCAGTGGCCCGGGGACGCCTTCTACGCCCGGCTGGCGCAGGGGGCCGGCGCGATCCTGGACGTCGGGTGCGGGACGGGCGCGATGCTGCACCGCCTGCGGGCGGACGGGCACCCCGGCCGGCTGGTCGGCCTGGACCCGGACGGCGCCGCGCTGGCCCGGGCCCGCCGCCGGACGGACGTCGAGTGGGTGGCGGGCACCGCCGCGACCGCCGACCGCTGGGCGGGCGAGTTCGACCTCGCCGTGATGACGGGGCACGCCTTCCAGTTCCTGCGCACCGACGAGGAGATCCGGGCCTCGCTGGCCGCCGTCCAGGTCGCGCTGCGCCCCGGCGGCCGGTTCGCCTTCGAGACCCGCCACCCGGCGGCCCGCGCCTGGGAGCAGTGGAACCCGTCGAACGCCGCCGAGGTGACGGACGGCGCGGGCCGCGCCCTGCGGGTCTGGCACGAGGTGGAGTCGGTGGCCGACGGCCTGGTGACCTTCCTCGGCCGGATCGCCGACGCCCGCGACGGCACCCTGCTGCGGACCGACCGGGAGCGCCTGCGCTTCCTCACCGAACCGGAGTTGGACGCGCTGCTCGCCGAGGCCGGTCTCGCCGTCGCGGCCCGGTACGGCGACTGGACGGGCGGCCCCGTCGGCCCGGCCAGCCGCGAGATCGTCACGGTGGCGGTGGCCGCCCCGGGCGACTGACCGGGCGTCAGAGCAGCGGCCGGACGCGTTCCGCGAAGGTGTACGCCTCCTCCAGGTACGGGTAGCCGGAGAGCACGAACTCCTCGATCCCGGCGGCCCGGTACTCGGCGATCCGTTCGGCGACCTGCTCGTGCGAGCCGACCAGCGCGGTGCCCGCGCCGCCCCGGACCAGGCCGATGCCCGCCCACAGGTTCGGCGCGACCCAGAGCCGGTCGCGGTCGCCGCCGTGCAGGTCCAGCATCCGCCGCTGGCCGACGGATTCGAGCGCCCGCAGCCGGCGCTGCCCGGCGGCGACGGCCTCCGCGTCCAGCCCGGCGATCAGTGCCTCGGCGTCGGCCCGGGCCCGTTCCGCGGTGTCCCGGCTGAGCACGTGCACCCGCAGGCCGAAGCGCGGCGCGCGGCCGTGCGCGGCGGCGAGTTCGCGCACCCGGGCGATCTTCTCCGCGACCTGCGGGACGGGCTCGCCCCAGGTCAGGTAGGTGTCGGCGTGCCGGGCGGCGACGGCGAGCGCGGCCTCGGAGGAGCCGCCGAAGTGGATCGGCGGCACCGGGTCCGGGGGCCGGCGCAGGTGGCCGCCGTCGATCCGGTAGTGCGCGCCGCGGTGCTCGAAGGGCTCGCCGCGCCAGGCGGTGCGCAGCACGTCCAGGAACTCCCCGGCGCGGGCGTAGCGTTCGTCGTGGCCGAGCGGGTCGCCGTAGGAGCGCTGCTCGGCGTCGCTGCCGCCGGTGACGACGTTGAGCAGCAGCCGGCCGCCGGAGAGGCGCTGGAAGGTGGCGGCGCTCTGGGCGGCGAGCGCGGGTTCGACCAGGCCGGGCCGGAACGCGACCAGGAACTTCAGCCGCCGAGTGGCGGCGATCAGCGCGGCGGTGGTGATCCAGGCGTCCTCGCAGTGCGCCCCGGTCGGGGTGAGCACCGCCTCGTAGCCCAACTGGTCGGCCGCCTGGGCGAGTTGGGTGAGGTAGCCGAGGGTGGCCGGGCAGTCGGCGGCGGCCGTCCCGGCCCGGGCGGGGCCGCCGATGCCGGTGCCGTGGGCGGCGCCGCATCGGTCCTCTCTCCCAGGTCTTGTCGGATCAGCGCGCGTCGTCGGGCGCCCGGCTGGGAGTGCCGGCGGAACGCCCTCGTACTGGGTGTACTTGGGTGTTTCGCCGGTGCTTCCAGGCGGGATGTCCGGCGGCGCGCGCCCGACAAGACCTGGGAGAGAGGGCCGAGGTCGCGGGCGTCGCCGCCGGTGGGCAGGAACCAGTGGAAGGCCGTCACTGCGCGGCGCTCCGGCCGGGGCTGCGGACCAGCAGGAAGGCGGTGCGGCGGCGCAGGGTGAAGCCGAGCGACTCGTAGAGCCGGATCGCGGCGGCGTTGTCGGCGGCGGTGTGCAGGAACGGGGTGTCGCCGCGCTGCTCGATGCCGTGCGCGACGGCCCGGACCAGGCGGGTGGCCAGGCCCCGGCCGCGGTGCGCGGGGTCGGTGCAGACGGCGCTGATCTCGGTCCAGCCGGGCAGCCGCAGCCGCTCGCCGGCCATCGCCACCAGGCGGCCGTCGACCCGCAGGCCGAGGTAGTCGCCGAGCAGCACCGTCCGGGGCAGGAACGGCCCCGGCTTGGTCCGGGCGACCAGGTCGAGCATCTCGGGGACGTCGGCGGGGCCGAGCCGGACGGCCTCGGGCGCGGGCTCGGTGCGCAGCGCGGTGGCGACCAACTGGACGCCCGCGCCGGACTCCTGGGGCTCCCACCCCGCGGGGGCGGTCTCGGCGGCGGTGACGGCGAGGGTGCTGCCGGGCGCCCCGGCGAGCGCGGCCAGGTCCTGCCAGGCGCGCGGGTCGGCGGGGTCGGCGAGCGCGGTGAACGGGGAGACGTCGACGGGGTAGCGGGCGGCCCGGCCGAGGCGTTCGGCGAAGTGCGCGTGCGGGCCGGTGAGCGCGGCCCAGGCCGGGTTGTCGAGCAGGGCGGCGTCGGCGGGCGGGACGGGATCGGCGGGCGGGGCGGCGGAGGACGGGGCGGGGCGGACGGTCACGGCGGCGGGACTCCCGGGAGCAAGAGGGCAGCGCGGCGCGGCCCGGAGCGGGCGGCGGGACGGTGGCTGAGCCGTCAAGCTAGGCGCGCCCCGGGGCGACTGTCAACGGCGGCCGCCGATGCCTGACGATCCGTCAGGAAGTGCTTCATTACCGCTGTATGAACAGCGTTGTGCCAGGCCGGGGGCCGGGGTTACGGTGCGAGGACGGCGGCGCCCGGTGCCGCGCGGCGCGGGCCGGACGACGGTCGAACGGTGGAGGCGGTGAGGGCGGTGCGGTTCCCGAACGCGAACGCGCGGGTCGCCGTCAAGACGGCCTGCCGGGTCACCACCACCCGCGCCCGGCTGCACATCGACCTGCTGCGCGTGACGACCGCGCTCTGTCGCCCCGTGCCCGCCCCGGCGTCGACGCCCGCGGTCTGACCACCCGACCCGCCTGCCCCTCCCTGCTGCCCCTGCTCCCTGCTGCCGCCCGCCCCCGCGCGAAGGCGGCCCGCTCCCCTGCCTGCCCGCCTGCCGAAAGTCGTAGGTCCGCCATGCCCGAGAACCCCGTACCCCTGCACCTGGCCGTCGCGCTGGACGGCGCCGGCTGGCACCCCGCCGCGTGGCGGGAGCCCGAGGCCCGGCCCGGGGAGCTGTTCACCGCCGGGTACTGGGCGGACCTGGTGGCGGAGGCCGAGCGCGGCCTGCTCGACCTGGTGACCTTCGAGGACGGGCTGAGCCTGCAGTCGGAGCACCCGTTCGAGCCGGACGCCCGGACCGACCGGGTGCGCGGGCGGCTGGACTCGGTGCTGCTGGCGGCCCGGATCGCGCCGCTGACCCGGCACATCGGGCTGGTGCCGACGGCGGTGGTGACGCACACCGAGCCGTTCCACCTGTCGAAGGCGGTGGCGACCCTGGACTTCGTCAGCTCGGGCCGGGCCGGGGTGCGGGTGAAGGTGTCGGGCCGGGTGGACGAGGCCGCGCACTTCGGCCGCCGGACGGCGCCCGCGCTGCGGCTGGACGCGCTGGACGACCCGGCGGCGCTGGCCGTGCTGGCGGCGGAGTTCGGCGAGGCCGAGGAGTACGTGGAGGTGCTGCGCCGGCTCTGGGACAGCTGGGAGGACGACGCGGAGATCCGGGACGCGGCGACCGGCCGGTTCGTCGACCGGGACAAGCTGCACTACATCGACTTCACCGGGTCCCGGTTCAGCGTCCGGGGCCCGTCGATCACGCCGCGCCCGCCGCAGGGCCAGCCGCCGGTGGCGGCGCTGGCGCACCGGGGCGAGCCGTTCCGGCTGGCGGGGCGGTCGGCCGACCTGGCGTTCACCACGCCGACGGACGCCGCCGACGCCCGCGCGGTGCTGGCCGAGATCCGGGCCGCGCAGGACGGCGCGGGCCGGGCCGACGACACCGTGCACGTCTTCGCCGACCTGGTGGTGTTCGTCGACGAGCGGCCCGGCGCGGCGGCGGAGCGGCTGGCCCGGCTGGACGCGGCGGCGGGTGCGCCGTACGCGAGCGACGCCCGGGTCTTCGCCGGGACGTCCGCCGAACTCGCCGACCTGATCGAGGAGTTGGCGGCCGCCGGGCTGACCGGTTTCCGGCTCCGGCCGGGCGCACTGCCGTACGACCTGGAGCGGATCACCCGCGACCTGGTGCCCGAGCTGCAGCGCCGGGGCCGGTTCCGCACCGCCTACGAGGCGGCCACCCTGCGCGGCCTGCTGGGCCTGCCGCGCCCCGCCAGCCGCTACGCCGCCACCGCCTGACCGCCCGCCGAGCCCCGAGGACACACCCCATGAGCACCGACCGCAGCAGCACCGGCAAGCCCGTCAAGCAGATCCACCTCGCCGCGCACTTCCCGGGCGTCAACAACACCACGGTGTGGAGCGACCCGGCGGCGGGCAGCCAGATCGAGTTCAGCTCCTTCGTCCACCTGGCGCAGACCGCCGAGCGCGCCAAGTTCGACTTCCTGTTCCTGGCCGAGGGCCTGCGGCTGCGCGAGCAGAACGGGCGGATCTACGACCTGGACGTGGTCGGGCGGCCCGACACCTTCACGATCCTGGCGGCGCTGGCGGCCGTCACCGACCGGCTCGGCCTGGCCGGGACGATCAACTCGACCTTCAACGAACCGTACGAGGTGGCAAGGCAGTTCGCCTCGCTGGACCACCTCTCGGCCGGGCGCTCGGCGTGGAACGTGGTGACTTCCTGGGACGCGTTCACCGGCGAGAACTTCCGCCGCGGCGGGTTCCTGGCCGAGGCGGACCGGTACACCCGGGCCCGGCAGTTCCTGGAGGCGTCCTGGCGGCTGTTCGACTCCTGGCGCGGCGACGAGGTGCTGGCCGACCGGGCGTCCGGGCAGTTCCTGAGCACCCCGGAGGCGGGCCGCTTCGCGCACCGGGACAGCCAGTTCGACATCGCCGGGCGCTTCGACGTGCCGCGCAGCCCGCAGGGGCGGCCGGTGATCTTCCAGGCCGGGGACTCCGAGCAGGGCCGCGAGTTCGCGGCCGCCTCGGCCGACGCGATCTTCTCCCGGCACGGCACCCTGGAGGCCGGGCAGGCGTTCTACGCCGACGTGAAGGGCCGGCTGGCCAAGTACGGGCGCACCCCGGACGAGCTGAAGATCCTCCCGGCGGTGACCTTCGCGCTCGGCGCGACCGACGCCGAGGCGCACGAGCAGGCCGAGCTGGTCCGCCGTCAGCAGGTCAGCGGGCAGACCGCGATCCGGCTGCTGGAGCAGGTGTGGAACCGCGACCTGAGCGACCACGACCCGGACGGCCCGCTGCCCGCGGCCGACCCGCTGGTCGGCGAGCACACCGTGGCGCAGGGCCGGGCCTCGGTCCGGATGAACCGCGACCCGCTGGCGGTGGCCCGCGAGTGGCGGGCGCTGGCCGAGGCGAAGAAGCTCTCGATCCGGGACCTGATCGTCGAGGTGACGGGCCGCCAGACCTTCGTCGGCACGCCGTCCCGGGTCGCCGAGGAGCTGAACCGCTTCGTCCAGCAGGACGCCTCCGACGGCTTCATCCTGGCTCCGCACCTGACCCCGGGCGGCCTGGACGAGTTCGCCGACACCGTGGTGCCGCTGCTCCAGGAGCGCGGCGTCTTCCGCACCGAGTACGCGGGCAGCACCCTGCGCGACCACCTCGGCCTGCCCGCCCCGCGCACCGCCGCCGTTCTCTGACTCCCCTTCCCCTCCCGTCGCACCGAGGAACCGCCATGACGACCGCCCCGCACACCGACACCGCCGCCTTCGCCCGCGCCTGGGAGGAGTGGCACACCGCCAAGGACCGCGCCCTCGGCGACCCGCACGGCTTCCTGGCCGTCACCGGCCTGCACTGGCTGGACGCCGAACCGGCCCGCTTCCCGGACGCGCCGGGCGCCTGGTCGACCGGCCCTGACGGGGTGGTGGTGGAGCTCGACGAGGGCGAGGAGCTGCTGCTGGACGGGGTGGCGCTGCACGGGCGGCACGCCTTCGGGCCGATCGCCGAGCGCGACAGCGTGTACGTGACGGCGGGGGACGCCCTGGTCGAGGTCGCCCGGCGCGGCGGCCGCGACCTCGTCCGGCCCCGGCACCCCGACCACCCGCCGGTCCGGGAGTTCACCGGCACCCCGGCCTACCCGGCGGACCCGCGCTGGGCGCTGACCGGCCGCTACCTGCCCTTCGAGGCGCCGCGCCCGGTGACCGTCGGCGCGGCCGTCGAGGGGCTGCGGCACGTGTACGACGCGCCCGGCGAGGTCGAGTTCGAGCTCCCGGACGGCTCCACCCACCGGCTGACCGCCTTCAACGGCCACCTGCCGGGCACCCTCCAGGTGCTGTTCACCGACGCCACCTCCGGCGTCACCACCTACGCCGCCAACCGCTCCCTGAGCATCCCCGCCCCGGACGCCGACGACCGCGTCACCCTCGACTTCAACCGGGCCGTCAACCTGCCCTGCGCCTACACCGACCTGGCCACCTGCCCGCTCCCGCCCGCCGAGAACCGCCTCCCGGCCCCCGTCGAGGCCGGCGAGCTGATCCCGTACGAGCGCGCCGGCCGCCCCTGACCCGGCCGCCCCCGCTGTCGGTGGTGTCGGGCACGATACGCCGGTGCCCGACACCACTCCCCCTGTTCATGCTTCTGTCGCCGCGCTGGTCGCCGACCTCGGCCACCCGGACGCCGCCACCAGGACCGCCGCCCGCGACGCCCTGCCCGGCTTCGGGGCGGCGGCCGTCGCCCCGCTGCTGGCGGCCCTGACCGACACCCCGGACGACCGGACCCGGTGGCTGTGCAGGTCGGCGCTGACCGCCCTCGGCCCGCTCGCGTTCGGCCCGGCCGTGGCGGCGCTGGCCGCCGCGCCGGAGGACCGCCGCCACCCCGACGCCCCGTGCGACGGCAACTGCCACGCCGTCGCCGAGCCGACCCGGCGGCTGCGGGCCCTGCTGGCCTCCTTCGGGCCGGACTGCGCCGCCGGGTACGCGGCCGCGCTGGACCACCCGTCGGTGGAGGTGCGGGAGACCGCCGCCCGCGGCCTCGGCGCCTGCGGGGCGGCCGGCCTGCCGCACGCCCCCACGCTGCTGCCGCTGCTCGGCGCGGCCGACCAGGGCCTGCGGCAGGCGGCACAGCACGCCCTGGTCCGGCTCGGCCCGGACACCGTCCCGCTGCTGCGGCAGGTCCGCCGCGCGGGGCCCGGCACGCTCCGGCGCGGTGCGCTGGCCGCACTGGCCGAGCTCTGCGACCCGCGCGACCTCGACCCGGCGGACCTGGCCGCGCTGCGCCGCCTGATCTCGGTCAAGCTCCCGGACGACCGGCCGGGACCGGTCACCGCCTGCTTCCTGTCCTGGATCGCCGTCCGCACCGGCGACCGGCAGGGCGTCCTCGACCTGCTGGGCCTCACCGCGCCCGAGCCGGCCACCTTCGCGCTCGGCACCGCGGCGGTGGACTGCGACAGCCACGACCACGAGGACGCCCCGCCGTTCCCGCAGTACGCCCGGGTCTTCGTCACCCCGGCGCTCGACGGCTGGACCCTGGTCGCGGGCAGCTGGTGCAACCCCTGCGACCCGGAGCGCAGCGACGAAGTCGCCGGACTGTGCCGGGAGTTGAGCGCCCGTTACGGCTCCGCGCAGGCCTACTGGTACGGCGCGCAGAACGACGGGGCGGCCTGGCTGGTCGCCGAGGACGGCGTGCTGCTGCGCCGCGCGGCCTCCTTCGACGACGAGGCCGCGCCGGCCGACCCGGACTGGTGGATCGGCGACCCGCTGCCGTTCGAACAGCAGGAGCGGGCCCGGGTCGAGGCGGCGGCCGAGGCCGCCGGGGAGGACCCGGCGGACGAGTGGGAGTGGGCCCTGCTCGACCTGCCCCTGCGCCTGTCCGCCGCCCTCGGCGTCGACCCGCACGCCCTCGGCCCGGACACCCCGGCGCACGGCCACGGCGTCCTCGCCCTCACCCCGTACGGCGCCGAGCACGGCGTGCCGCCGGGCGCTCTGCCGATCTGACCGTTCCTCACACCCCGGGGACCGTCGGACCCCCGCCGTACGCTCGGCCCCATGAGCGTCTCCGTGTACTACTCCGCCCGCCGCGCCACCGCCCTGACCGCCGCCGAGACGGCCGCGGTCGAACGGATCGCGGCCGACAGCGCCACCGCCTTCCCGTTCCCGGACGAGGAGTCCCTGTGCCTGTACGAGGGCGACTCCGAGCACGTCGTGCACGGCTCCACCAAGCTGCCGTCCGCCCCCGAACGCACCCTGCCCGCCCTGTCGGCCGTCCTCGGCTCCGTCACCGCCCTGCGCCGCGCCGTCCCGGACGCGGACTGGCACGTCCACCTGGACGACCTCGACGTCCCCTGGGACGAGACGGAGGGCTACACCTTCCCCGGCCTGTCCGGCACCGACCTCTGGTAGCCCGCCCCGCCCGGGGCCCGGCGGCGGGTCAGCCGATGTTCGGCTGCGGGCCGGCGTAGCGGGTCAGCAGGGCGGGCACGTCCTGGGCCGGGTCGAGGGTGTACGGGTAGTAGGCGGCCGGGTCGAAGGCGGTGCCGTGGGTCTGCTGCCGACCGGTGCTGTCGACCGCGATGCTGCCGGTCTCGACCAGGGCGGCGGCGTCGGTGTCGTTGTAGTACGGGTTGGCGACGTGGTCGTAATAGCTGTTCTGGATCACGGTCTTCGACGCCCCGCGCGAGAGGTTGCCGTAGGAGCCGATGTTCTGCAGGTAGTTGTTGTAGAGGTGGGCCAGCGCGACGTTGTCCACGCTGGGGTTGCGCTGGGTGGTGTCGTGTATCCAGTTGTGGTGGACGGTGATCCGGGCGGTGACGTGGTCGGTCCAGCCGATGCCGAACGCCTTGTTCTCCTCGCCGAGGACGTTCCAGGACACGGTGAGGTAGCTGGTGTCCTTCCGGCTGTCGATCAGCCCGTCGTTCATCCGCTCGATCCGGTTGTGGTCGATCCACACGTGGTCGGCGGTGTCCATCTGGATGCCGTCGTAGTCGTACACCTTGTCGTCAGGGTCGTCGTCGGCCATCCGCGCGTCCCGGATCGTCAGATTGCGGATGATCACGTTGTGCACGCCCGGCCCGAGGAACAGCCCGCCGTGCACCAGTTCGCCCGCCGTGCCCACCCCGATCAGGGTCTTGTCCGACTTCACCGGGATCTCGTACCCGTACGGCGCGACCGTGACGGCCGCGGCGACCCGGATGGTGTACGGGCCGTCCGCCGTCGCGTACTTCACCAGGTCCGCAAAGGTGCTGACGGTGACGGTCGGCCCCGCCGTCCCGCCCGTGGTCCCGCCCCCGGTCGCGGCGAAGCCGTCCGCCTTGTCCGACCAGCTCCGCCCGGCGGCGGTGACGGGCCGGAACGCCCACTGCTTGTTGCTGTTCGCGGTGCACGCCTCCTGGACCACCGCCGTCCCCGCCGCCGTCGACGCGCTCTGATCGCTCAGACACAGCCCGCTACGGACATTGACGACCTGGAACGTCCCCGCACCGCTCGGCGCCAGCGTCCACTGCTGGTTCGCCTGCCCGGTGCCGCAGCCCCACTGCTGCAGCAGCGCCCCGCTCGCCGTCGACCCGCCCGGCACATCGAGGCACATCCCGCTCCTCGCCACCGCCAACTGGTACGTCCCCGCCCCGGGAACGGTCACCGCACCCGCCGGGGCAGCAGTGAACACCGTCGCCCCCAGCACCAGCAACGCCTGAACTCTCCTGACCGACAAAGGTCCCTCCGCCAACACCGTCGGACGCGACCCCCGGACGGAGATCGCGGCACCCATGTAGACGGAGCCCGCGCCACCCGATGACAAAAACTTCCGAAGCGATCGGAACAGGAGAATCGAACCCAGGAGCCCGGGGAACGGCGGGGCCGGCCAGGACGAGATCGACCGGCGCTTCTTCGCCATCGTCACCGACCTGGTGGGAACCCCCATTCAACTGCTGGCCGCCGACGGGAGCGCCGCCTGGCAGGCACGCTCCAGCCTCTGGGGCCTCACCACGTACCCGAAGGGCAGCACCACCTACACGCCGCTCCGCTTCCCGGGTCAGTACTACGACTCGGAGAGCCGCCTGCACTACAACCTCCACCGGTACTACGACCCCGAGACCGCCCGGTTCGCCTCGCCGGACCCGCTGGGTCTGGACGCCGACCCGAACCACCACGCGTACGTCAGCAACCCGGTCGTCTGGGCCGACCCGCTGGGCCTCATGGCGAAGAAACCGAAGCGACCCAAGGGCGACTTCGGTGACCCTCTGGACTTCGGCCACGGCTTCACCGGCCGCCTCGACAAGTTCGACCACGGACACGCCCAGGACTTCGAGATCCACGTGTACCGTAACCGCCAGGAATTCGGCATCTTCGGCAGCAACGGTTGGTTCTACAAGCACGGAACCGGCGGCGGAGACATCCCGCAGAGCGTCGAGAACCGGCTCAAGGGCAGGGCCGTCACTTTCATGCGCGACACCGGACGACTCGGCAAGAAGGGCACCGAGAACATCAAGGGCGACCGGTGGAAGCGACCCCGGCTCGGAAACAAGGACTGTGAGAAGTGAAATACGTCAACGTCGAATGGGACGACCGGGACCGGGGATTCGTGCTGAGCGCGATCGACTACCTGGCGGCCCTCGCCGAGGGGCTGGAGCTCCCGCCCGGCGCGTCCGCGTTCGCCAGGGAACCGGGCCACTACAACTACACCAGCAGACGCTGCGTCAAGGATCTCGCCCTCGACCGGATCTTGTGGTCACCCAGGGGCTCCGGAATCCTGGAGATCTCCTTCCTCCCGCACCCGGCCAAGCACGATGAAGGACTGGTGCTGAGCTACCGCGGCGTCGCGGAGTTCTCCGTCGGCCGGTCCGAAGCCGACCCCGACGCCCGGGAACCCGACACCGTCCTGCTGGACGAACTACTCCCCGACGAGGCAGGCTGCGCGCACGAGATCGAACTGACCAACTCCTGCATCACGATCGCTTGCGCGGACGTCGAAGCCGTCTGGGGGCCGCCCGCCAGCTCTGCGCTGTAGCGGGAACCTGGCGAGACCGAGAACGCCCCGGCCGGGGCGGGCGACTTCGGTATGCAGGTAGCGATAGCGAGTTCGCGGATCTGTTCGACCTCAACCTTCGGGCCGGGAAGGCCGCGGGTGGCGTTGATGCAGGTGGTGAGTTGGACTCCGGCGCGTTCGATGGCACGCAGGTCGGGGTGGAGGTAGCGCTGGGTGGTGGTCAGTTGGCCGTGTCCGGCGATTCGCATGAGCTCGACTCTGAGGTCACGATCACCAGCCGGTACACGCGGTGGCACCGCTCGGAAGGTCGACGATTCAGAGTGAGGACAGCCGAAGCGTCAATCGGGGATCGGGTCAGACCCTCGAGCGGTGCCGCCCAATACTCACAGTCGGGGATCTTGGTGTTCGACTGCGGGTGATCATGGCGGTGCGCCAGTCTCGCGGGTGCACGATGGCCGCGAGACTTCCGGGGAGTGCGACATGTCGGTCCGTCCCCGTCCGGGTGCCGAGGTCCCGGTGTTAACGGCGCGGACGGCGAGGGCCGGCAACCCTGGTGGCACGACGGCGATGTGGGTGCGTGACCGTCTCGCCTTCCGCGACCGCCTGCTGCGGGACGGCCGGGCGGACCGCCTCCTCGACCTCGCCCTGGCCCGGCTGAAAGAGGCCGGCCTGGTCCGCGAGCGCACCACCCAGCGCACCGACTCCACCCACGTCCTGGCCACCGTCCGCGACCTGACCCGCCTCGAACTGGTCACGGAGGCCGTGCGCGCGGCCCTGGAAGAACTCGCCCGCACCGCAGGCCACGCGCTGGACGGCCTGGTCGGCGAGCCGCCGCTCCGGCCGGCCGGTACGCCTGGGCAAGAACCCCACCCGCCCCAAGACCAAGATCAACACCACCGGCGAAGACGCCCGCCCGGGGCCGCACCCACGGCATCCTGCTGGTCGACGTCGAGACGGGCCACCTCGTCGATGTCCTGCCCGACCGGACCTCGGAGACCTTCGCCGCATTGGCTGGACGGGCACCCCGGTGCGGAGATCGTCTGCCGCGACCGCGCCAGCGTCTACAGCCGGGCGATCAAGGAAGCCGCACCCGGCGCGGTCGAGGTCGCCGAACCCGTGTGCGCCGACATCCCGAGCCCGCGCCGGATCACCTCCTGGATCATGCGGCCGACCGGCGCCCTGCCCGAACGCGAGCAGGACAGGCTGCTGCACGTCAGGATTGCCTGCCCGGACATCGCCCGCGCCTACGACCTGGCCCGATGCTTCCACGACCTCATGACCAGCCGCCTCGGCACCCTCCTGCCGGACTGGATCGACCAAGCCGAGGCTGGGCGGCGGGAACGGCCGCGCGGCGGTGGCGCACCTGGTGGTGAACAACGCGGCCTGGGACAACTCGGGGCTGGGGTTCAACGACGAGGGCAATCCGGGCGGGCTGCGGCTGTCCCGCAACACGGCGTTCCGCAACGCCCTGGTCGGGTTCTTCCTGCCGGACGCGGCGGCCGTCGCGGACGCCAACGCGGCGTACGCCAACGGCCGGGACGTCCAGGCCGGTCCGGCGGTCCGCGCCACCGGCAACAGCTGGAACGTCCCCGCCGCGGCCGCTCCCCCGTCCGCCGCTCCCCCGTCCGCCGACCGCCCGGCCGCCGAGGGGCCTCGCCCGACCGACGGGGCCCTGCCCCGGACGTCCTTCCTGGTGACCCGCTCCGACCGGGGCGCCGACATGACGGAGCACCGGCCGCCGTCGTGAGCGGCCGGAAGACCTGACGAACCCTCAATTCTCCTGCAAATCGGGGTTGGTCGACGGTGGCGGGTGTCACTCTTCCTGTGGGGGGACGGGTCACGGGGAGGAGTGGGCATGTCGCGGCGCGAGATACGGAACACCCTGCTGGGGCTGGCGGCCTGGTGGTTGTGGATGCCACTGGTCGCCCTGCTGGTGTGGGTGGTCAAGCACTTCGTGTTCGGCGGGTTCGGGCAGCAGGACCGGAGCTACGTGCTGCTGCTCCAACAGGAGTTCTTCCCGCACGGCGGGCCGTGGGACGCGGCGCCGCTGTTCTGGTTCTGGGTCGCGGCGGGCCTGGTCGGCACGGCGTTCGGCTGGTCCCTGCTGGCGGCGGAGACGGGCGTCAGCACGCTCGGGTGGCGCTGGCGGCTGACCATGGCGGTGACGGTCCTGGCCGTGCTGGCCTCACTGGTGCGGGCGGGCACCGGGCTGTGGGACGACGACAAGGACGCGGGCCGGTTCTACGCCTCGGCGACGGTGCTGGACGTCCCGGCGACGGGCGCGGGCACGCCGCGTTCGGTGCTGCCGGTGACGGAGGGCGCCAAGCCGGGCGACGGCGGGCGCTGCGACCTGGTGGGCGCCTCGGACGTGCCGGCCTGCGTGAAGGCCGCGCCGATGCCGGACTTCCGGTTCGAGGCGCGCACCGCCTCGTACGCGGCGGCGACCAAGGCGCTGACCGACAGCGCGGGCCTGACCTCGGGCGTCCAGCTGCTGGGCCACAGCCTGCACTACCTGCCGGACGGGCGGGGCTCGGGGCGGTGGACGGCGGTGCTGGACGGGTCGGACGAGACGCCGATGGAGGGCGTCGCGGTCTGGGACGGCCGGACGAACGAGGTGGCGAGCTGCGCGTTCGGCGGCGACCACGCCTTCGGCCGGGCGTTCGGCGGCACCGGCGCGGTCAGCCTGCGCAACCTGCTGGCCGAGCGCTTCCCCGACCTGGGCTACAGCGACCAGGACATCTGGGGCTACTGCGACGGGCCGGACGTGCGGACGGCGCAGCCGGTGGTGGTGATCTCGGTGACGCGGCAGATCGGCTGGAAGCAGCGGACGGTGCTGGAGCCGGCCGGGGTGCTGGAGCTGCGCGGTTCGGCGGACGGGCGCCCGGCGGTGACGTACCGGCCGAGCGTCGCGGCGGGCGAGCTGCCGGGCGGGGTGTACCCGGCCTCGGTGGTGCGGGACCAGATCCACGAGGTGCAGTGGCTGGGCGGGCGCGGCGCGAAGGACGACCGGGGCTTCGGCTACGACCACACCTCGGCGTCCACCAACGCCACCAACCCGGGCGAGTTCCTGCTGCGGTCGCAGAGCGACGGGCGCCTGTACTACGTCACGCCGCTGGTGCCGCGGGAGAGTTCGTCCCAGCTGGTGGTGGCGTTCGCGGTGCTCCGGGCCGACACGGTCGGCACCGGCCTGAACGAGCTGCACGTGTACGTGCGGGCCGACAGCGCCCCGGCGGTGAACCTGGACACGCTGGCGAGCCGGATGGTGTCGTACATGGCGCAGCGGACGGCGATCACGATCAGCGCGGGGCAGGGCGGGGCGCTGCAGGAGATCGTCCCGTTCGGGACGGACATGTGGCGGGGCTTCGTGGACTTCAACGGGCAGACCCAGGACTACATCGACCTGTCGGGCGACGCCACGGTGACGCCGAACCTGGTGGCGCTGAACGGCAGCATCGCCGCCCCGGGCGGCCAGCCGACGCCCGCGCCGTCACCGGCTCCGTCCCCCTCTCCCGGACCCGGCCAGGGGACGAACTGCGGCTCCGACCCGGGGCAGTTGACCACCCCTCAGCTGGCGGCGTGCGTGGCGGAGCTGTCGAAGGCGCTGCAGGGCCGGGTCCAGCAGTAGCGACGGGCGCGGCCCGACGGTCCGTCAGCGCAGCTCTTCCGCCAGGCCGACCACGATGCCTTCGGGGCCGCGCACGTAGCAGAGCCGGAAGAGGTCCCCGTAGGGCACCACCTCGCCGACCAGTTCGGCGCCGTGGCCGTGCCGCAGGCGCAGCAGCAGGTCGTCGAGTTCGTCGACGGCGAACATGACGCGGCGCAGGCCGAGGGTGTTCGCGGGGGCGTCGACGGGTTCGGAGCGGACGGCGGCCGGCCGGTGGAACCTGGCGAGCTCCACCCGGCCGGGGCCGCCGGGCACCCGCAGCATGGCGACGTCCTGGCGGACGCCGGTGAGGCCGATGACGCGCTCCGCGCCGGGCCAGTCGAGCGGGCCGCTGCCCTCCAGTTCCAGGCCGAGTTCGACGAAGAACGCGATCACGGCGTCCAGGTCCTCGACGACGATGAGCACGTTGTCCAGCCGGCGGATCGCCACGGCGGGGCCTCCTCGGGTCTCTCCTGGGGTGTCTCCCCGCTCCTCCCGCCACCGTAGCGGGGGTCAGACGGGCGGGGCGACGAAGACACCGCGGTCGACGTCGTTGAAGGACTCCCTGGCGACGAACTCGTTCATCGGGTTGGCGGTTCCCCACACGTCGGTGACCTCGGGGCGGGTGACGTCGTGGACCTGCGGGTGCCAGCTGTCCTCGTCCAGTTCGTCCATCTCGGTGGTGTACTCGACGGTGTTGCCGTGCGGGTCGAGGAAGTACGAGAAGGTGTTGTTGCCCGCCAGGTGCCGGCCCGGGCCCCAGAGCTTGGTGACGCCGGCCCGCAGCAGCCGCCCGGTGCCGTACAGGTACTCGTCCAGGCCGCGCAGTTCGAAGGACACGTGGTGCAGCGAGGTGTGCGGGCCCTTGGCCAGGGCCGTCGAGTGGTGCTGGCCGTTGATCCGCAGGAAGTGCATCAGGTCGCCGGCGTGCGGGGAGGCCAGCGTGTCGGAGAGCCTGAAGCCGAGGTGCCGCTCGTACCAGCGCCGGGTGCGCTCCAGGTCGGGGGTGTTGAGGACGACGTGGGAGAGCCGGACGGGCACGGACTCCTTCGCCTCGATCCGGCGGTGCGGCCGGGCGGCGACGTCGGCGGAGACCTCGATCGTCCGCCCGTCGCAGTCGAAGAACCGGAAGCCGTGGCCGCCGCCGGGGGTGTCGACGGCGCCCGGACGGGAGATCAGCTGCACTCCCCCGGCGAGCAGTCGCTCGGCCAGGGCGTCGACGTCGGCGGGGCTGGCGGCGCCGTAGGACACCAGGTCGAGGCGCTTCTCCCCGGCCCGGCGCAGCCGCACCACGTACTGCTCCGGGGAGCCCTCGGCGGCCAGGAAGGACAGGCCGGTGTCGGTGGCGGTCTCGGTCAGGCCCCAGATTCCGGCGTAGAAGTCGCGCTGCTTCCCGAAGTCGGGGACGGCGAGGTCGACGTGGCGCAGGTGGGTGAGCGGGCGGTGCACGGGTGGTCCTCCTCGGTCGTGGAGCACGGTGCGGGCCCCGCCACCCTGGCGGACCGGGCGGCGCGGATCAACACCCCCGCCACCGGCGGCCGGTACCCCTGACGGGCCGTGAAACCTGTCCACCGAGGGGACTGATGACGAATATCGGGACAAATGATCACGGTGGGCTTCCCCCGCACCCCGTCCTGGGCCCACGATGGCCTCTGCTCCGGAGCCCTCGTTCCGGGGCGCCCGGGTGCGCGCCACCGCCGTCGCCGTCCGGGTGGTACGTATCCGCCCCCGAAACGGAGCAGCCATGCCTCCCGCCATACCCGCCGCCGAGACCTCCGAGGCCGTCGCCCCCGAGGCCGCAGCGGCTGCCGTCTCCGAGGCCGCAGCGGCCGCCGGGCCCGCCGAGGACGCCCCCGTCGCCCTGGCCCGTCCCCGGCTGACCGCGGTCCTGCTGATGGCCGGCAGCTGCCTGCCGATCCTCGGCGCCGTGCTGATCGCCCCCGTGCTGCCCAAGCTGCAGGACCACTTCGCGGCCACCCCGGGCGCGGACGCGCTGGCCCCGATGGCGCTGACGATCCCGGCGCTCTCCCTCGCGGTGATGGCCCCGTTCGCGGGCGCGATCATCGACCGCCTCGGCCGGCACCGCCTGCTGGTGATCGCCACCGTGCTGTACGCGATCGTCGGCACCGCCCCGCTCTGGCTGGACTCGCTGCCCGCGATCGTCGCCAGCCGGGTCCTGGTCGGCATCGCCGAGTCCGCCATCATGACCTGCTGCACCACGCTGATCGGCGACTACTGGTCCGGCAAGCAGCGCGAGAAGTACCTGGCCCTGCAGGCGATGTGCGCCTCGATCTCCGCCACCGCGTTCTTCGCCCTCGGCGGCGCGGCCGGCTCGGCCGGGTGGCGCGCCCCGTTCTGGGCCTACGCCGTCGGCCTGCTGCTCGCCCCGCTGCTGGGCCTGTACCTGCGTCCCGCCGCCGGGCGCGCGCAGGTCGTCGCCGCGACCGCTGCGGGCGCCACGGAAGCCGAGGCCGCCGCCGGGACGCGCACCCCGCTGCTGCGCCGCCTGCTGGCGCCCTGCGCGCTGACCTTCTTCAGCGCGATCGTGTTCTACACCGTTCCCGTGGAGACCTCCTTCCTGCTCGACGACCTCGGCACCACCGCCCCCGCCACCATCGGCCTGTGCACCGCGATCGCCAGCGTCGCCACCGTGGTCGGCGCCGTCGCCTTCACCCGCCTCACCGACCGGGCCGAGCGCCTGCTGCCCGCCGTCCTGGCGCTCTGCGCGCTCGGTTTCGGCATCATCGCCGTCGCCGACAGCGTGCCGCTGCTGGTGGCCGGGGCGGTCGTCAACTGCCTGGGCGGCGGCATGCTGCTGCCGACCCTGATCACCCGCACCATGGTGCTGCTGAACGCCGCCGACCGGGGCCGCGGCACCGGCCTGTGGAACTCCGCCTTCTTCCTCGGCGAGTTCGTCTGCCCGCTGATCCTGCTGGGCGTCGCCAAGCCGGCCGGCAGCCTCGCGGGCGCGGTCGGCGTCCTGGGCGCCGCCGCGCTGGCGGTCGCCGCCGGCCTCGCGGTGCTGCGCGCCCGCCGCCGCCCGGCCGCCGCCACCGCCTGAGGCCCCGGGGCGGGGGCCGCCGTACCTGGGCCGGACGACCGTCCCGGTCCGGCGCCCCGCCCCGCCTCACTACCCGACTACCTCGCGGTCCGCAGCACCGGAATCCACAGCTGCGCCACCGACTGCGCCGGGTCCTCCGGCAGCGCGCGGGTGCGCAGGATCTCCGGGCCCGGCCGGTACTCGTACGGGTTGGACGGCATCCACTGCGCCGCGACCTCGCCCCACATCCGCTGCAGCGCCTCCGGGAACGGCCCGGTGTTCTCGAACACCGCCCAGCTGCCCGCCGGGCACTCCAGCACGTCCAGGTCCGCCGGAACGTCCTGACGGTTCGTCACCACGGCCTGGTAGTAGTCGAGTTCGCTGCCCTCCTCGAACCCGGCCTTCCCGGACGGGTCCGGCAGCCGGACGGTCGCCGAGACCACGCCCTCCGGGTCCTGGTCGGAGAGTGCCGCGATCCGCAGCACGGTCTCCGCCGGGATGCTCCGGATGTGCTCCGCGATGTGCGGGTTGACGCCCTGGTAGATCAGCGGGACCCGGGCCTTGCTGCCCACGACCCGGAACGCTTCCTTCTCCACGATGCGGTACCTCATGGTGGTGCTCCCTTCGACGACGAGGCGGAAGGACAGCCGGGGCTGCGAGTTGAGCGCCGCCCCGGTGCGCCGCGCCTCGCCGGGGCCGACCCCGTGCACGGCGCGGAACGCCCGGGCGAACGCCTCCCCCGAGGCGTAGCCGTACCGGACGGCGACCTCCAGCAGGGTCGGTTCCCCCGCCAGCACCTCGGCCCCCGCGACGGTGAGCCGACGCCGCCGGACGTACTCCGACAACGGCATCCCCGCCAGCGAGGAGAACAGCCGCCGGAAGTGGTACTCCGACGTGACCGCGATCCGCGCCAGCTCGGCCGCCTCGATCCGCCCGTCCAAGTGCTCCTCGACGTACTCCATCGCCAGGTTCAACCGCTCCAGCACCCCGGCCTCCTTCCCTCTTCCCTTGCACCACCGACGCTACGGAGCACCCAGCCTGCCGCACCCGACATCCGGTGCCCGCTCCGGTCGGGTCCCGCGCGCGGGGCGCGCACCCGGCACCCCGGCGCACCCCGACCGCCCCGCCCCCTCCCGTGGACAGGCCGACGGGCTGGTCACTAGCGTCACCGTCCGGGGGAAATCCTTGCGACCGATGGGGGGACCATCGCATGTACACCGTGGCCGGTCAGCAGTACACCGGGCAGCAACTCCTCGCCCTGCTCCTCCAGTTGGCGAGCGTCCCGGGCAGTGACGTGGTCTGGCACGACGAGTACGTCGCCGCGCTGCCCGAACTCACCCGGACCGACTACGCCTCCACCGACGCCGTCCTGCTCAGCCTCGGCGGCTGCCTGGTGGCGGGCGACAGCTACGCCTACAAGTACCGGGCCCAGCTCGACATCCTGGCCCGCCGCGTCCTGGCCGGCGGCCCGCGCTTCGAGAGCAGCGGCACGCCCAAGGCGTACCACCGGCAGAACTGGACCCAGCAGGGCCTCGGCGACGACGCCTACCTCCAGCTCCACAACAACCGCTCCCCGCACGCCGCCCTGCTCGACCTCACCGCCGACGCCGGCAGCTGGACCCTCGACTGCGCGACCTTCGTCCAGGCCGTCCAACTCGCCGCCCGGGCCGCCGCCCTCGGCCCCGCCGAGTTCGACCGGACCGCCCGCCGCCCCTTCCTGCTCAAGGACCACGACTCCACCGGCCTCACCCACGCCAAACTCTGGTACCGCACCACCCACGGCGGCGAACTCCACCTGCGCACCCCCGAGAGCGACCGCGGCCTGATCCCCGAACCCACCGTCACCACCCCGGACGACGCCCTGCTGCGCGCCGCACCCCCCGGCAGCCGGGTCGCCTTCGTCAACGCCGACCCCAAGGCCGAGGGCACCGACTTCGAACGCGAGAACACCGTCAAACTCCCCGACGGCACCTACGCCTCCCACCCCTTCGGCATCCTCACCGCCCCCGAGATGAAGCGCCGACTCGCCCTCCAGACCGTCCTCCGCTACGGCGACGAGATCGACACCACCCTCGCCCGCGCCGCCGCCGGCCACCACGACACCCTCACCCCCGCCGAGGCCCGCACCGCCCAGTCCACCCTCGACCGCCTCCTCCACGCCGGCGACCGCCCCGCCCTCGCCGCCTGGATCCTGGCCCACCGCACCTGGACCGAGAACCTCCTCTACGACGACCTCGACGAATACCTCGACGACCTGCTGTACCTCGGCGAGATCGAGATCTACACCATCACCCCGGAAACCACCGCCGAACGCCGCTAGGCCTCACCGGGGGGCGGGGTGCCCGGACTCGAGTGGCCCGTGCCCCGGTGCCGGCCGCGGGCGGGGCGGACCGGCTCCGCACCGCGGCGTTGTCGCAACAGGGGCCGACCCGCCCCGGTACCAAGCCGTCCAGACCGACGAAGGAACCTCGGTTCCGGGGCCGGTCGGCGGTGGGTCGGCCGGCAGTGGGTCAGTCGGGAATGGGCAGATGGGTGTCGGTCGTGATGTGGGTGAAGACCTCACGGGTGACCACGCTGAGGGGACCGGTGCCGGAGAGGGTGGTGAGGACTTCGTGACGACGGTGGTCGCCCGGGTCCGTGAGGTCGGTGGTGAGCAGGGCGATCGTTCTGAGCCCCAGGGTCAGCCAGTGTTCCCCGATGTCGTTGGGGCCTCTCAACTCCCGCACGGGGGTGGGGTTGTGGCGCAGCGCTGCGTCGAGGAGCGGGTGGCGGGGACCGGGCGAGGACAGCAGCCAGACCTCGTCGGCGCCGCTGAGGGCCAGGCGCAGGGTGTTGAGCCGGTCGGAGGCATGGTAGGGCCAATGGTCGGGGTGCTGGCCACGCAGGTGGGGCACGTGGGTACGGGCGACGCGCAGGAGGTCGGCGGCTTGTTCGGTCACCACGTCGGGTGCCATGACGAAGGAGAGCCGTTCGCCGTCCACTTCGCATAGGAACGATTCTGCAAGCGCGTGCGCGTGCTCGGCATAGAGCACGTGCTGCCTCGCGTCGGGGTGCAGGTTTCGCAAGGCGGGGGTGGGTGCGCCGAGGACGAGGACGGAGTCCCCTTCGTCGAGGAAATCCTGGGCGGCCGACGCCGGGTCGGGCAGGAGGCCCGGTACGCCGCGTTGGGCGGGGACGCCGGGGGCCGGGAGCCGGGGAAGCAGGATCCGCCGGGTGCCGAGCGTGCGCTGCCAGGCCAGCAGGGCCTTGCGGGCGTCGTGCTGGCGCTGCGGGGAGCGGGTGGGGGCGGCGACAGCCAGTCCGATCGTCCGCAGCCGCGGGTCGATGTAGGCGAAGCTGAGCCAGCGCAGTTGCCCGTCGCCCCCGAGGCCCTTGGCCGATGCCGTCGCTGCGGGTACGCCCGACCTCTTCAGCCAGCTGACGACCAGGTCGGCCGCGGGACAGGCCGTCCTGCCGTACTGCGGATGGTCGAACTCCCGGGCGACCAGGACCTCGTCCTCCCCGGTGGCTCCGCCGCCCCACCACGACGCGAATCGTTTCGTCCGCTTCACAGGTCCTCCATCACGAAATCGACGCAGAAGATTTCCGGGAGTGACAACGATCAAGGAGGGAAGAAGCTTCGCCCGGCCCTGTTCGGCGCGAAGGCGATCATCCGGATGGCGGATGCGCGCCGCTACGGGCGGACGACTGCCGGGCCCCGGACGGGCCCGGCGACCACGACCGCCCGGAAGCCTTGGGGCGCAACTCGCGGGCGACGAGCAGCGCGTGCGAGATGTCCGGGGCGAGGAACGCGCAGCTCGGCCCCGAACCGCACACCGTCGCGCCGAGGGCGCCGACCGCGGTGTCGGCGACGAGGGGCCTGTTCGGCCGGGAGCGCCGGATCGCGGCCGGCGGCAGCCGGACCGGTGGTCCTCAGCCGATCGGTGCACCGGGCGACCGGCTCCACGGCGAGCGTGCCGACCGGTCCGGTCGACCCGGGGATCACCGCGGCTCGATCTCCGGTGTCCGTCGGGCCCGGGGCGTTGGCGCGGTTCGCACGGAAGCCGGGGAACCGCGGGCCCTGGGGCGGTGGTCATTCGGAGGGATCGTTCTGTCCGGCGAGGCGTACCGCCTCCTCCAACAGGGCTTCGACGATGCGGGATTCCGGCACGCTGCGGACGATCTCGCCCTTGACGTAGATCTGCCCCTTTCCATTGCCGGAGGAGACGCCGAGGTCGGCCTCGCGCGACTCGCCCGGTCCGTTGACCACGCAGCCCATGACGGCGACCCGGAGTGGGACGGGGAAGCCTTCGAAAGCGGCTTCGACCTGGCGGCTGAGCCGGTGGATGTCGACCTGGAGGCGGCCGCAGCCGGGGCAGGAGACGATCTCGAGCCTGCGCGGGCGCAGGCCGAGGGACTGGAGGATGTGGTTGCCGGCCTTGACCTGGTCGACCGGCGGGGCGGAGGTGGAGACCCGGATGGTGTCGCCGATGCCCTGGTGGAGCAGGATGCCGAAGGCGACAGCGGACTTGACGGCGCCCTGGAGTTCGGGGCCCGCCTCGGTGACGCCGAGGTGCAGCGGGTAGTCGCAGGCGTCGGCGAGCTGCCGGTAGGCGGCGATCATGGTGAGCGGGTCGTGGTGCTTGACGGCGATCTTGAGGTCACGGAAGCCGTGCTCCTCGAAGAGCGAGCATTCCCACAGGGCGGACTCGACCAGCGCTTCGGGTGTGGCCTTGCCGTACTTGACGAGCAGTCGCTGGTCGAGGGAGCCGGCGTTGACCCCGATCCGGATCGGGATGCCTGCGGCGGAGGCGGCCCGGGCGATCTCCTTCACCTTGTCGTCGAAGGCCTTGATGTTGCCGGGGTTGACCCGGACGGCCGCGCAGCCCGCGTCGATGGCGGCGAAGACGTAGCGGGGTTGGAAGTGGATGTCGGCGACGACCGGGAGGGGGGACTTGCGGACGATCTCGGGCAGGGCGCGGGCATCGTCCTGGGAGGGGACGGCGACGCGGACGATGTCGCAGCCCGCGGCGGTGATCTCGGCGATCTGCCGAAGGGTGGCGTCCACGTCGGCGGTGAGGGTGGTGGTCATGGTCTGCACCGAGATGGGCGCGCCGCCCCCGACCGGTACGGACCCGACGCGGATCTGGCGGGAGGGGCGGCGGGGCAGGGGAGTTCCGGGCAGGTGCATCGTGTCTCCGTCGGTCCGTGGTGAGGGGAACGGGTGGCGTGCTGCACGGGGTGGGACGAGGGGGTGTCAGGTGAAGGGGTGGGCGCGGTCGGCGCGGGCGCAGAGGACGGCGTGGACGATCGGCTTGGCACTCAGGCCGGCGGCGGCCAGCAGCTGGGGCCGGGGGCCGTGCGGAAGGAAACGGTCGGGCAGGCCGAGAGTGGTGACGGGTATCCGTGAGCCGCGGTCGGCGAGGGCGCGGGCGAGGGCATCACCCACTCCGCCGCTGCGGACGTTGTCCTCGACGGTGACCACCAGGCGGTGACGGGTGGCGAGGTCGAGCAGTTCGCGGGGGACGGGCAGTACCCAGCGCGGGTCCGCCACGGTGGTGCCGATTCCGGTCGAGGCGAGGTAGCGTCCCGCCTCCAGGCACTCGGCGGCGAGCGGTCCGACCGCGACCAGCAGCACCTCCTGGACGGCGGAGCGGAAGAGGACGTCGATGGGACCCGTCCGCTCCACGGCCGGGATGTCGGCGCCGGCGGTGGCTTTGGGAAAGCGCAGGGCGGTGGGGTGCTCCTGGTCGTCGAGCGCTTCGGTGAGCAGCTCGCGCAGCGAGCTCGGGTCGCGCGGGACGGCGACCCGCATGCCGGGGACGGAGGCCAGGAGGGGGACGTCCCACATGCCGTGGTGGCTGGCCCCGTCGGGGCCGGTGATCCCGGCGCGGTCGAGCACGAAGGTGACAGGCAGGCGGTGCAGGGCGACATCCATCAGGAGCTGGTCGTAGGCCCGGTTGAGGAAGGTGGAGTAGACGGCGACCAGGGCCCGGGCCCCGGCGGTGGCCAGGCCGGCGGCGCTGGCCACCGCGTGCTGTTCGGCGATGCCGACGTCGTGGCAGCGCTCGGGGAAGCGGGCGGCGAAGCGGGACAGGCCGGTGGGTCCGGACATCGCGGCGGTGACCGTGACCAGGTCGGTGTAGTGATCGCCCAGCTGGACGACGTGGTCGGCGAACACCTCGGTCCAGGTTTGCCGGGCGGCGGACTTGGGGTGGCCGGTGAGCGGGTCGAGGACGCCGACGGCGTGCATCTTCTCGTCCTGGTCGGCCAGGGCGGGCAGGTAGCCGCGGCCTTTCTCGGTCACCGCGTGCACGACCACCGGCCTGCCGAGGGAGCGTGCCTGGCGGAGCGTCAGGTCGAGTGCGGGCAGGTCGTGGCCGTCCACCGGGCCGAGGTAGGCCAGGCCGAGCTGTTCGAAGAGGTTGCCGGTCGCTGTGCCGTCGCGCAGGGCGGCCAGGTGGGCGGCGAGTGCTCCGGCGGTGGGGGCATAGGAGCGGGTGTTGTCGTTGAGGATCACGATCACCGGCCGCTGCGGTGCGGCACCGAGGTTGTTGAGCGCCTCCAGGGCGAGGCCTCCGGTGAGCGAGCCGTCGCCGACCACCGCGACCACCGCGCGGCCGCTGCCCCCGTCGAGGGCACGGGCCTTGGCGATGCCGTCGGCGTAGGACAGGGCGGTGGAGGCGTGGCTGTTCTCGATCACGTCGTGCGCGGACTCGGCCCGGCTGGGGTAGCCGGAGAGGCCGCCGGGCTGGCGCAGGGTGTCGAACTCGTACTGGCGCCCCGT
This sequence comes from Kitasatospora sp. NPDC088134, assembly GCF_044741705.1. Lineage (NCBI taxonomy): Bacteria > Bacillati > Actinomycetota > Actinomycetes > Kitasatosporales > Streptomycetaceae > Kitasatospora > Kitasatospora sp. NPDC088134. The sequence goes on along the minus strand of NZ_JBIUTD010000010.1, from coordinate 108,832 downwards.
CAGGATCTTGTGCACGTAAGCCTGGTGGCCGGTGTCGAAGAGCAGGGTGTCGTACGGGGAGGCGAAGACCCGGTGCAGGGCGATGGTCAGCTCCACCACGCCGAGGTTGGGTCCGAGGTGGCCGCCGACGGCAGTGACCTTCTCGATCAGCAGGGCCCGGATCTGCTCGGCGAGCAGCGGCAGGGACTCGGCGGGCAGGTTCTTGACGTCATCGGGGCCGGTGAGCCCGCCGAGCAGGTCCGGGGGCTGCTGGCCCGGGGGCGTGCCGAGGGTGGTGGGTGCTGTCATGGTTGGTCCCTGACCGGTGCGGGCGGTTGGAAGGTGACGTCCTCCACCGTGGTGGTCAATTCCTCGACGGTGACGGGGCCGTGGGCGCCGAGTGCCTTGATCACTTCGGTCACCAGCTCGGGCGGTGCGGAGGCGCCGGCGGACAGGCCGACCACCCGGGCGCGGTCCAGCCAGGCCGGGACGATCGCCGAAGCATCCTCGATCAGGTGGGCCTCGGTGCCGCCGCGGCGGACCACTTCGACCATCCGGACCGAGTTGGAGGAGTTCGCGGAGCCGACCACCAGCACCAGGTCGGCGCGGCGGGCCACTGCCTCGACGGCGAGTTGGCGGTTGGTGGTGGCGTAGCAGATGTCGTCCCCGGGCGGTCCCTGGAGGAGCGGGAAGCGCTCGCGCAGCGCCCCGATGACTGCGGCGGTCTCGTCCAGGGCCAGGGTGGTCTGGGTCAGATAGGACACCTTGGCCGGATCGGGCACGGTCAACCCGGCCGCCTGCGCAGCGTTCTGGACCAGTACGGTGGATTCCGGGACCTCGCCGAGCGTGCCCTCGACCTCTTCGTGGCCGGCGTGCCCGATCAGTACCACGGTGTCGCCCCGGGCGGCGAAGCGGCGGGCCTCGGAGTGCACCTTGGCGACAAGGGGACAGGTGGCGTCCACCACCGTCAGGTGGCGCTGCCGGGCTTGCTCGCGCACCCGGGGCGAGACGCCGTGGGCGGAGAGGACCACGGTGGCGCCGGGCGGGACAGCGTCCAGCTCCTCGACGAAGACCGCACCGCGTGCGGCCAGCCCTGCCACCACGTGGGTGTTGTGCACGATCTGCTTGCGGACGTAGACCGGGGCCTCGCGTCCAGGGGCGTCCAGCAGCCGCTCGACGGCGTCGATGGCCCGTTCGACACCGGCGCAGAAGGATCGGGGGGAGGCCAACAGCACGGTCCGGTGCGGGAGTTGCTTGTCGTCCTGGGGGGTCACAGCTTCCTCCGGATGATCAGGGTGGACAGCGCGCGCAGGTCGGAGCAGTCGCCTCCCGGCAGTAGGACGCGGTCGAGGAGGTCGAGGGCGGCCAGGAGGTAGCGGCGGGCCTGTTCCCGGGCCCAGATCCGGCCTCCGGCTTGCTCGAGCAGCTCGGTCGCCCGGGCCACCTCGGCGGCGCTCAGGTGCCGGTCGGCCGAGTAGAGGGCGCGCAGCCTGCGGGCGGGCTCCGTCTGCTTGGCCAGGACGGCAACCACCGGGAGGGACTTCTTGCGGATTCGCAGGTCGGCCCCGACCGGCTTGCCGGTGACTGCCGGTTCGCCCCAGATTCCCAGCAGGTCGTCCACCAACTGGAAGGCCAGGCCGATTTGGCGGCCGAAGGCGTCGAGGGCCACGACGACGTTGTGGGGAGCGTCGGCGGCCAGCGCTCCGAGGGCGCACGAGGCGCCGAGGAGGGCACCGGTCTTGGCCTCGGCCATCTCCAGGCACTCGGCGACGGTGACCGCCGGCCGCCGTTCGAAAGCACAGTCGAGGTGCTGGCCCTCGCAGAGTCGGGCCACCGCAGCTCCGAGGCGGCGTATCGCGTGCTTCAGCGAGGGGTGGTCGTGGTGGGCCAGGACCAGCGGCGTCACGGCGATCATGGCGTCGCCGGCCATGATCGCGTCGGTCGTGCCGAATGCCTTCCAGGCGGTTGGGCGGTGGCGTCTCGTCTCGTCCCGGTCCACCACGTCGTCGTGGACCAGCGAGAAGTTGTGGGCCAGCTCCACAGCGGCGGCGGCGGGCACCGCGTCGGCCGCGCGCCCACCCGTGGCCCTGGCCGCGGCCAGCGCGAGTGCCGGCCTCAGGGCCTTCCCCGTCCGACCGGGGTTCTCCACGCCGTGCGCGTCCCACCAGCCGAGCTGATAGCCGCAGACGAGCAGCATTCTGGGCGGCAACTCCTGGAGCGAGGAGCGCAGCAGGGTATCGACGAGGTCGCGTGCCTGCTCCAGGAGGAGCCCGGTCCGGTGTTCGTCGTGATCGGTGGCGAGCGTGCCCATCTGCCGCTCCCTTTCCCGTCGTGAGTGACGTCCCGTCATCGGTCCTACTTGCACTTGTCCCGGAGGGCGTTCACAGTGTCCACTGCGCTCTCGCCCCCCAGCGGAGCGGAACCACCGTGTGCGACGGAGGTTTTGAAAGCCTTTGCCGGTTGAATTCGATCAGGGGGTGTCGTGAAATCTCATCGAGCGCCAAATGTGAAACTCCGTGCACTCTTCGAAGAGACCGGTTGGACCGGTCAGGCGTTCGCGCAGGCCGTCAACGCGGAAGCCCTCCGAAGTGCCCTCGAGCTCCACTTCGACCGCACGACGGTGGCGCACTGGCTGGCCGGCTCCAGGCCGCGCGGGCAGGTCGGCGAATTCATCTGCAGAGTGCTGTCGCAGCGCCTGCAGCGTGATGTCCAGCTCGAACACATCGGACTGGCGGGTCCGTCCACCGCCGAGGTCGGATCGCCCGCCGCCGGGGCGCGGGAGCGCCTCCGTGAGCTGGCACGGGAAGGGCTCGTCGCGCAGCGGGTACTGCGCCGCCTGCCTTACTCCCCGACGACCGGCTTTCCGGAGGCGGAATCCGGTCGGGCGCCAGCGGGTGGCACCGGACGCCTGAGTCTCACGCACGTGCGCTCGGCCGAATCGATGGTGGCTCTCTTCGCGCATGCCGACGAGACATTCGGGGGTGCCAGGTGGCGTCCGGCTCTTGCTTCCTACCTCTCCGTCGACATCGCGGAGCGCCTCGGGGGCTCCGCTTCGTCTTCGGTCGGACGGCGTTTTCGCCAAGCCGGCGGAGATCTCGCCTATCTGGCGGGGTTCATGGCGTTCGACGAGAACCTGCACGGCGTCGCACAGGCCTACTTTCAGCTCGCCGTGCAGCTTTCCTCGGAGACCGGTGACCGTGGACGGTACGCCATCGCCGTTCGTCAGATGAGTGTGCAGGCCCACCAGTTGGGAAACGTGCGGCTTGCGCTGCAGTTCGCCGAGGAATCCTCGCGTGGTGTCCCCTGCCTGCCGGACGAGACGGGGGCCTTCGTCCTCGGCCAGGAGGCCCTCGCGCTCGCCGGCGCGGGTGAGCGCCGGCGAGCATTGGAGGTCCTCGGCCGGGCACAGCGCCTGCTGGACCGTGCTGACGGTCGGGAAGCGCTGCTCGGTGGTTACCACCTCGCGGCGTTCTCCCACCAGCAGGCGGAGGTGCTGGCGGCGGCGGGGGACCTTCCGGCGGCCTGCGGCGCGCTGGCCGCATCGTTGCGGCTGCGCCCACCGCAGGAACGCCGGGCCAGGATGCTCACCACCGCTCGGCTGGCCTGTCTCCAATTGTCCCAAGGACAAGTGGAGTTGGCATGCTCGACCTGGGAGGGGTTTCTGGACGACTATCCCCTGGTCGCCTCGGCCCGCGGCGACGTCGCGTTCCGGGAGCTCCGCCGGCGGTTGCGTTCCTACCAGCGTGAGCCTGCGGCCCGACGGCTGCTGGCCCGGGCGGGTCGCGTCGCCGGGGTCGGCGGCGGCCGGCCGACGGCGGGTCCCCGGGTGCCGCCGGCCCGTTCCGCGCCTCCGGGGTGAACCGGGTGTCGGTCAGATCCGGTCGGCGGCAATCAGCAGGTACTGGAAGCTGCCGTCCCGGTAGGAGCTCAGGAAGGCCTCCTCGATCCCGGTGGTGACGGAGGAGTGGGTGCGCAGCTCCCAGTAGGGGATGGTGGCGGGGGTGAGGTTCTCCACGTGGACGGGGACGAGGCGGTTGGCCGCCATCGCGGCGAAGTACTCGGAGCGGGCGTGGATGTTGCACTCGTAGTGCGCGTTGATGGTGGAGACGGCCTTGGAGGGCTGCCCGTAGACGTCGTTGTAGCAGCCGGTGATGGTCACGTAGCGGCCGCCCCGGGCCAGCAGCTTGGAGTGGGCGGCGAAGAGGTCCTTGAGGTCCACGTACATGGTGGACTCGTTGTTCCAGACGGCCTGGTAGGCGCCGGGGGCGAAGCCGGTCTCCAGCATGTTCCCGACGTGGTAGCGCACCTTGTCGTCGATGCCGAGCTCGCGGGCGCGGCGGTTGGCGAAGTCGACCTGCTTGGAGGAGAGCGAGATGCCGTCGGCGTGGCAGCCGAAGGCCTGGTGGGCGAGGACGGAGGTGCCGCCGCGCCCGCAGCCGGCGTCGAGGATGCGCTGTTCGGGCTCGACCTGGCCGAGGTGGCGGATCAACAGGTGGGCCTGGGCGGTCTCCAACCGGTGCATCTCGTTGATGACGGCCTGGTCCTGCTCGGCCTCGGGGGCGTCCAGGACCGACCAGTCGACATCGCCGACGCCGTAGTGGTGGTGGTAGAGGCCGTCGACGTCGCCCAGGCGCAGGTTGACCGGGCGCTCCTCGGCGTTCCAGTAGTTGGCGATGTCCTGCTGGTAGCGGCTGTGGGGGATGACGGTGGCCATGCGCGGGTCGTCCTTTCAGTCCCAGAAGTCGGGGAGGGTGTAGCGGCTGGTGTTGGTCTGGTGCCAGCGGTGGTTTCCGAGCACCCACGCGGTGAGGCCGCCCAAGTACCGGTCCAAGGAGGGGTATTGGCCGTACAGGTGCCCTGCGGTGTCCTCGAAGGAGCGCAGGAGGTCGTTGTGGACCTCGACGGCACGGAGGTAGGCGGTCCGGTGGTCGCCGGTCTCGGCCGCGATCACGATGGGCAGGTTCAGGTGGGGATGCTGCATGTGCAGCTCTTTGGTGTACGAGTACAGGTCGTTGACGATGGTCGTGGCGTTGCAGGCCAGGGCCACGGCCCGCTGGACATCGGGCAGGGCGTAGAGTTCGGCGGGCAGCTCGTAGCCGGCGATGGCATCGGTGATCGTCAGGCACGGGCGGAAGTTGTTGAACTGGCGCATGGTCAGGTACTCCCAGACCGCCGGGACCCGACCGTCCAGCTTCCAGGTCGCCTCGGCCAGGTAGCCGAGGTGCAATCGGCACATGTCGTGCCGGAACCGGTCCGCCTGGAGCGGCGTGGCGATCGCCTCGAAGTCCCGCATCGCCGTCCGGTAGCTCCGGAGCGCCTCGTCCCCCTGGACACCACGTTCCCAATCGGCCTGGTACCTGCCGGCCAGGCGGGCCGGGTCCAGGGCGCTCTGGGCGATCACCAGCCGGGCGCCCAGGCCTTCGGGCGAGCCGCCGAAGTCCTCGACGTAGCAGTCGTCGACGACGTTCTCCGCGGCCAGCAGTTCGGCCGCCGCCATCAGGTGGTCGATGCTCGCGTTGTCGGGGTACTGCAGGACCACCGCCCGGCCGACCGCGAAACCGATCAGGCCGTCCCGCCACTGCGGCGGACATACGTCCTCCTTCCGTACCCAGGCGGCGATCCGGGAGTCCACCTCGGACACCAGGGCGGCATCCGGTTCGGCTACGGGAGGGCAGTACAGGCCGGGGATCGGCTCCCCGGGAAGCGGCGGTGTCACCTGGTCTCCTTGGCTCTGCTTCGTGCCGCGCCGGAGCGGTCACCGGAGCTTCGGGCGGCTCCTACCGTGCGTGCGGGCCGCTCCGTGACCAGTAATCCACTCCCGTGGCCAGGGCGGTACAGGGGCGCAAAGCAGGAACTGTTGAAAGCGTGCGGATGTTGAATGCACTGGCTACGCCCCGGATGTGCCCCTCAGAGCTGCTGCGGACACCGACAACGCCGCGGTGCAGAGCCGGTTCGCCCCCCTCGAAACCCGAGCCGGGCCCCGGCAGGACCCCACCCCCGCAACGCAGAAACCCGCTGCCCAAGACCAGGGGAACCTCACCTTTGCCGCCCCCGATCCCCCTGAATGCTCCGTCTGCCCAAGATCCTGCTCTCAGGCGTCCGGGCGGACCGCGCCCAGGATGGGGAGCATGGTGATCGGGGCGAGCTTCACCACGGTGCCGGTGTGCGGGGCGTGGACGACGGTGCCGCCGCCCAGGTAGAGCGCGACGTGGCCGGCGTCGGCGTGGTAGATGATCAGGTCGCCGGGGCGGAGGTCGCGCAGGGCGACCCGGTGCAGGCCCGCCCACTGTTCCTGGCTGGTGCGCGGGATGCTCAGGCCGGCGGCCCGCCAGGCCTGTGAGGTGAGGCCGGAGCAGTCGAAGGCGTCGGGGCCGGTGCCGCCCCAGAGGTAGGGCTTGCCGCGCTGGGCGAGGGCGAACTCGATCGCCTTGCGGCCCGCCGGGGAGGCCTCCCCGTCCGGCCCGAACGCCCCGGCGGCGAGCAGCTGTTCGCGGGCCCGGTCGGCGAGCGCGCCCTCCCGCTGTTCGAGCAGGGCGAGCTGTTCGGCGGTCGCGGAGGCGAGGAGCTGCTCGGTCCGGGCGGCCAGCGCCTTCGCCTCGTCCAGGGCCCGCTGGGCGTCGGCGGCCGTGGCGGCGGCCGACTGCTCGGCCTGCCGGGCCTGTTCGGCGGCGAGCACCAGCCGGTTGCGGGCGTCCTGGAGCTCGCGCAGCACGTTCGCGGCGCTGCGGTCGTGCGAGCCGTCCTGTTGCCGCCGGTCGAGGACGTCCTGGGGGCGGTCGGCGAGAAACAGCCGGGCCAGCGGGCCGAGTCCGCCGCTGCGGTACTGCGCGCCGACCATCCGGGCGGCCTCCGTCTCGGCCTCGGCGACCCGCCCGCGCTCCGTCTCGGCCTGCGCGGTGGCGGCCCCGGCAGCGGCCCGACGGTCCGTCAACTGCCCGGCGGCGGCCGTGTAGCGCTGCTCGGCGGCCTCGGCGGCGTGCCGGGCGTCCTCGACGTCCTTCGCCAGCCGGTCGAGCGCGTCCTCCCCGACCGGTGCACCGCCCGCCGACCCGCCCGCCGGCACCAGGACTCCGGGCACCAGGACTCCGGACACCTGGGGCCCGGCCGCCGGAACGGGGTCGGCGGCGGCCGGAACTGCCGGGGCCAGCAGCAGGGTTGCCACCAGCAGGGCGGCGGCCCGCCAGGATCGGGGGATTGCACGGGACACCGCTGCGCACCGTCCTCGGTCGGATGATCGGACGTCCGACACTGTGGCATCCGCCCCACCCGCCCCCGGGGACCTCGGCCCCGGGGCCCGGCACGCTCACCCGCGTGGCGCAAACCCGGGCCCCGCCGGGGCGTGCTCAGAACGGCGGTATCCGCTCGGGGACCAGCCCGGCCTGCCGGAGCAGCCCGTACAGGTCGGTCTCGCCCCAGAACTCGACGATCCGGCCCCCGGCCAACCGGTAGGACTTCAGCCCGGTCATGGTGAGGTCGCGGCCGGTCCGGTCGTGCGTGTAGGTGAGCGTGAAGGCCACGGTGACCCGGTCGCCCGCGGCGGCCAGGTCGTCGACCCGGACCCGGCAGTTCGACAGTCCGGGGGTCAGCACGGCCCCCTCGGGCAGGTGCCGCCCCCGCCCGTGGATGCCCGCGCCGTGCACCAGCACGTCCTCGGCGACCAGTTCGGCCAGCTCGGCGACGTTCCTGGTCTCGAAGACCCGCAGGTAGCGGCGCACGGTCTCGGTGTTGCGCGCGGTCTCGGCGCTCGGCTCGGCGGTCGTTCCGGCAGTCGGCTCGGCGGTCGGCTCGGTGGTCGGGTCGGCGGTTTCGGCGGTCATGGGGAGCACGCTACGCCGGACGGGGCGCCCGGCGGGCGGAAGATCACGGGGACCGGCATGCGGCGGCCCGCCCGGGGTAGCCGAGGCGGTGCCCGGGGCCGAGTCGCGCGCCGGGCGGGGACGGCGGACGGGCCGTCGGGAGGAGAGGACACGCGCATGATGCAGCCGACGACGCAGCCGACGGTGCCGGGAGCGACCCGGGAGGCCCTGCCGGGGACCGCCCCGCAGACGGCGCCGGAAACGGTCCCGGAGACAGGGCCGGGGGCACTGCCGGAGACGGCGCAGGAGACGGCGCCCGGGATCGTCGCCGGGTACGACGGTTCGGCGCAGTCCCGGGCCGCGGTGGAGTGGGCCGCCGCCGAGGCGGGACGCCGGGGCGCGGAGCTGACGGTGTTCCGGGCCTGGCCGTGGCTGGGCCTGAACGATCCGGAGGCGGAGGAGTCACTGGACCCGGCGCACTCCGCCGAGCTGGCCGAACTGGAGTCGCTGGCCGTCGACCTGACGTCGCGCCACCCCAGTCTGGTGGTGTTCACCCGGACCGGCGCGGGCGACCCCGCGGACGCGCTGGTCGCGGTCGCCGAGCACTACGACCTGGTGGTGCTGGGCTCGCACGGGCCCGGCGGCCTGTCCGGGATGCTGGCGGGCTCGGTGGCGCTGGCCGTCGCGGCCCGGGCCGGGCGGCCGGTGGTGCTGGTCCGCGAGGGGACCGCCCCGACCCCGGCGGGAGCGCCGGAGGTGGTGGTGGGCCTGGCCGGCGAGGAGTCCGCGGCCGCGGTCGACTTCGCCCTGGAGGGGGCCGGACGGCTCGGCGGCCGGGTCCGGGCCGTGCACGGGTGGGACATGGTGCCGCTCTGGTCGGCCGTCCCGGGCTGGGTGCCGCCGATCACCGACACCGAGGTCCAGGACACCGCCCTCCGCGAGGAGCTGTCCCGCGTCACGGCGGGCCTGGCGGCCGCCCACCCGGACGTGGAGCTGACCGTCGAGACCGCCCTCGGCGGCGCCGGCCGGGCCGTCCTGGAGGCCGCCGACAGCGCCGCCCTGGTCGTCGTCGGCCGCCCCGGCCACCACCTCGGCCCGGTCGCCCACGCCGCCGTCAAGCACTGCCTCGCCCCGGTCGCCATCGTCCCGCACGGCGCCTGAACCCCGCTGCCACGCCCCGGCCCGGGCCCCACTCCCCTCCGGCCCGGTGAGGGACTGTCGCTCCCGGACCGCTGACGGGAACGGGGGCGACGGCACGGCACTGCCCCGCGCCTTCCCCCACCCCGCCGCGACACGGCTGCCGCGCCCCGCCTCCGCTCCCCCTTCCCCGCCGACCCGGTGAGGGACTCTCGCTCCCGGACCGCTGACGGGAACGGGGGCGACGGCACGGCACTGCCCCGCCCCTGTCGCCGTTGCCCCGCGCCTTCTCCCGGCCCCGCTCCCCCTTCCCCTCCGGCACTGTGATGGAGTGTCGTTCTCGGACGGCTGACGGGAACGGGAACGGGGGGCGGCGACATGGCACTGCCGGTGGAGGTGGACCAGGCCCGGGTGCGCGGACTGCTGCTCGGTGCGGCGCTCGGGGACGCGGCGGGAGTGGTGCGCGGCCGGTGGCCGGCCGCCGGGCCGCTGCGGATCGGCGTGGCGACCCAGCTGACCGCGTTCACGGTGGAGGGGACGATCCGGGGCTCGGTCCGGCGCAACCACCGGGGCATCTGCCACGAGCCGTCGGTGATCGGCAGCGCCTACGGCCGGTGGGCCGTCCTCCAGGGCGTCCGCCCGGCGACCCGGACCGACGGATGGCTCGCCCAGGTCCCGGCGCTGCGCGAGCGTCGCGGGTCCGCGCCCGCGACCGTCGACGCCCTCACCGGGCCCGAGCCCCGGCCCGGCGTGCCCGCCGCCGTCCGGCCGAGCCGGGGCGCGCACGCCCTCACCCGGGGCCTGCCGCTCGGACTGCTCTGGCTGCTGCGCGGGCAGGGCGAGTGGGCGGAGAAGGTGGTCCGGGACACCGCCGCGCTCACCCACGGCGCGCCGGACGCCCAGGAGGCGGCGCTCGCCGCGGCCGAACTCGTCGGCCACTGCCTGGTCACCCCGGACCCGTTCCGGACCTGGGCGACTGCCCCGGCCGGGCCCGAACACCCGCTGCACGGCCTGCTGCAACGCCTCCCGCTGCCGAACGGCGCGAGCCCGACGGACGTCCTGGCCCTGCTCCGCGACCCGGCCGCGCCCGCCCTGCTCCCCGAACTCGCCCCCGACGCCACCGCCGTCTCCGCCCTCCTCGGCGCCCTACTGGTGGTCACCCGCCGCCCCGGCCGCGACACCGTCGAAGCCGCCCTGCGCCACGCGGCCACCGCCCCGGACGGCTCGTCCGTCGCCACCACGGCCGGTGCCCTCCTCGGCGCCGCCCACGGCGTCGACGCCCTGCCCGTCCCCCTGCTCAGCCGCCTCGAACTCGTCTGGGAACTCGACACCCTGGCCCGCGACCTGCTCCAGGAACTCACCGACTCCCCGGCCGGCAGCGAATACATCCCGGGCCGCGACCCCCACTGGTGGTCCCGCTACCCGGGCGGCTGACCCCGACCTCCCGGCACACCGTCCCGGACGCCGCCCACTACCTGCGCGAGCTCGCCGCCCGCCTGGGCCGACCCGTCACGGGGCCGAATTCCCTTCGAAGTCACCGAAGTTGATCAGGCTCACCCGGTTGCCCCAGGCGTCCCAGTACTCGCTCTCGCTGTCGCTCCCGCCCCGGTACCGGGCGACCAGCGCGGAGTTGGCCTCCTCGATGCTCCGGCGCGGGACGTCGGCGGCCGGGGCCCCGAGGGCCACGCCGTTCAGCGTGACGGTGGCGAGGTCGAGGTGCGGCCGGTACAGCACGTCGGTGCCGGCGAGGATCTCGATCATCGGCCGATTCCAGGGTTGTTCGCAGCCGCACCGCACGGGGATCACCGGCCGCCCCGGGCCCCCGGAATGCCGGGCGGCCGCGGCCGATTGATGCCTGCACACGCAGGTATCCACACTGTGCAAGGACCAGCACCGGAGGCGCAGATGACGACCCGTTCCTTCCTCTTCCTGCTCGGCAGCACCCGGGCCGACGGCAACACCGAGGCGCTGGCCCGGGCCGCCGCCGAGCAGTTGCCGTCCGGCACCGAGCAGCGCTGGCTGCGGCTGGCCGAGTTGGAGCTGCCCGACTACGCCGACGTGCGGCACGGCTCGGGCGGCGCCGAGGTCGCGCCGGGCGCGGAGCGCCTGCTGCTGGACGCGACGCTCGCCGCGACCGACCTGGTGATCGCCTCGCCGCTGTACTGGTACTCGGTCTCCACGCCCACCAAGCGCTACCTGGACCACTGGTCCCGCTGGCTGCGCACCCCGGGGCACGACTTCCGCGCCACCATGGCGGGCCGCACCCTGTGGGGCGTCACCGCGATGGCCCACGCCGAGCAGGAGGTCGCCCGCCCGCTCGAACTGACCCTCCACCACTCCGCCGCCTACCTGAAGATGCACTTCGGCGGCGTCCTGCTCGGCAACGGCAGCGCCCCCGGCCAGGTCCTCGCCGACACCGGCGCCCTGACCCGCGCCAAGACCTTCTTCGCCCGGCCGGCCCCGCTCGCCCGCTTCCCGTACGAGCAGTAGCCGGTGCCGCCGGTGGGCGACCGGCCCTCGGACGGTCGCCACCGGTTCAGACGATGTCGAACTCGTTGCCCTCGGGGTCCTGCATCGCCGCGGCGTAGAAGCCGGTGTCCGGGTCGTCCTTGATGCGCAGGACGGTGGCGCCGGGGCCGGTCAGCCGTTCGACCGCGGCCGTGACGCGGCGGGCGCGGACCTCGCGGGGGACGTCGCGGCCGCCGCCGACCTTGAGGTCGAAGTGCCAGCGGTTCTTGGCGGTCTTCGGCTCCGGGACCTGCTGGAACCACACCCGCGGGCCGCGCCCGGCGGGGTCGACGATCGACTCCGGAACGTCCCCGGCCCCGGGCGGCAGCTCCTCCGCCGGGACGCCCAGGGCCGTCCAGTAGGCGCGCCAGGTGGCGTACCCGTCCGGCGCGGGCTCCGGCACGTAGCCCAGGGCCTCCGCCCAGAACGCCACCATGCGCTGCGGATCGGAGCAGTCGATCGTCACCTGCACGGTCATCTCCATGCGCGGAGGATGCCAGAGACCTCCGACAACCACCCCGCCCCGCCCGGCCGGTGGCGCCGGCAGGCGTCCGGCCGCCGACGGCGGATCGGTGCCCGCGAAGGCGCCCGGCGGGGTGGCCGGTTCGGCACGGTCGCCGTGGCGAACCTGCACGCCGAGGTCGGCGAACCGTCGGGCCCGGCCCCGGAAGGACGAGCGTCCCACCGGCGGCCGAACGGTCGTCAGCGCCGTTCCTCCCGGCGGAAGCCGACGGTCGGAACAGCGATCGCCCGCGCGCGAGATCTCCCTGCTCCCGCCCCCGAAAAAGCCGAGCGCCCCGCCCGGACCAGGGGCCGAGCGGGGCGTCAACACCGGTTCCGTCAGGAGCAGTTGACGATCAGGGCGGTGAGCGCCGCGCAGCTGCGGCTCGCGCTGTCGTTGGACGGGTCCGGGTCGGCCGGGGTGGAGGCGGTGCGGGTGGCGGTCACCTGGTAGGCGGTGCCGAGCAGGCCGAGCGGGAGGCTGAAGGTCCGGGTCGCGGTGGCGCCGGGGGCGATCGCGGGGAAGGCGCAGGTGACGGCGCCCGGCGCGGCGGTGCAGCCGGCGCCCAGTGCAGTCGCGGTGACGGTGACCGGGGTGACGGCGGCCGAGACGGTCGCCGCGGCGGTCGCGGCGGTGCTGCGGTTGGCGACGGTCAGCGTGTAGTCGATCCGGCCGCCGAGCAGCGCGGGCGCGGGCACCGCCGTCAGCCCGACGGCGAGGTCGGCCCGCGCGGGCGGGGCCGGTGGGGCGGGCGCGGCCACCACCACGTCCACCGGCCGGTCGCCCGCGTGCACCCGGTCGACGACGCTGGCGGTGGCGACGTCCACCACGGTCAGGTAGCCGTTCTGCGGGTTGGCGACCCAGAGCCGGGTGCCGTCGGGGGTGAGGGCGAGCGCGCCGGGGCTGTCGGGGGTCTCGACGATCGGGCCGACCTGGCCGGTCGCGGTGTCGAACGCGGCCACGGTGGGGCCGAGTTCGGAGCTGGCGTAGGCGTGCGCGCCGTCGGGGGCGACGGCCACGCCGACCGTGCCCGCGTAGAGCTGGATCTCGCGGCCGACGGTGCGGGTGGCGGTGTCGAGGACGGCGACCACGCCGGTGTCGTACGCGGTGACGTAGGCGTGCCGCCCGTCGGGGGCGAAGGCGACCCGGCGGGGCGAGCCGGGCAGGGCGACGGTCGCGGTCACGGTGTTGCTGCGGGTGTCGACCACGGTGACGCCCCGGGACTGGGTCAGGTACAGCTCCTTGCCGTCGGGCGAGACCGCGGCGTCCTCGGCGGTGGCGCCGATCGGCACGGTCGCGGTGACGGCCCGGGTCGCGGTGTCGATCACCGACACCCGGCCGGTGCCGTTCCAGTCGCCGACGTACAGGTGCGCGCCGTCGGGGGCGACGGCCGCGGCCTGGGTGGCGCCGCCGGTGGCGACGGTGCCGAGGACGGTGCCGGTGTCCGTGCCGATCACCGAGACGGGCGCGCCGCCGCGGTCGGTGACGTAGACCCGGCCGCCGTCGGGGGCGGCCGCCACCCGGGCCGGGTCCGCGCCGACGCCGATCTGCCGGACCTGCTGCCGGGTGGCGGCGTCGACCACCGTCACCGCGCCCCGCCCGGCGTCGGCCACGTACGCGAGCGGCCCGGCCGGTCCGGCCGCGTGCGCGGGGGCGGCCGACAGCACGGGGGCGGTGAACCCGGCCAGGGCGAGGGCGAGCGCCCCGGCGACGGCCCGGGCCGGCCCGGGTCTGCGGCGGGACGGGGACGCCTGGGTGGTGGATCGCACGGCTACCTCTTCTGCTCGGCCACGAGGGGACGCGGGCGGCGGCGGACCGGGGCGCCGGTGCCGGAGGGCACCGCGCCGCGCCGGGGCCCGCCCGCGGGCGACCGACGGTGCGACCGTGATCACCGGGAGTGCATGCTGCTGGCCCGCCCGCGCGCCCCGCAAGAGCGCTTTTGCGCCACCCCGGACGCTCGCCGGGCCCGCTCCGGCCATCGGCGCTGGCCGCCGGGCGACGGCCCCGGCAGGGGTGTCCGAAACCGCGCCCCGCCGGTCGCACACGTCATTTTCGGCCAACCCCCCTTACCCGCAAGGGAGTTCGACTCTGGACCGATCATCCGAACATCCGCCCGCAGCATCCCGGAGGCCGGCCGCGCACCCTGATCCACCGTCAACCCCCGTCCCTCCCGGGCCGATCGCACTGGACCATAGTCAGTCATCCGGTATATACAGGGTGCATGAGTGAACGCAGCAGCCACAGCCAGCCGATGCGGGAGCCCACCCTCCTGCTGCTGGCCGCCCTCGCGGACGCGCCCCGGCACGGGTACGCCCTGCTCGGCGAGGTGACCCGGATCTCCGACGGCCGGGTCCGCCTCCGCGCGGGCACCCTCTACGGCGCGCTCGACCGCCTGCTCGCCCAGGGCCTGGTCCGGGTCGAGCGGGAGGAGGTCGTCGACGGGCGGGCCCGCCGGGTGTACGCCCTGACCGAGCAGGGCCGGGCCGACCTCGACGCCGAGGTCCGCCGGATGGAAGCCGTGGCCATGGAGGCCCGCCGCCGGATGCGGCAGGCCCCGCGAGTGCAGGGAGCAACGGGATGACCGGCGAACGACTGCTGACGTGGGCCCTCCGGCTCCACCCGGCGCACTACCGCGAGCGGTACGGGGCCGAGCTGGCGGAGGCCGCGCTGGCCTCGATGGCCGACCGGCCGCGCGCGGGCGTCCTGGCCGAGGCCGCCCAACTCGCCGCCCACGGCCTGCGCCTGCGCCTCGGCCTGGGCGCGGACCGCCCGTTCGGCCGGGCCGCCACCGGGGCCGCCCCGCTGGTGCTGACCGTCGCCCTGGCCGCCGGCACCGGCCTGCTGCTCCGCCGGCAGTGGGACCTGGGCCACCAACTGCTGCCCCCGGACGGGCCGCTGCTCACGGGCGGCGACCGCCTGGCCTGGCTCGGCCAGGCGCTGACGGCCCTGGCGCTGCTCGCCCTGCTGCTCGGCCGGGTCACCACCACCCGCCTGCTCGCCACCGCCGCGGTCGGGACGGCGGCCGCCGCCACCGTCCTGCACGCGCACAGCTGGATCGGCGCGAGCACCTCGCACCTGCTCGGCACCCTCGGCGGCCCGCTGGTGGTCTGCCTCTTCCTGTGGCTGGCCCCGCTGCGCCTGACCGAGCGCCCCGACCGGCGCACCGCCGCGCGCTCCGTCGCGGGCGGCCTCGGCGTCGTGGCGGTGGTCGGCGCGGTCCCGGGCCTGTTCGACACCCTGGTGCTCGACGCCGCGATGCTGCTGGCCGCCGGCCTGGGCCTCCCCCGGACCGGACGCCCCGCCCTGGTCGGACTGCTCGCCCTGCTCCCGCTGCTCCCGCGCGCCCTCGGCCCGGTCGCCCTGTTCGCCTCCTACGCCCAGCACTCCCTGCTGACGGGCGCTCTGCTGGCCGCGGCCGCGGCCGTCCTGCTCCGCCTGCTGACCCGCACCCCGGCCGCCGCCCCCGCCGCCGCACCGGCCCCGACCCCGGGGGCGGACGGCGACTGACGGCCCGTCACCGCGCGGCCGGCCCGGCCCGGAGCCCTCCACCGGAGCCGGCCGCGCACCGCCCGACCCGGCGTCAACTGCCGACCGGGAGCGGGCCACAGAGCAGGTTGCCGGGCTCCGCCGGGTCGCCACTCATCCAGAACTGCGCCCACAGCTCGCGGAACTCGGGGCGGCTCAGGTAGCCGTCGCCGTCCAGGTCGAGCCGGTCGAAGACGTCGCCGGTCTCGGTGGGGCGGCCGTGCCAGAGGTCGACCAGGTGGCGGTGCTCGGTGCGGGAGATCCGCCCGTCGCCGTTCTCGTCCACCGCGTCGAAGACGGTGTCGGCGGTGGCCAGGACAGTGTCGCGCAGCTCCGGGAGGCGGTCCACCATGGCGAGCAGTTCCGCCAGGTCGACCCGCCCGTCGCCGTTGGCGTCGGCGGCGGCCGCGAGCAGGTCCCACCAGCCCATCATCAGGCGCTCCACCCGGACGGTCAGCTCCGGATCGCCCGCCACCCGGGGCAGCCGGTGCCAGCGGTCGGCCAGCGCCCGGAAGTCGTGCTGGTCCAGGTAGCCGTTCCGGTCGGTGTCGAAGGCCTCGAACATCTCGGTCATCTTGATGCGCTGGAACGCGTTCGCCACGGCGCTGCCCTTCTCCCCGGAGGTGGTCCGGCCCGCTCCCGGCGGACCGCGTGTGGCGGGGATTCTCTCCACCGCCCCGCCCACCCCACCGGCGCACCGGTGCACACCCGGCGCTCACCTCCCATCTGCACGCCCCTCCCGGCGCACACCACCCGACCGGGCGTCACCTCCGGCACCACCCGACCGACCGCCCTCGACCCTGGCCCGGGCCACCCGTTCGCCGACGTACGACACCGCCGTCCGAGACGGGGCCGACGGAGAGAACCGACCCCGGGCCCACGGGAGCCGGCCACGGCAACGGTGGCACCGGCGGCCGCAACAGCGCTCGTTCCACCCCGCACGCCGGGGGCGCACTCCCGACCCACCGCCCCTGACGCCCCGTCACCCCGCCACCCCGCCACCAACCGGGCCCGGAGCGGGAACGAGGCACACCGCCGCCACCGGGCGCCGTCGTGCACCATCAGCCGCACGGCCCCGATCCGCGCGGTGACGGGCAGCCGGACGGCGAGGTCGGCCTCGATCCGGTTCAGCAGCGCGGCGTCCGGGTGCCGGGCGACGGTCAGGTGCGGCACGCGCTCCGCGAACCGCCCGCCGAACCGGCCCCGGGGTCGAACCGCTCGCGCCACCGCGCGACGACCGCCTCCGCCTCCGGCACCTCCACCACCAGCCCGGTCTGCCCGGCCCGGAATCCCGCCGCGCTCCGCTCCGCCGTGCCCGGCATCCTGCCACCGCCGGGGGCGCGCCCGGGGAGGTCGCGTTCAGCCCAGGTGGGTGCGGAAGAAGGCGACCAGGGCGGCGGCGGCCGGGGCGACGTACTGCTCGCGGTCGTAGAGGTCGACGTGGGTGGCGCCGTCGATCAGGAGGAGCTCGGCGTTGCCGGGGCTGTCGGCGACCGCCCGCTCGGAGAAGCCGCGGGTGACCGCCTCGGTGCCGGCGATCATCAGCAGCGGGCGGGGCGCGATCTTGGCGACGTCGGCGAAGGAGTCGAACTGGTCGAGCAGGTCGGCGCTGCGCACCACCAGGTCGCCGGTGGAGCGCGGGTGCGCGCCGCGGGGCGTCTTGTAGTAGTCGACGAACTCGGCCGTCGGGGCGGGGGTGTCGGCGTCGGCCCGCTCCGGCAGGACGGGGAAGGTCGCGGCGGGCTCGCCCGCCGCCTCGGCGCTGCGCAGCCGCCCGGAGTCCGCGACCATCCGGCGCCAGCCCTCGGGGTCGGCGCCGCGGAAGAAGCTCGGGACGTCGGTGCCGGAGACGCCCGCGACGGCCTTCATCCGGTGGTCGGTCTGCGCGGCGTAGGGCACGTACGCGCCCGAGCCGCACACGCCCATCACGCCGATCCGCTCGGCGTCGACCTCGGGCCGGGTGGTCAGGTAGGACACCGCCGCGCGGAAGTCCTCGGCGCGCTGGAACGGGTCCTCCAGGCCGCGCGGCTCGCCCTCGGACTCGCCCTGGAAAGCCGCGTCGAAGGTCAGCACGGCGAAGCCCGCGGCGACCAGGTGCGCGGCGTAGACCGCCGGGGCCTGCTCCTTCACACCGGTGGTGGGGTGCCCGACGACGACCGCGGCGAGCGGGCCCGCCGCGTCCTCGGGCAGGTACAGGTGGCCGGCCAGCCGCAGGCCGTTGGTGGGGAAGTGGACATCGGTGCGCATCTGCTGCTCCTGGGATCACGGGGCGGGCCGGCTGCCGGCCCCGTGCTCCACCCTCCGCCCGGGGGCGGGGGCCGAGGAAGGTCGGACCGTATCCTGGGAGGGATCTCTCCCAGGCAGCGGGGCCGCCGCCGGTGCCATCCTGGGAGCGTGGTCGATTCCGTACACCTCCGCGAGCTCGGCGCCTTCCTCAAGCACCGCCGGGACGAGCTGACCCCCGCCCAGGTCGGCCTGCCCGAGCGCGGGCCGGGCCGGCGCCGGGTCCGCGGCCTGCGCCGGGAGGAGGTGGCGCAGCTCGCCGCGATCAGCACCGACTACTACGTGCGGATCGAGCAGGGGCGGCTGGCCCCGTCGCCGCCGGTGCTGGACGCCCTCGCCCGGGAGCTGCGGCTGGACGGCAGCCAGCGGGCGTACGCCGCCGAACTGCTCGGCCGGGCCGCCGGGGCGGGTCGGCGCGCGGCGCCGCGACGGCCGGCCCGGCTGCGGGTCCACCCGCACCTGGCCCGGCTGCTCGGGCAGCTCTCCGACACCCCCGCGCTGGTCTTCGGGCCGCGGCTGGACATCCTGGGCTGGAACCCGCTGGCGGCGGCGCTGCTGCGCGACTTCGGGGCCGTGCCGGAGGCCGAGCGCAACTACATCCGGCTGGTCTTCACCGACCCGGTGCTGCGCGAGCGCTACCCGGAGTGGGAGGACGTCGCCCGGACCTGCGTGGAGGTGCTGCGGATGGAGGCCGGGGCCGACCCCGCCGACCCGGCCCTCACCGCGCTGGTCGGCGAACTCTCGGTCGCCGACCGGCAGTTCCGCACCTGGTGGGCCGAACACCGGGTCGCCCACCAGGACTTCGGCAGCAAGCGGATCGCGCACCCCGCCGTCGGCGTCCTCACCCTGGACTGGGACACCTTCCGCTACGCGGGCGCGCCGGAGCAGCAGGTGGTGCTCTGGTCCGCCGAGCCCGGCACCCCGGACGCCGAACGGCTGGCCGCGCTGGCCCGCGAGAGCGACCGGGGCGACCGGGCTAGTCGGCCGTGACGACCTCCACCCCACGCCAGAACGCGACCCGGTCGCGGACGTGCTCGGCCTCCGGCTTCGGGTCCGGGTAGTACCAGGCGGCGTCCGGGTTCTCGGCGCCGTCCACCGCGACCGTCCAGTACCGGGCGGTGCCCTTCCAGGAGCAGACCGTGGTGGTGTCGCTGGGGGCGAAGTACTCCCGGTTCAGCGCCTCCGGCGGGAAGTAGTGGTTCCCCTCGACCAGCACCGTCTCCGCCGACTCGGCCAGTACCGCCCCGTTCCACACCGCACGCACCATCGTGCCACCGCCTTCCGTGTTCCACCGGGTCCTGTCCCGCTGTCAACTCCCCGCTCCCCCGGAACATTCCGGCCCGCGCGGGCCCGCCGGCGAGCCGTCAGCGGAGGCGGGCGGCGGCGACGGCCAGCAGCAGCAGGAGCAGCACGGTCAGGCCGAGGCAGGCGCAGCCGCCGAGGGTGCGGCGGGTCTGGACGTGGCCGCCCGGGGCGGTGCCGGGGTGCCGGGCGGCGTAGTGCGCCAGGTGCCGCCGCTCGGCGTCGGCGGCGCCGAGCCAGGGCGTCCGGTGCCCGCACTCGCCGCACCAGTAGCGGTGTGCCACGTCGACTCCTCCTGTCGCGCTCCGCCGGGGTCCGCAACCGTCCACCGGGGTCCGTCGTGCTCCGCGACCGTCCGTCGTGGTCCGCGACCGTGCGTCGTGGTCGGCGACCGCCCACCGGGGCGACGACCGTCCGCCGGGGCAGCGATCGTGGCGCGGCGGGCGGCAATCGGCCAGGTCGGGCGACCGGCCATCGGTGGCCGGTCGCCCCCGGTAGGCTCGCCCGGGTCCGTACTGGCGGGTAGGTAGGTGAGGGGGAGGTCTCCGGTGGCAGATCAACTCGGCGCGCTGTTACGCCGGTTGCGCGATCGGTCGGGGCTGACGCAGGAGCAGGCGGCGGAGCGCTCGGGGGTGAGCGTCCGGACCATCCGGCGGCTGGAGCGCGGCGGCTCCACCGACCACCGGCTGGGCACCGTGCACCTGCTGGCCGACGCGCTGGACATCGACGCGGAAGACCGCCGCCTGCTGGCCCGGCTGCTCTCCGCGCCCCGCACCGCAACCGAACCGGATGCCGAGCCGGACGCCGAACCGAAGGCCGAACCGGACGCCGAACCGGACGCCGAAGCGAAACCGGAGCCTGGACCGTCCGCCCCCGCACCTGTACTGGACGCCCACCTGGCCGGTCCGGCGCGGGAGTTGGCGGCCGAGGTGCGCCGCCGCTGGCAGCGGGAGGAGGCGCAGCGCCGGGTCCACGACCCGTTCCCGCTGCCGGTGCGCTGGCGGCCGGGCCCGGCCGAGCTGACGGACCGTCCGGAGAACGTGCAGCGGCTCGGGCCGGGGGAGGCGCCCGGTCCGCTGGAGCTGGCGGGCGACCTGCGCGGCGTGCTGGGGCTGTACCGGCGCGTCCCGTCGGGGCGGTTGGTGGTGCTCGGCCGGGCGGGCTCGGGCAAGACGGTGCTGACCGTGCGGTTCCTGCTGGACCACCTGGGATCGTCGGCCGCCGCGGGGCGGGTGCCGGTGGTATTCGGCCTGGGGTCCTGGGACCCGACGGCCACCGCGCTGCGGGACTGGCTGGTGGACCGGCTGCTGCGCGAGCACCCGCACCTGGCCCGCCGGGGCCCGTCCGGGTCGACGCTGGCCGCCGCGCTGGTGGACGCCGAGCTGGTGCTGCCGGTGCTGGACGGGTTCGACGAGATCGCGGAGGGGCTGCGCGGCGAGGCGCTGCGGGCGCTGAACGCCAGCGCGCTGCCGCTGGTGCTGACCAGTCGGCGCGCCGAGTTCGCCGAGGCCGTCCGGGAGGTCCGGGCCCCGCTGCTGTGGGCGGCGACCGTCGAGCTGGCCGACCTCGCCCCGGAGGACCTGGTGCACTACCTGCCCCGGACGGACCGGGCGGTGACCGGCAGCACCGAAAACGGAACGCCCGAAAACGGAACACCCGGGAACGGAGCACACGGCAACGGGACGCCCGGCAACGGCACGCCCGGCAACGGAACGCGCTGGGACGCCGTGCTGGCGGAGGTCGGGGCCGGACGGACCCCGGCGGCGGAGCGGCTGGCCGCGGTGCTGACCACCCCGCTGATGGTGGTGCTGGCCCGGGCGGTCTACAGCGAGTCCCCGGAGCGGGACCCGGCCGAGCTGCTGGACGCGGACCGGTTCCCGACCGGGCGGGCCCTGGAGGAGCACCTGCTGGCGGACTTCGTACCGGCCGTCTACCGGCGGCAGGTGCCCGAGCGGGACGCCACCGGGGCCCGGCGCCGCACCCCGGAGTGGGACGCCGGCCGGGCCGGGCACTGGCTGGCCCGGCTCGCCCACCAGCTGGACGGGCTCGGCCCCGAGCGGCAGGACCTGGCCTGGTGGCGGCTGTGCGACGCGCTGCCGCGCTCGACCCGCACCGCCGTGGTGATGGCGTCCACCGCGCTGTGCGTCGCGGTCGCCGACTGGCTGGTCGGCCTGTGCACGCCGCAGGCGGGGCCGTCCGAGGTGCTGCTCCAGGGCGCCCTGATGGGGCCGATCGCGGGGCTGGCCTTCGGGGCGATCTACGCGCTGCTGCTCGCCCTCGGCGGCGAGGCGCTGTTCGAGCCGAGCCGGTTCCGGCTGCGGCTGCCCGGCCCCCGCGGCGGACCCGGGACCGGCCTGGTCCGGCGGCCGGTGCGGACCTTCGCCACCCAGTTCCTGCACGGCCTGCTCGGCGGGTCGCTGATGGGCGTCGGGTGCGCGTGCGCGATCGCCCTGGAGCGGGCGCTGTACGCGGGGAGCGGTCCGGCCCGCCCGCCGCTGCTGGTGGGCACCCTGATCGACATGTTCTGCTTCGGGCTGATCTTCGGCACCGCCGCCGGGCTGGTGTTCGGGCTGACCGCCGCGCTGGAGGCCCCCGTGGACACCGCCTCGGCCGCCACCCCCGCCGGCCTGCTGGCCGCGAACCGGGCCACCGTCGTCCGCCGGTTCCTGGTGCTGGCCCCGGCGCTCACCCTGGCCATCGCGCTCGGCGGGCGGCTGGTCGCCGTCTCGTTCCGGGGCCTGCTCGGGCCGCTCAGCTGGAACCTGGCGGACGGCCTGCTGATCGGCACCGTCGGCGGGCTCGGCGGCACCGCCGCCTACCTGCTGGCCTTCACCGCCTGGGGCCAGTGGCTGGTGCTGTCCCGGTGCTGGCTGCCGCTGACCGGCCGGCTCCCCTGGCGGCCCGCCGCCTTCCTGGACGACGCCTACCGGCGCGGCGTGCTGCGGCGCAGCGGTGCGGTGTACCAGTTCCGGCACCTGCGGCTCCAGCACCACCTGGGCCACGCGTACCGCCGCGACCACCCCGGTTACGCCCCGGCCGTCTTCCCGGCGGCCGCCCCGGACCCGTAGCGGCCCACGGGCCGTCAGGGCGGGCCCCTTGACCCGGCCATGACGGGCGGTCAGCGATGACCGGTCGCTGGCCTGTCCGTCCCGGCCGCCCGGTCCGCAGCATCGGAGCACGTCCGGTCCCGGGGCCCGTCCCCGGAGCTGCGCCGGGCCCGCCCACCGCCCGAGGAGTCCGATTCCGATGAAGTCCCTCCGCCTCGCCGCCGCCGGGGCCGCTCTACTGCTCGCCGCCGCGGCCGGCACCGGCACCGCGCAGGCCGGCACCCCGACCGCCGCCGCCCTGCTCCAGGCCGGCGCCCTGCAGGGCGTCGCCGACGGCTACCCGGCCGTGATCGGCCTGGTCCGCCAGGGTGACACCGCCCAGTACGTGCACGCGGGCGTCGGCGACCTGTCCACCCGGGTGCCGGCCGACCCCGCCGCGCAGTTCCGGATCGGCAGCAACACCAAGGCGTTCACCGCCACCGTCCTGCTGCAACTGGAGGCCGAGCAGCGGCTGTCGCTGGACGACACCGTCGCCCGCTGGCTGCCCGGCGCGGTGGCGGCGAACGGCTACGACGGCGGCCGGATCACCGTGCGCCAGCTGCTGAACCACACCTCCGGGCTGCCCGACTACGCCAAGGACAGCGGGTTCGCGCTCTCCTACGCGCTCAACGCCCAGCCCACCCGCACCTGGGCGCCGCAGACCCTGGTCGACCTGGCCCTGGCCCAGCACGCGCCGACCGCCGGGCCGGGGCAGCAGTGGAGCTACGCCAACACCAACTACGTGCTGGCCGGGATGGTGATCAAGGCCGTCACCGGGAACGACCCGGCCACCGAGGTCCAGCACCGGATCATCGAGCCGCTGGGCCTGCGGCACACCACCTTCCCCACCACCGACCCGACGCTGCACGGCACTTACCTGCACGGCTACGAGTACCCGGTGGTCGGGATCGCCATCCTGGACGCCACCACCTCCGACGTACAGGCGTTCGGGGCGGCCGGGGCGATCGTGTCGACCCTGGACGACCTGGCCGACTTCGGCCGGGCCCTGCTGACCGGCCGGCTGCTGCCGCCCGCGCAGCAGGCCGAGCTCACCACCACGGTGCCGACAGGCACCGACGGGACGGTCGGCTACGGCCTGGGCATCGCCCACTTCCGGCTGCCCTGCGGCCAGTGGGTCTGGGGCCACAACGGGGCCGTCCTCGGCTACTACAGCGACTGGTACGCGAGCGAGGACGGCAGCAAGGAGATCGTCCGCGTCAACAGCGAGTTCCACCTGATCGGCCCGACCAAGGGCCAGCAGGACACCTCGAAGGCCACCGCCGACGCCTACTGCGCGCTCTGATCCCCCTTCTTCCCACCCTGCTTTCCCCCCTGCACCACCGACCCGACTCCGAAGGAGCCGCCCGTGTTCCCCGCCGTGTTCCCCACCCCGACCGCCTGGTACCGCCGGGCCCGGACGGTGGCCGTCGCCACCGCCGCCGCGGCCCTGGCCGCGCTGCTCGGCGCCGCGCCCGCCCACGCCCAGGACGACACCCCGCCCGCACTGGCCGACGGCTTCGGCCTCACCCAGGTCGGCGCGCCCGAGGTGCGCTCCGGCACCGACTTCACGATCACCGTCAGCACCGCCCGGCTCGGCGGGACGCACCGGATCCGGATCCTGCTCCCCCGCGGCTACGCGGCCGACCCCGGCCGCCGCTGGCCCGTCACGTACTTCCTGCACGGGGGCGGCGGCACCGTGGACGACGCCTCGGCCGCGCCCGCCCTGCACTCGGACGACATGATCACCGTGGTGCCGGACGGGGGCCTGAAGGGCTGGTACGCGAACTGGGTGATGCAGCGGACGGCGGTCGGCGCGGCCGACTGGCAGACCTTCCACCTGGAGCAGGTCGTCCCGTTCGTCGACGCCAACCTCCGTACCCTGACCGACCGTTCGCACCGGGCCGTGGTCGGCCTGTCGATGGGCGGCTACGGCGCGCTGCACTACGCCGAGGCCCGGCCCGAGCTGTTCGGCCACGTCGCCTCGCTGTCCGGCGGCATCGACTTCGGGATGGCGGAGATCCGCGCCGCGGTGCTGGCCACCGAGCTGAACCTGACCGGCGCGTGGTGCGCGGTCAGCACCTCCAGCCCCGCCGGCACCGGGCAGTGCACCGGCTACGGTCCCTACGTGGACAGCGACGCGATCTTCGGCTCGCCCTACCCGGTGTTCGGCGCCGACCACGTCTGGAACGAGCTGGACCCGGCCGCGTTCGGCAACCTGGCCCGGCTGGCCGAGACCGACACCACCCTCTACACCGGCGACCAGGGCCCGATCGACCACTTCACCGCCCTGGCCTCCGCCACCGTTCACCACCGGCTGGCCCAACTGGGCGTGTCGAGCCGCCTGGTGAACTACGGCAACGGCGCCTCGCTGTCCCCCGGCTGCGACGGCGGCCACAACTACGGCTGCTGGGCCCCCGTCCTCGCCGACTACCTCCCCCGCCTCGCCGCCTCCTTCGCCCACCCCGCCTGACACCGTCCGCCGGCCCCGCTCCCCGGGGCCGGCGGCGCGCTTCCCCGGCGGGCCCTCCGACTAGAATGTGAACATCGTTCACATGCGAGAAGGTCAGGAAGAGCGGCCGATGACGAGCACCAGCACCCCGTACCACCACGGCGACCTGCGCGCCGCGTGCCTGCGCGCCGCCCGCGAACTGCTGGAGGAGGACGGCAGCGCCGCCCTCTCGCTGCGCGCCGTCGCCCGCCGGGCGGGCGTCTCGGCGACCGCCCCCTACCGGCACTACGCCGACCGCGAGGCGCTGGTCTCGGCGGTGGCCGCCGAGGGCTACGGCGAACTGGCCGTCGCGCTGACGGCCGCCCACCCCGCGCCGCGCACCCCCGAGGACCTGTCCCGGGTCGCCGTCGCCTACGTCCGGTTCGCCCTCGACCACCCGGCCCTGTTCCGGGCGATGTTCGCCGAGCCCTGCGACCCCACCGACCCGGACCGGGCCGCCGCGACCGCCGCCATGCGGCAGTACGTCCGCGCCATCGTCACCGGCGTCTACCCGCACGCCGACCCGGACGCCCTCGCCACCGCCGTCTGGGCCGTCGTCCACGGCCTGGCCTTCCTCCACCTCGACGGCAAGCTCGACACCACCTCCCCCGAAACCGTCACCACCCAGGTGCGCACCGCCGTCGAGGCCCTGCTCGCCCGCTAGCACCTCCCTGGAGGGCGACCCCGTGCGGCGGTTCCCGGCCGGTCGCGCAGGGTCTAGCGGTACCAGCGGCGGTGCACGACCGGTTCGACGGACAGTGCTGCCGCGGCGGCCAGGGCGCCGACCAGAAGGGAGGGCAGGCCGCCGTTGAGGAGGGCAGCCAGGCAGGCGACGGCGACGGCCGGGGGGCGGAGCAAGGTGAGCGGGCCGAGGCCGACGACCATGGCGAGGGTGCTGGCGCGGAACGGCAGGAGGAAGTACGCGGCGAGCGAGAGCAGCACGGCGGCGGCGTAGCCGGTGAGCGGAAGCAGGTAGCCGAGGCCGCCGGCGGCCAGGGTCGCGTAGGCGCGTGCCGGGTCGGCCGCGGTGAGCAGCAGGAGCACGGAGGCCAGCGCGGGGACGAGCAGCAGGACGGCGCCGACCGCCAGCCCGCGCAGCGCGGCCCGCAGGTTGGCACGGTGCTTGCGGATGCGGGCGTCGCGGCCGGCGTAGGCCCGGAAACCGCTGAACGCCGCGTCGACCAGGCCGAGCACGGCGAGCGGCAGCGCGGGCGTCACCGGGCGACCCGGGCGAACTGCTCGGCGTCGAGGAGGCGGCGGGAGGCCTGGCCGAGGGCCTGCCGGAGCGGTGCCTCCAGGTGCGGGCGGACGCCGAGGACCGGGCGCAGCGTGGTGCAGAAGGGGTTGGCCACCCGCCGGGGTTCGTAGAGCAGCGGTCGCATGCCGGGCGCCGCGGCGGCGGCCCGCAGCAGGGACTCGTCGCCGTGCGCCCGCCGGGCGGAGGCGACGCCGTCGTGGCGGCCCACCGGGTGGCGCATCCGGGCGCGGTGGAACACCCAGGCCCCGATCGGCGCGAGGCCGGTGGCGGCGATGTCGTAGTGGCAGAACGCCATCGCGGGGGATTCGCCCTGGGCCCGGAAGAACTCCGCCAGCGCGGGTTCGGGGAAGTGGTGCAGCACGCCGGTGGAGACGTAGACGGTGGCGGCCTCCGGCAGGGCGAAGGCGTTGCCGTGGACGAAGCGGCAGTCGAGCCGTTCGGCACGGGCCAGCCGGTCCGCCTCGCCGACCAGGGCGGCGTTGAGGTCGACCCCGACCAGCTCGACGTCCGGGCCGAGGGCACCGGTGGCCGCCAGCCAGCGGACCAGGAAGCCCAGCCCGCAGCCGATGTCGACCAGGCGGAACGGCCCGGGGTGGCCGGTGGCCCGGATCGCGGTGCTCAGCGGGCCGATCAGGTGGACCAGCCGCCGGCCGATCCGGAGTTCCTCGCTGAGGCGCTGGAGTTCGGTGTGCACGCGGATCAGCAGGCGGTCCACGGCGTCCGGGTCCAGCACCCCGTCCCGGTCGGCGGGCAGTTCGGCCACCAGCCGGGCGGCCCGCAGGTCGCCGTCGGCGCGCAGCAGTTCGACCGCTTCGGCGCGCCGTACCGGCAGCCGTCGGCCGCTCTCCGGGTCGACTGCGGTGATCAGGTCGGATATCTCCAGCTGCGGCACGAGGCAGCACTCTATGCCGTCGGTCCCGGCCGCCGTCGAACCGCCCCCCGACCGGTTCGGGTGCCGTCCTCGCCGATCCGGCCGATCCCGTGGGTCCCGGCGCTCTAGGGTGGGGCCGTGGAGGAGTTGGAGCGGATCGCGGTCCCGGCCGGGGAGATCGCGGAGATCGCGGCGCTGGGCGACCCCGTGCTGCGGAACCTGCGGATCACGCTGGCCTATCACGAGCTGGCCGTGGCGACGGCCCGGGTCCTGGGCCGGGAGAACGTGAGTTGGTGCGCGTTCGGCGCCTGGGCGTCGCACACCGCCGGGCGGTCGATCCGCGGGGAGAGCGCCCCGGCGGCGGTCCGGGCCGCCGTCGCCCTCGCCCGGCGGGCCCCGGCGCCGCTGCGCCCGCTCGGGGAGCTGCCGGAGCGGATCGTCCGGCAGGTGGCGGCGCACGTGGCGGACGGGAACCTGCTGGTCTTCCGGGACCTCGGGCCGCTGTTCGCCGACCTGGCCGAGGAGTTCGGCCGCCCGGGCCCGCCGGAGCTCGTCCACGGACGGGCGGTGGAGCGCTGCCTTGCCCCGCTCCGCCCGGGGCCCGCGGAGGACGGCGGCCAGGACCTGCTGATCGCCGCGGTGCACAGCTACGGCCGGGCCTTCCTGGCCACCGACCCGGGCGAGCGGGCCGAGCACGTGCTGCTCGCCAACCTCCGGGTCGGCCTGCACGAGCAGATCCGGCTGCAGCAGGCGATCGCCGGGGCGCTCGCCCTGCCCGCGGGCGTCCCGCTGCTCGGCTTCCTGCGGCGCTCCTGGGAGGCCGTGATCACCCGGCAGCTGATGGACCTGGCCCTGCCCGCCGCGGACTTCGCGACGACCGGCCGCCTGGTCCCCCAGCGGATCGGCTCCGACGTGCGCGGTGTCGGCCCGTCCCGGTCGCCCTTCCCGGCGCCGCTGACCCGGCTGCGCAACGTCGAGCTCAAGGCCCTGCTGTACGACATCGACCGGACGCCGAACACCCTGGCGGGCAGCGCCGCCGGCGACTGGGTCCTGCTGGCCGACCGGATGAACTTCGTCGCCGACCTGTTCCGGGCCCGCCAGCAGGAGCAGCTGCTGCTCCGGGCCCCGTTCACCCCGGAGCAGGCGGCCGCGATCCGCCGGGGCACGGTGCCCGCCCCGCGGGCGTGGTGACGGCCCGCCGGGCCGGGCCCGCTCCCCCACCGTGGCACGGGTACGCCGCCAAGCCGGGGACGAGGACGGGCCGGCGCGATCGCCGGGACCGCGGGTCTCCCGCAGACTCGGAGCGTGGTGGAGCACAGCGAGGGCGCGGGCCCGCAGCAGTCGCGCCTGCGGATGCCCTACCGGGTCCGGGGTCCGGTGGGGCTGATCCTGTGGCGGCTGGCCCTGGTGCTGGCGATCGTCCTGGTGGCCGCGGTGGTGGTGTTCCTCGGCCGGGCCGGCTACCGGGACTCGGACGGTGAGCCGGTCGACTGGCTGACCAGCTTCTACTACGCGGCGGTGACGCTGAGCACGATCGGCTACGGCGACGTGGTCCCGGTCAGCGGCACCGCCCGGCTGGTCAACACCCTGGTGATCACCCCGCTGCGGCTCGGTTTCCTGCTGGTCCTGGTGGGCACCACGTTCCGGGCGCTGACCGAGCGCACCCGGGCCCAATGGCGCGAACAGTCCTGGAGGCGCAGGGTGCACGGGCACACCGTCCTGATCGGGTACGGCACCAAGGGCCGGGCGGCCGCGGCGACCCTGCGGGCCCGCGGCGTGGCCCCGCGCGACATCGTCGTCGTCGACACCTCGGCCGCGGCGGTCGACGACGCCAACCGGCACGGCCTGGTCGGGATCGTCGGCGACGGCACCCGGACGGAGGTGCTGGCGCGGGCCGAACTCGGCCGGGCCGCCCGGGTGCTGATCGCCACCACCCGGGACGACACCGCGGTCCTCGCCGCCCTGACCGCCCGCCGGATGAACCCGGGCGCGCTGGTCACCGCGTCCGTGGAGCACGCCGAGAACGCGCCGCTGCTGCGCGACAGCGGCGCCGACAACGTCATCACCGCCGCCGACACCGCGGGCCACCTGCTCGGGGTCGCCTCGCTCAGCCCGGACGTCGGCACCGTCCTGGAGGACCTGCTGTCCGCCGGACTCGGCCTGGAGGTCGCCGAACGGCGGCCCGCCCCCGAGGAGGTCGGGCAGGACCCGCGCCGGCTCGCCGAACCGGTGCTCGCCGTGGTCCGCGACGGCCGCCCGCTGCGCTACAGCGACCCCGGCATCGGCACCGTCCGGGCCGGGGACCGCCTGATCGTGGCCCGCGAGACGCCCCCCGCGGCCTGAGCAGCTGCCGGGACGCCGGGAGGCCGAGGGGCCGTCAGAGCGCCGACGGGCCGTCAGGCGGCGGGCGGTGCCTGCGGCGCGTCCGGGGCCCGGGCGTCGACGGCCGTCGCGGCGGCGTCCGCGGCGACCCCGGCCACCACCAGCAGGTCGCACACGGCCAGGCGGACGGCCTCGGTCGGCGGGCCCTGCTGCGGCGGCGCCTGGGCCGCCGCAGCGAGCGCGCCCCGCACGCAGGCCTCCCGGGCGGCCCGGCCCGGCTCGGCCGCCGCGTACGCCGACAGGGTCCGGGCCAGCGCCTCCACCACGGGCAGCAGGGCCTGCCGGTCCGGTCCCTCGGCGTCGGCCGTGAACCGGGCCAGGGTGAAGCAGCTGTTGGCGAGCACGCCGAGGCGCAGGGCCGCGCCGCTCGACGCCCGGACCGAGTGCCGCTGCCGCCGCCAGCGGGGCGTGCGCCGGGCCACCTCGACCATGTCGGTCCTGGCCCGGTCCACGTCCGTCAGCAGGCGGTACAGCGCGTGCGACTCCAGCGGCAGCAGCAGGTCCGGGTCGCCCGCGTCGGCCCGCGCGCCGAGCCGCAGCAGGCCCGCCAGCCCGTGGAAGGTCTCCGCCTCGGCAGCCCGGAGCAGCTTCAACGGGTGGGCGGGGAAGAGCAGTTGACTGAAGACCAGGGCGACGCCGGCCCCGACCAGCACGTCCAGGACCCGGTCGATCCCGGCCTCCCGACCGGAGGCCAGCGCGATCACCGCACTGGCCGCGGCCTGGGCCATCGTCACCCGCTCGCCGTCCAGCGCGAGCGTCACCAGCAGGGAGAGCAGCACCGCGCAGCCCACCGCGAGGGCCCCGTAGTGGTGGCCGAACACCGTGTACGCGCCCTGGCCGATCAGCACGCCCCACACCACGCCGAGCACCACCCGGACCGCGTTGGTGCCCCGGCCGCCCACCGGGGTGTTCAGCGCCACCACCGCGGCCATCGGGGCGAACAGCGGCAGGTGGTGGTCGAACAGCAGCCGCGCCGCCCACCAGGCCAGGGCGCAGGCCACCGCCTGCTGGAGCACCGGCCACAGCTGCCCGCGCATCCGCCGCCGCACCCCGCCCACGCCACCCCTCCAGAGCCACCGCCCCGTCCCGGCGCGGGGAACCGGACAGGTCCCGCGTCCGCCGTCGTCCCACACCCGGTGGGGACCGGACGGGCCAAGGAGTTCACCCGACCCGGGGACCGTGCCGACGGGCAGGCCGTGTCGCGGCGGGCACCGGCTATCCATCCAGGTATGAGCACAGAGACCAGCGGGGCGCAGTACCGCCTCGTGGCCGGCGACTTCCACGCCACCGTCACCGAATCGGGCGCCGGGTTGCGCGAACTCCTGCACCGGGGGGAGCCGCTGCTGCTCTCCTACGGGCCCGACGAGCCCGCCCCGGCCGCGTTCGGGCAGTTGTTGATCCCCTGGCCCAACCGGGTCCGCGACGGCCGCTACGCCTTCGACGGGCGGACGTACCAGCTCGACCTGTCGGAGCCGGAGCTGGGCAACGCGATCCACGGGCTGACCAGGTGGGCGCCCTGGCAGGTCGCCGAGCAGGGGCCCGACCGGATCACCCTGACCCACCGGCTGACCGGCTCCACCGGCTACCCGTTCCGCCTCGACCTGACCGCCGCCTACGCCCTGGACGCCGGCACCGGCCTCACCGTCCGCCTCACCGCCCGGAACGCCGGCACCCGGACCGCCCCCTACGCGCACGGCATGCACCCGTACCTGACCGTCGGCGAGCCCGTCGACGACTGCGAGCTGCAGCTGCCCGGGCACCGGTTCCAACCCGTGGACGAGCGGATGCTCCCCGACGGGCCGACCCAGCCGGTGGCCGGCAGCCCCTACGACTTCACCGCGCCCCGGCGGATCGGCGACCTGCCGATCGACCGGGCCTTCACCGACCTGGAGCGCGACGGCGACGGCCGGGCCTGGGTCCGGCTGGCCGGCTCCCGGCGTGCCGTGCGCTTCTGGTCCGACCGCTCCCAGCCGTGGCTGGAGGTGTACACGGCCGACAACGTGCCGCACGACCGGTGGCGCCGCGGCCTGGGCGTCGAGCCGATGACCGGGCCGCCGAACGCGTTCGCCAGCGGCACCGACCTGATCCGGCTCGCGCCCGGCGAGTCGTACACCGGCTCCTGGGGAGTCCTGCCCGGCTGACCGGCCGGGCCCGCAGAAAGGTCACACATGGTTCAGGGCTTCTCCCGGGAACCCGGCACGCACGGGCCGCTCACCGCGGTCCCGCCGGCCGGCCTCCGGAAGATCCAGTGGTGGGCCGCCGCGATCGCGGTCGGCGGCTTCCTGTTCGGCTTCGACACCGGCGTGGTGTCCGGGGCCCTGCTGTACGTCCGCGACGACTTCCACCTGAACTCCTTCGAGCAGGGCAGCGTGGTCAGCGTCCTGCTGATCGGTTCGGTGATCGGCGCGCTGGGCGCGGGCCGGCTCGCCGACCGGTGGGGGCGGCGCCGGCTGCTCGGCGTGGTCGGCGCGGTGTTCCTGGTGGGCACCGCGATCGCGGTGTTCTCCACCGGCTACGCGGTGCTGCTGGTGGCCCGGATCGTGCTGGGCCTCGCGGTGGGCACCGCCTCCGCGCTGGTCCCGGTCTACCTGTCGGAGATCTCGCCGACCTCGATCCGGGGCCGGCTGCTGACCCTCAACCAGCTGATGATCACCATCGGCATCCTGGTCGCCTACCTGGTGAACATGGCGTTCTCCAGCGGCGGCCGGTGGCGGGAGATGTTCGCCTGCGGCGCGGTGCCCGCGCTGGTCCTGGTGGCCGCCGCACTGTGGTTCCTGCCGGAGTCCCCGCAGTGGCAGATCGCCCGCGGGCAGATCGAGCAGGCCCGGGCCGCGATCGCCAAGGTGACCGGCCCCGACACCGCCGACCAGGTGGTCGAACTGGCCCGGCAGCGGATCGCCGAGGACAAGGCCAAGCAGGCGGCGGCCGGCGACGGCGGACAGGGGCTGCGGGCCCCGGACGTGCGCCCCGCGCTGGTCGTCGGCCTGACCCTGGCCGCCGTCCAGCAGTTCGGCGGCATCAACACGATCATCTACTACGCGCCGACCATCATCGAGCAGACCGGTCTGAACGCCTCCAACTCGATCTTCTACTCGGTGGCGATCGGCGTGATCAACCTGCTGATGACGCTGGTGGCGATCCGGCTGGTCGACCGGGTCGGCCGCCGCCCGCTGGTGCTGATCTCGCTGGGCGCGATGGCGGTCTCGGTGTTCCTGCTCGGCCTGGCCTTCGTCGCGCACCTGGCCTCCGGGCTGACCCTGCTGTTCATGGTGGTCTACATCGCCGCGTTCGCCGGCGGCCTGGGCCCGGTGTTCTGGACCCTGATCGGCGAGATCTTCCCGCCCGCCGTGCGCGCCGCCGGCTCCAGCGCCTCCACCGCCGTCAACTGGGTGTCCAACTTCGTCGTCAGCCTGGCCTTCCTGCCGCTGGCCAACAGCCTCGGCCAGGGCCAGACCTTCTGGATCTTCGCCGCGATCTGCGCCGGGGCCTTCGTCTTCGTCCGGCGCTACCTGCCCGAGACCCGCGGCCGGGACAGCGAGCAGATCCAGGACGACCTGGCCCACCGCTTCGGCCACGACACCGAGGCCCCCGTCCCCGCGGAACGGCCCTGACCCCCGCTCTCCTTGTCGCCGATCAGAACGGATCCCGCCCGCATGACCGCCACCGCGCTGCCCCCGTCCCGGCTCGAACCCTCCGACGTCCTGGTGCTCTACGGCATCACCGGCGACCTCGCCCGCAAGATGCTGCTGCCCGCGCTCTACCAACTCAGCGCCGCCGGGCGGCTCCCCTGCCCGGTGGTCGGCGTCGCCGTCGGCGACTGGGACGACGAGCGGCTGCGCCGGCACGCCCGCGCGGCCGTCGAGGCCACCGGCACCACCGTCGACGAGCAGGTGTTCGACCGCTTCGCCGCCGGACTGTCCATCGTCACCGGCGACTTCGCCGAGGACGCGACCTTCGAACGGCTCAAGGCGGCGCTGGCCGGGCGCGGCTTCGCCACCCACTACCTGGCGATCCCGCCCGGCCTGTTCACCACCGTCGCCGCCGCCCTCGCCCGGGCCGGCCTGAACCGCGACGCCCGCCTCGTCGTCGAGAAGCCCTTCGGCCACGACTCCGCCTCCGCCCGCGAGCTCCAGCAGGAACTGGGCCGGTACTTCGACGACAACCACCTGCTGCGGGTCGACCACTTCCTCGGCAACGCCGCCGTGGAGTCGCTCATGGTGGCCCGCTTCGCCAACACCCTGCTCGCCCCGATCTGGCACCGCTCCTACGTCGACAACGTGCAGATCAGCCTGGCCGAGGACTTCGACGTCGCCGACCGCGGCTCGTTCTACGACGCCGTCGGCTGCCTGCGCGACGTCGTCCAGAACCACCTGCTGCAGGTCCTCGCCCTGCTCGCCATGGACCCGCCCAGCAGCGACAACTACGCCGCCCAGGGCCTGGAGAAGTGGCGGGTCCTGCACGCCGTCCGCCCGATGGACCCGGCCGTCACGGTGCGCGGCCAGTACGAGGGCTACCTCGACGTGCCCGGGGTGAAGCCGGACTCCGTCACCGAGACCTACTTCGCCACCACCCTGTACGTCGACAACTGGCGCTGGGCCGGCGTCCCCTTCCACCTGCGCAGCGGCAAGTCGCTGGCCGTCTCCGCGACCGAGGTGGTGGTCGAGCTCCGCCGGCCGCCGCTGGAACTCTTCCGCGGCCAGGACGGCCACGCCCCGCCCAACCTGGTCCGGTTCCGGATCGACGGCGACACCGGCATCCGCGCCGACCTGCTGGTCGCCAAGGGCGCGGACGGCCACGGGCCGGTCCAGGTGCCGATCGGCGTCGACTACACCAAGCTCTTCGGCCGCCTCGAACAGCCCTACGAGACGATCCTCGGCGGCGCGGTCAGCGGCGACCCCGAGCCGTTCGCCTTCTACCCCGCCGTCCTGGAGTGCTGGCGGATCGTCGACCCCGTCCTCGACCCGACCGACCCGCCGCTGCGCTACGCCCCCGGCAGCTGGGGCCCGGAGCCCGCCGCACAGCTCCCCGGCCCCGCGGGCTGGCACCCGCTCGGGCCCACCCTGTTCGACTGAGTCCGGGGCCGGGTCCGGAACCGGGGGCGGGACGCGTTCACGACCGGTCCCCCGGTGGCTCCCAGGCCAGCACCAGCAGCGCCGAGTCGTCGTCCCGCACCCCGCCCGCGAAGCGCTCGGCGTCCTGCTGGAGCCAGTCCACGACGGCCTGCGGCGCGGCCGGGACGGGGCGGGCGGTCAGCCGGGGCAGCAGCGGGTAGAACGCGCCCGCCCGGTCGCGGGTCTCGGTGAGCCCGTCGGTGTACAGCAGCAGCGCGTCGCCGGGGCGCAGCCGGACGGCCGGTCCGGGCTCCGGGCCGCCCCCGGCCAGCACCCCCAGGCCGAGCGGCAGGCCCGGGGCGGCCGGGAGTTCGGCGGCGGTGGCGCCGCGCAGCAGCAGCGGGGGCGGGTGGCCGCAGGACAGGGCGCAGGTGGCGCCGTCCGGTCCGATGGCGACCAGGGCGGCGGTGGCGAAGGCCTCGGGGTCGGTGAGGAAGCGGCGCAGGCTGGTGTCGAGCCGCCCGGCGAGGGCGGCCAGGCCGGGTTCGTCGTGGGCGGCCTCGTAGAAGGCGCCGAGCACGACGGCGGCGGTGGTCACGGCGTCCAGGCCCTTGCCCCGGACGTCCCCGATCAGCGCCCGCAGCCCGAAGGCGGTGTCGGCGACCGCGTAGAAGTCCCCGCCGATCCCGGCGTGCTCGGCGGCGGCCCGGTACCCGGCGGCGATCGAGACCGGGCCCACGGCGGCGGGCACCGGGCGCAGCACGGCGCGCTGGGCGCTCTCGGCGACCGAGGTGATGCTGACCAGCAGCGCGGCGGCCTGCTCCCGGCGGCGGACCACGAAGCAGCCGAGGGCGGCGATCCCGAGCACGGCCGCCGTGGTGCCGACGGCGGTGGCGGTCCGGCCGGGCTCGCCGAGGGCGAAGGCCCAGCGGGTGGCGACCGCGACGGCGGCGGCGGCCAGGATGGTGCCGGGCCCGGACCCGAGGGCCGCCACGGCGGGCACCGCGACCAGCACCGAGGGGATGTGCCAGCTGTCGGTGGTGACCTGCAGGACGACCACCAGCGCGTACAGCACGACTGCGGCGGCCAGCGAGGCCGCACGCGTGGCCGGCACCGGCTCGGGCCCGGGCCCCGTCGGACGACTGCTGATGAGAGTGGCTCCTGTCCGGGCGCTGCACGACCGGCCGCCGGAGCCCAGCCCCGCGCACCGGCCGACCTCCAGTCCACCACACGGCCGCCCCGCCGCCCGGCCACGACACGTCCGGGGCCGCCTCCGTCCCCACCCCTGTGCCCCGTGCGCCGAGCCCCCCGTGCCCCGTGCGCCGACCGAGCGGGCAGAATCACCCGCATGCGTACCCTTCTCGTCATCGGCATCGGCGCGGGCGACCCGGACCACCTCACCCTGGAGGCGGTCAAGGCGATCGGCCGGACCGACGCGTTCCTGCTCCTGGACAAGCCCGAGGAGCGGCAGGACCTGATCCGCCTGCGGCGGGACATGATCGCCGAGCACGGCCGCCCCGGGCACCGGGTGGTCGAGCTGGTGGACCCGGCCCGCGACCGGTCCACGCCCGCGTACCGGGAGGCCGTCGAGGAGTGGCGCGACCGGCGGGCCGACCTGGTCGAGCGGGCCGTCGCCGAGGAGCTGGCGGACGGGCAGACCGGCGCCCTGCTGGTCTGGGGCGACCCGGCGCTGTACGACAGCGTGACGGCGGTGCTGGACCGGATCCTGGCCCGCGGCCGGACGGAGTTCGCGTACACGGTGGTCCCCGGCATCAGCAGCGTCTCGGTGCTGGCCGCCCGGCACCGCACCACGCTGACCCGCACCGCCCGGCCGGTGCGGATCACCACGGGGCGGCGGCTGGCCGCCGACGGCTTCGGGCCGGGCGCGGAGGACGCCGTGGTGATGCTGGACGGGCAGGACGCCTACGCGCGGATCGACCCGGCGGGCGTGCACATCCACTACGGGGCCTACCTGGGCACCGAAGACGAGATCCTGGTCTCCGGTCCGCTCGCCGAACAGGCCGACCGCATCAAGGAGTTGCGGGCCGAGGCGCGCGAGCGCAAGGGCTGGATCATGGACAGCTACCTGCTGCGCCGCACCGAGGACTGAGCCGGCGGCGCCCCGGGGGCGTCAGATCCGCTGCTCCGGCGGGAAGCCCGTCCAAGCCAGGTCCGGCGGCAGGTGCCGCTGGTCGTTGTGGACCAGGACGGCGGGCGGGCGGCCCGGGGCGTAGCGGATCACGGTCAGTCCGGTGTGGGCCTGGTTGATGCCGAGCCAGCGCCAGGCCGGGGCGTCCAGGGCGTGCCGGACCAGCCAGCCGACCAGGAAGTTGTGGGTGACCAGCAGTTCGTGGCGCTCCCGCTCCCCGGCGACCGGTCCGGTGAAGCGGCGCTCCGCCTCCCGGGCCAGTGCCCGGCCGGTCGCGGCGTCCTCCGGCGTGGCCCAGGAGAGGAAGCCGAGGAGGAAGTCCGCGCTGTCGGACGGGAGTTCGGCCCGCTCCGGCAGGTGCGGCACGTAGTCCCCGGCACATTCGGCCACCACCGTCCCGACCCCCGCCAGTTGCGCAGCGGCCACCTGCGCGGTCTGCGCCGCCCGGGCCGCCGGCCCGTGGTGCACCGCCTCGATCGGCCGCCCCGCCAACCGCCGCCCGAGCGCCGCGGCCTGCCGCCGCCCGTTCGCCGACAACCCGCTCTCGTCGGCCAACGCCTCCCCGTGCCGCACCAGGTACAGATACCGGGCCGCCACCATCCGCGCCCTCCCTCGCTCCGTCCGTCCGCCATGGGGACGCCCCGCACCGCCGCCCGGTTCCGCGGCGCACCCATGGCGGAGGCCGCCGACAGTACGCCGCGATACGCCGTGCGCACGCCGCAGGGCCGCTCCCCCTCCGTGACGGCGGGAACGGCCCTGCGGGGTGGGCTAGTCGGCGACGGGGGCCGCCTCGGTGGGTGCCTGCGTGGTCCGGGCGGGCTTCGGGAGCAGGAGGCGCTCCGCGAGGTGGCCGAAGAGCAGGCCGTAGGAGAGCCAGAGGGTGAGCTGGATGGCGAGGGCCGCGGTGCGGAACTGCCAGAGCAGGGTGGCGGAGAAGTCCTCCGGCACCTCGTTGATCGCGGGCAGCAGGACGTACCCGAGGCCGATCAGCACGGCGTAGCCGAGACCGGCGGCCAGGGTGGCGTTCCAGTTGCCCAGGCGCGGGGCGAGCTGTCGGCCCGCGGCGATCGCGGCGACCGCGAGCAGCACGCTCAGCAGCATCATCAGGAAGTAGAGCAGGGTGCGGTGGCCGATGGTGTCCGGGTCGCCGACGGACGGCGGGTTGGCCGGGTACTTGAGGAACGGGACGAGGTAGACGGCGACCAGGGCGGCGCCGGAGAGCAGCAGCGCGGTGGCCCGGGGGCCGATCCGTCCGGTGCGGCCGAGGGCGAAGCAGTAGGCGAGGGCGGCGATGCCGCCGAGGGCGAGGCCGTAGAGCAGGATGCCGGTGGCCAGGCCCGCGGTGGACTGCAGGGTGCGGCTGACCAGTTCCTCGCCGTGCTCGTGGGCGTGGGAGTCCTCGAAGGCGATCGCCGCGTCGATCCGGGGCTCGCCCAGCAGGTAGGCGACGATCAGGGCCAGGACGCCGGCGCCGAGTCCGGCGAGCATGCCGCGCACCAGCAGGTCGCGGACGGTGTGGTTCTTCATCTCAGGTGCTCGCTGTCCCCGTGGTCAGTGGCAGGGGAAGCCGAGCAGGTGGCGGCCGTCGTGCACCCACTCGTGCACGGTCTCGCCGGAGATCAGCGAGGTGGCGCCCTGTTCGGCGCCGACGAAGTAGAGCACGGTGAGCAGCAGAACGCCGAAGAACAGCGCCCACGGGGCGACGGCCTTGACGGAGAGGGGGGTGATGGCCGGCGTGGTGACGGCGGCGGGCGCGACGGGGTGAGCCATGGCGGGGTGGACCTCCTTGCGGGAACTCGCGTCCCGATCGCGTGGAGCGTGAACGACGGAGGTGGGTCTGACTTCCCGTCGGCCGCCGGGGCGGCTTCCGGGTTCACAGTGGCGCGACCGTACCGGGCTCTCACCGGACTTCCACGCACCGTCGTCGATATGGGGTTGTACCGCCGAGAAGGTACCGTTCCGGGCGGGCCCGCCAAGGGGCGCGGCACATCACGCCACCAAGACGTGGACGAATGATCCTTTGAGGGAGGGCCCGTGACGGTCCGGGTGATGTTGGTCGCACCGGCGCTCGGCGCGTCGGCGCGCGAGGCCCGGTTCGGCGACGGCC
Organism: Kitasatospora sp. NPDC088134; assembly: GCF_044741705.1. NCBI lineage: Bacteria > Bacillati > Actinomycetota > Actinomycetes > Kitasatosporales > Streptomycetaceae > Kitasatospora > Kitasatospora sp. NPDC088134. The sequence goes on along the minus strand of NZ_JBIUTD010000010.1, from coordinate 70,408 downwards.
TGCCGCCGACGGCTGCCGAACTGGCCCCGGCCCGGGCCCTGGCCGCACCCCGGGCCGACCGGGTGCTGACGGCCCCGTCCGCGCGCTGCCGACTCACCGCCGAGGCGCTGGGCCTGTCGCCGCAGGTCGATCCGGCCCTCGCCGACCTGGACGCGGGCGCCTGGCGGGGGCGCCCGCTGGCCGAACTCGCCGCCACCGAGCCGGAGTCGATCGGCGCCTGGCTGTCCGACCCCGCCTTCGCCCCGCCCGGCGGCGAGTGCGTCACCGCGCTGCTGGCCCGGGTCGGCGCCTGGCTGGACGCCCTCCCGGCCGACTCGGGCCGCCTGCTCGCCGTCGCCGAACCGGCCGTCGTCCGCGCCGCCGCCGTGCACGCCCTGACCCTGCCACCCGCCGCGTTCTGGCGCCTGGACGTCGCCCCGCTGACGGTGACCTCGCTGAGCGGCCGCTCCGGGCGGTGGAACCTGCGCTGCGGCGCACCGCTGACCGCGCTGCGGTCGGACGCAACTCCAGCCACTTCCAGCACATTTGACTGATCGTCAATCGACCTCCCGTTGCCGTATTGTCGCCGGTCTCGCCCCGGAGGCGTTGCGGCCCGCGCAACGCGCCGGGGGTAGGGCAGGCTGCTGCTTTCGGAACGGTCGGGTGGAACGGGTGGAGGTACCGGTGACGGCATTCGCCGCGCAGGACGGGCAGGACGCGCACGGCGGGCAGGACGGGCAGGACGCGCACGGCGGGCGGGACGGGCAGGGTGCGCAGGACGCGCAGGAGCGACGGGACACCCCGGACCCGCAGGGGCCGCACGGCGGACGGGACGGCGGCGGGCTCCAGCCGCTGGACGCCGAACTCAACCGGGAGTGCCGGGAGTTCGCCGAATCGCTGCGTCGGCTCTTCCTCGCCCTCGGGGTGTCGGTGCGCCGGTACGCCAGCCGCAGCTACCTCAACCCGGGGACGCTCTCCCGCTACCTGGCGGGCAGCCGGATCGCGCCCTGGGAGTTCGTCGAGGAACTGCTGCGCAACCTCGCCGACGACCGCAACGTCCGGCTCGACGAGGCGGCCCGCGCGCGCCTCCAGCAGCAGCACCGGGCCGCGCTGCGCACCAGCGCCTCGATCGGCCGGGCCGTCCAGCAGTTGGAGGGCCAACTGCACGCCGCCGACCGGGAGGCCCGGCAGGCCGGGGCGCGCGAGGAGCAGCTCGACCACGCACTGGACGACACCCGGCAGTCGATCGCCGACCTGGAGGCCCGGCTCGACCGCCTGGAGGCCGACCGGGACGCGGGAACGCCCGCCGACACCTCCCTCGCCGCCACCGATCCGGCCACCATCTCCCCCGCCGCCACCGGCCAGGGCGGCACCGCCACCGGCTCCGCCCTGCTCGCCGAACGCGACGCGCTGGCCCTCGAAGTGACGCGCCTCGCCGAGGAGTTGGCGCGGGCCCGGGAGCACGCCGCGCTCGCCGAGGCGCGCTGCGCGGTGCTGGAGCGCCAGCTCACCCTGGTCGAGCAGCAGCAGGGCGCGGACACCGCCGGGCTGCCCGCCCCGCGCGTCCGCCACCCGGAGCCGGGGCCGCCGCCGAAGGTGCTGCTGGTGGACGACCGGCCGGAGAACCTGCTGGTGCTGGAGGCCGTCCTCGGCCCGAACGGGCACGAACTGGTCTCCGCCGCCTCCGGCCCGGACGCGCTGCGCGCCCTGCTCGACCCCGACGACTACGCCGTCATCCTGCTCGACGTGCAGATGCCCGGCATGGACGGCTACGAGACCGCCGCCCACATCAAGCGGCGGGCCCGCACCCGGGACATCCCGATCATCTTCGTCACCGCGATCGGCGGCGACCCCGACCACTCGATGCGCGGCTACGCCGCCGGGGCCGTCGACTTCATCCCCAAGCCGGTCGACCCGTGGGCACTGCGCGCCAAGGTCGCGGTCTTCGTCGAGCTGCACCGCGAGCGCCGCCGCACCCACCGGCGCTGAGCCCCGGACCGACCGTCACCGCCTCGCCCGCCGCCCCCTCGACTGCCGGTCACGATGTGATCATGACGGCCCGTCAGCTCGTCGGGTCCCGATATCGTGGGTGCCGTGACGGTCGAGGACGGCAGGCTCATCGGGGGACGGTACCGGCTGATCGAGCCGGTCGGGCGGGGCGGGATGGGCCGCGTGTGGCGGGGGCGGGACGAGACCCTGCACCGCGAGGTGGCCGTGAAGGAGATCCTGTTCCCGGTCGGGCTGGACGAACAGCAGCGGGAGCTGCTGCTCCAGCGGGTGCTGCGGGAGGCGCGGGTCGCGGCCGGCCTCAACCACCCGGGGATCATCACGGTGTTCGACGTGGTCGAGCACGAGGGCGCCCCAGTGATCGTGATGGAGTTCGTGGTCGGCGCCTCGCTGGCCGCGACCGTCCGCGAGGAGGGGCGGCTGCCCGCCGCCCGGGTCGCCGCGATCGGCCTGGCCGTGCTGGACGCGCTGGCGGCCGCGCACGCGGCGGGCGTGGTGCACCGGGACCTGAAGCCCGACAACATCCTGCTCAGCGGCAACCGGGTGGTGCTGACCGACTTCGGCATCGCCAGCATCGCGGACGCCACCGTCGCGCTGACCAGCTCCGGCACCCTGCTCGGCACGCCCGCCTACATGGCCCCGGAGCAGCTCGACGGCAAGCCCGCCGCGCCCGCCGGTGACCTGTGGTCACTCGGCGCCACCCTGTACACCGCCGTCGAGGGCGAGGCCCCGTTCGCGGCCGGCACGCTGACCGCCCTGTACGTGGCGATCCTGACCCAGCCGCCGCGCGCCGCCCGGCACGCGGGCGCGCTCGGCCCGGCCCTGCTCGGCCTGCTGGTCAAGGACCCGGTGCTGCGCCTGACGGCCGATCAGACCGCCCGGACGCTGACCGCCGCCCTGGCGTCCCCGGCCCCCGTGCCGGCGCCGCCGCCCGTCCCGGAGCCGCCGCACCACCCGACCGTCCGCGACGCCGCCCCCGTCCCGGCCCCGGGCCCCGTCGTCCGCCACACCCCCTGGTCCACGCCCGGCGCCCCGCCCGGACCGGCCCCGACACCTGTTCCGGATCCGACCCCGACCCCGACCCCGACCCCGGCTCCCGTTCCCGCGCCCCGGGACGCGAACCCGTTCGCGCCGCGCGACCTCCCGCCCGCTTCCCCACTCACCTCCTCACCCGTTTCCCCGCCCGCTTCCCCGCCCGCCCGGCCGCCGCTCTCCGCCGCCGGGGCGACGAAGCGGCGGCGCCCGCTGCTGCTCGGGGCGCTCGGCGTGCTGGCCGTGGTGGTGCCGACCTCGATCGTGATCGCCACCCTGCCGGACCACACCGACCCGGGCGGCGGCAGCGGTGGTGGCAGCGCCGCTCCGGCGAGCACGAAGGCGGCCGCCACCCGGGCGTACAACGCCGCGATCGGCCAGGTGCTGGCCCCGTCCGACCGGCAGGGCGGCACGCTCAACCTCGGCAGCACGCTGGACCTGGACTCGCTCGACCCGGCGAACAGCTACTACGGATCGACCTGGAACTTCCAACGCCTGTACGCCCGAACGCTGTTCACGTACGCGGGGAAGCCGGGACAGGCCGGGGCCGAGGTGGTGCCGGACCTGGCCGCCGGGCCGCCGGAGATCTCGGCGGACGGCCGGACGTACACCGTGCGGCTGCGGCCGGGGCTGAAGTTCGAGGACGGCACGGCGATCACCTCGAAGGACGTCAAGTACGCGATCGAGCGGCCCTTCGACGCCGACACCTTCACCGGCGGCCCGACCGCGCTGGTCGAGGCGCTCGACCAGGGCCAGAACTACCGTGGCCCGTACAGCGATTCGGCCCCGGACAAGCTGGGGCTGAAGTCGGTGCGGACGCCGGACGACCTGACCCTGGTGTTCACGCTGGCCGCGGCGAACGTGGACTTCCGCTACCTGCTGACGCTGGGCAGCACCTCGCCCGTCCCGCAGCAGGCCGACACCAAGGCCGACTACGCGAAGAAACCGCTGGCCTCGGGGCCGTACCGGTTCCGCACCGTCCAGCCGGGCACCGCCTACGAGTTGGAGCGCAACCCGGCCTGGGACCGGGCCACCGACCCGCTGCGCAGGGCGTTGCCGGACCGGGTCAAGCTGTCCGTGGTCAGCACGGCGGACGCCCTGGATGCCCAACTGCTCTCCGGCCAGCTGGACCTGGACCTGGGCCAGAACGGCCTGCAGCCCGCCACCCGGGCGAAGGTGCTGGCCGACGACGCGCTGAAGGCCAACACCGACGACCCGTTCTCGGGCGCGCTGCGCTACATCGCGCTGGTCCCGGCGGTCGCGCCGTTCGACAACCAGCACTGCCGCAACGCCGTGCTGTACGCGGCCGACACCGGGGCGATGCGGACGGCGCGCGGCGGGCCGGAGACCGGCGACCCGGCCGGCTCGATGCTGCCGCCGACCGTCACCGGCTGGGACGACTACGACCCGTTCGGGCTCCGGGCCGGCCAGCCCGACCAGGCGAAGGCCAAGGCCGAACTCGCGGCCTGCGGCAAGCCGGACGGGTTCTCGGCCACGCTGGCCGTGCGGGCCGACAACAGCAGGGACGCGGCGGCCGCGACGGCGCTGAAGGACTCGCTGCGGGCGGTCGGGATCTCCGTCACGGTCACGACCTTCAAAACCGCCCAGTACTCCGCCACCGCGGGCGCGCCCGAGCAGGTCAAGGCGGAGAGCTACGGGCTGGTCCTGAACGGCTGGCTCGCCGACTACCCGTCCGGCGCGGCCTTCCTCCAGGAACTCTCCGACGGCCGCCGGATCAGGAGCACCGGCAACTACAACCTGCCCGGGATCAACGACCCGGAGATCAACGGCTGGTTCGACCAGGCCGCCCTGCAGACCGACCCGGCGAAGGCCGCCGAGCTGTACCGGAAGGCGAACCACAAGGTCACCGACGGCGCCTACTACCTGCCGTTCTCGGCCGGCCGGAGCCTGAACTGGCGCAGCCCCCGGCTGACCAACGTCTACGTCACCGACGCCTACGGCGGCGTGGACCTCCAGGCCCTCGGCCTCTCCGACGGCAGGTGACGCACCCCTGGCGCTACTTCCAGGTGTCGCTGAGCGTCATGCCGCCGGACGCCCCGGTACTGCCGGTGCGGTTCGCGCCGCTCTCCCAAGTGACGTTCCCGGCGGCGTCCTTGACGATGTACTTGTACTCGAAGGCGGTGTTCGCGGGCAGGTTCAGCGCCAGCTTCCAGACCGGGTAGGAAGCGCTGGACAGCGGCAGTGCCGCACCGGCGTTCCAGCTGCCGAGCTGGGCGATCGAGCCGACCAGGTACACGTTCTGGCCGTAGACGGTGGTCTTCGTCTCGGCGAAGTTCACCGTCACCTGACCGCCGACGCTTCCCCAACTGTCGTTCAGCGTACCGCCGTTGGCTCCCGTGTTGGCGGTGTGGTTGGCGCCGCTCTCCCAGGTGACGTTCCCGGCGGCGTCCTTGACGATGTACTTGTACTCGAAGGCGGTGTTCGCGGGCAGTTGGACGCTGCCGCTCCACACCGGGTAGCCGGCCGGGGAGAGCGGGACGGCCGCGGCCGGGGCCCAGTCGCCGAGTTGGGGGATCGAGCCGACCAGGTAGACGTTCTGCCCGGTCACGGTGGTCTTCGTCTCGTTGAACAGCTCGGTCACGGTACCGCTGGACGGCGAGGCCGACGGGCTCGGCGAGACCGAGGTGCTGGGCGAGGCCGACGGGCTGGGCGAGGCCGAGGTGCTGGGCGAGGCGCTCGGCGACGGGCTGGGGCTGGGGCCGGCGGTGCCGGTGGTCGCGGCGTACAGCGCGACGGCGTCGCCGGGGTTGACGGTGACGGTGGCCCGGCCGGAGCCGTCGACCGCGACGGTGGGGCCGGTGCAGGCGGTGCCGCTGAGGTCGCCGTGGATGACGTCGCAGTAGGTGCCGGCGGCCAGGCCGGTGCCGAAGGACCGGGTGACGGCGGAGCCGCTGTTGTTGACGGCGACCCAGCCCTTGCTGCCGCGGCTGAACGCGATCGCGTTGTTGCCGTTGTCCCACCAGTTGGCGACGGTCTCGCCGCGGGTGGCGTTGTGCCAGCCGACCATGTTGGCGATGCCCCGGTCGCGGTCGGTGCAGGTCCAGGTGTTGTTGGCGCAGTTGACGTCGGTGACGAAGCCGTTGCCGTCGGCGGGCGGCGAGTCCGCCTTGTTGTTGAACCGGAAGCCCGCGTACACCTGCGGGGTGCCGTAGCCCCAGGCGAGTTCGAAGATGTGCGCCAGCTCGTACTTGGCGCCGTCGTTGTACGTCAGGGTGGTCCTGTCGCGTTCCAGGTCGTGGTTGGTCACCATGACCGCGGACTTGTCGCTCGGCTCGAAGCCCCAACTCTGCCCGAACGTCCTCAGGTTGGCGATGTTGCCGTTGAACTGCTCGCCGAGCTTGGCGGCGTAGGTGAACTCCAGCACGCTGCCGTTGCCCTCGAAGGCGGCGGGCGCGAGCTGGCCGCTGCCGCCCGGGATGACCTCCTGGTAGACGTACGGGCGGCCGCCCCACTTGGTGTCGTTCAGCCGGGAGACGATGTTGCCCATGTCGGCCTGGGCGACGTGCTTGGCCGCGTCCACCCGGAAGCCGTCGACGCCCGCGCCGAGCAGCGTGTTCAGGTAGCCGGCGATCTTGCCGCGGACGGAGTCGCTCCCGGTGTCGAGGTCCTCCAGGTTGAGCAGCTGGCACGACTGGACCTGGGTGGCGTTGTTCCAGTCGGTGATGCCGAGGTCGGCGTTGGGGCACGGCGGGGAGCCGTGGAAGTCCGACTTGGCGTAGGGCACCGCCGCGTAGCTGTATGCCGCCGGGCTGAAGGCCGAGCCGCCGTACCCGGTGGTGGCGCTCTGGTTGCTGCCGGCCATGTGGTTGATCACGGCGTCGGCGTACACCTTCACGCCCGCTTCGTGACAGGCCGTCACCATGGCGCGGAACTGGGCGTCCGTGCCCATCCGGCTGTTCAGGGCGTACGAGACGGGCTGGTAGACCTCCCACCAGGGGTGGCCCGGCACCGAGATCGACTCCTGCGGCGGGGCGACCTGCACCGCCCCGTAGCCCTTCGGCCCGAGCACGTTCGTGCACTCGGCGGCGACCGAGTTCCAGTTCCACTGGAACAGGTTGGCGATCACGTCGCCCCCGTTGGGGGCGGCGGCGGCCTGTGCGGTGCCCTGCGCGCCCAGCGGCAGCAGCACGCCGAGCAGCAGCGCCCCGGCCGCCGCGGCGGCGGCGGGCGCGGCTCTCCGGCCGGTGCGGTCTCTCCGGACAGTGGTCATCGTCGGATCTCCCAAGGTGGTGGGGGACTTGAGGAACGGGAAGACCATCCACCCCGATCCGACGCCCCGTCAAGACATGAGTGAAAGAAATTTCACCTCCTTGCATTGGCTTTCACACCTGCCGGACACACTTGCCGGTTAACCATCCCCCGCAAATCTGCCCATATCTCTCCCTGAAGCACCCGGCTCCTCGCCCATCGACGGCAATTGATTGCAGAAAGTTTCAGACTCGTGCCGCTCCGAGCTGACGGCCCGCCGACGGGTTAACGTGGCGCGGTGAACTCCACCGGCAACGGCTCCGACTCCCTCGACGACGGCATGGTGCGGGTGCGCGGCGCCCGCGTGCACAACCTGCGGGACGTGACGGTCGCGGTGCCGCGCGGCGCGGTGGTGGCGTTCACCGGCGTCTCCGGCTCGGGGAAGTCCTCGCTCGCCTTCGGCACCCTGTTCGCCCAGGCCCAGCACCGCTACCTGGAGTCGGTCTCCCCGTACGCGCGGCGGCTGCTGCGGCAGGTCGAGGCGCCGAAGGTGGACGCGGTCACCGGCATGCCGCCCGCGGTGGCCCTGGAGCAGCGCCGCTCGGTGCCGTCCTCGCGCTCCACCGTCGGGACCGTCAGCACCATGTCCAACCTGCTGCGGATGCTGCTCTCGCGCTGCGGCGACTACCCGCCGGGCGCGGCCCGGCTGGACTCCGACGCCTTCTCCCCGAACACGCCGGCCGGCGCCTGCCCGGAGTGCCACGGGCAGGGCGTGCTGCACCGGGTGACGGAGCGTTCGCTCGTCCCGGACGACAGCCGCTCGATCCGGCAGGGCGCGGTGGCGTCCTGGCCGGGCGCCTGGCAGGGCAAGAACCTGCGGGACCTGCTCGGCGCGCTCGGGTACGACCTGGACCGGCCCTGGCGCGAACTGCCCGCCGCCGACCGGGAGTGGATCCTGTTCACCGACGAGCAGCCGGTGGTGACGGTCCATCCGGAACGCGAGCCCGGCCGGGTCCAGCGGCCCTACAAGGGCAAGTACAGCAGTGCCCGCCGCCTGGTGCTGAAAGCGTTTTCCGAGTCCCGCAGCGAGAGCGCCCGGGCGAAGGCCGCCGCCTTCCTCGCCCAGTCCCCGTGCCCGCTCTGCGGCGGCCACCGGCTGCGCCCGGAGGCCCTGGCCGTCACCTTCGCCGGCCTCGACATCACCGGCCTCGCTGCGCTCCCGGCGTCCGAACTCGCCGAGCGGCTGCGCCCGTTCACCGCCCAGGACGGCCCGGCCGGCCTGCTCACCGCCGACCTGGCGGAGCGGCTGGCCGCCCTGGAACGCCTCGGCCTCGGCTACCTCTCACTCGACCGCCCGGCCCCCACCCTCTCCACCGGGGAACTCCAACGCCTGCGCCTGGCCACCCAGTTGCGCTCCGGGCTGTTCGGCGTGGTGTACGTCCTGGACGAGCCCTCGGCGGGCCTGCACCCGGCCGACACCGAGGCGCTGCGGCACGTCCTGACACAGCTGCGGGCGGCCGGGAACTCGGTGTTCGTGGTCGAGCACGACATGGCGGTGGTGCGCGGCGCGGACTGGCTGGTCGATGTCGGCCCGGCCGCGGGCACCGGCGGCGGCCGGGTGCTGTACAGCGGGCCGGTCGACGGGCTGCGCGAGGTCCCGGACTCCGCCACCCGCCGCCACCTCTTCGACCCGCCGCCCCCGCCCGCCCCGCGCGGCCGCACCCCCTCGGGCGTGCTGCGCCTGCGCGGCGTCACCCGGCACAACCTGCGCGGCGTGGACGTGGACGTGCCGCTGGGTGTCCTGACCGCCGTGACGGGGGTGTCCGGCGCGGGCAAGAGCACCCTGCTGGGCGCGGCGGGCGCAGCGGCCGCCTCGGGCGGGGCGGGGGTGGCCGAGGACGCGGTGGTGGGCCGGGTGGTGACCTTCGACCAGACGCCGCTGGGCCGCACCCCGCGCTCCAACCTGGCCACCTACACGGGGCTGCTCGACACCGTCCGCAAGCTGTTCGCCGCCACCGAGGAGGCCCGTTCGCGCGGCTACGGCCCCGGGCGGTTCTCGTTCAACGTCGCGGCCGGGCGCTGCCCGACCTGCGAGGGCGCGGGCGCGATCGAGGTCGAGCTGCTGTTCCTGCCCACCGCCTGGAGCCCCTGCCCGGCCTGCGCGGGCAGCCGCTACAACCCGCAGACCCTGGAGATCACCTACCGCGGCTCGACCGTGGCCGACGTGCTGGCCCGCACCGTGGACGAGGCCGCCGACTTCCTCGCCGACGTCCCGGCCGCGGCCCGGGTCCTGACCACCCTCCAGCAGGTCGGCCTCGGCTACCTGCGGCTCGGCCAGCCCGCCCCCGAACTCTCCGGCGGCGAGGCCCAGCGGGTGAAGCTCGCCGCCGAACTCCAGCACGCGCAGCGCCGCCGCACCCTCTACCTCCTCGACGAGCCCACCACCGGCCTGCACCCCGCCGACAGCGCCGTCCTCACCGCCCAACTGCACCGCCTGGTCGACGCGGGCGCCACCGTCCTGGTCGCCGAGCACGACCTCGACCTGATCGCCGGCGCCGACCAGGTCATCGACCTCGGCCCGTCCGGCGGCGCCGGCGGCGGCCGCGTCCTCGCCACCGGCACCCCCACCGAGATCGCCGCCACCCCCGCCTCCCCGACCGCCCCGTACCTCGCCGCCCGCCTGGGCCTGCCCCACCCCGCCCCGCACTGATCGATTCCTCCGCCGCGGGTGGAAGCTCACGGGCCGTCAGGACATCGAGCCGGTAGTGGGGCCGCACAGGTCCGCCGGGGTGGTGGCCGTAGCGGTCGAAGTACTGGCCGACGCCTGCGCCGGCCGCTTCACGCGCGGCCGATCCGGCCCGTCCGGACGTCCAGGGCGGCCATGCCCGCGCGTTGGGCGGCGAGGAGGCCCCGGTCGGTGTCCTCCAGGGCCAGGCAGCGGGTCGGGGCGACGCCGAGGCGTTCGGCGGCAAGGAGGAAAAGGTCGGGGGCGGGTTTGCCCCAGTCGACGTCGTCGCGGGTGACCACGGTGGTGAACAGGGCGTCCAGGCCGAGGTGGTGGAGGGTTGCCTCGACCGTGCGGCGGGTGCCGCCGGAGGCGACGGCGAGGGGGAGGTGGCCGAAGAGAGTGCGGGCCAGGGCGGTCACCGGGGTGATCTCCCGGACGGCGGGGAGGTGTTCGGTGTAGCGCTCGCCGCACTCGGCCACCAGGCGGGCGATCAACTCCGGTCCCGGTTCGAGGGGGTGGAGCGCGGCGCGCAGCGTCTCGGCGGTGGAGGCCCCGGCGTACCGCGCGTACCAGGGGCGGCCGATGAGCACGCCCAGCGGTTCCAGGGTGGCCGCGAGCGCGAGGTAGTGCGCGGGGCGGGTGTCGGCGAGCATGCCGTCGCAGTCGAACAGGACCGCCCCGTACCGGGTGAACGCCGCCGGGTCGTCGAGACTCACCATGCCTGCCCCCAGAGGTAGTTCGTGGCAGTCCCTTTCTATGGAGTCACCGGTCGCCCGTCAAGCCGCTTCCCGGCCGTCCGACGCACCGTCAACTCTCTTGCGGGGATCAGAAGTCACCGGAGAAGGTGCCCGCCGTGCCGGCGCCCTCGTAGGGGCCGCCGCCGGTGCGGGCGACGGTCTCCCGGGCGGTGCGGCCGCCGAGCAGGCCGGTGCGGGCGGCGAACTCCGGTTGCAGCAGGCGCAGGGCGCGGCGTCCGTGCAGGGCGACCAGCAGGCCGGTCTCCTCGGGGGCCGCGTCGGCGGCGGTGGCGGGCAGGGGGTGGCGGCGGCGCAACCGGCGCAGCAGGCGGTGTCCGGCCAGGGTCCGCGCGGGGGCGGCCAGGACGGCGAGGGCGAGGACGGCCGGCGGCAGGCCCGTCCCGAGGTCTCCCCGTACCGCGACGGCCCCGGCCGTGCCGGCGGCGGCGAGGGCGAGCAGCCCGGCGAGGGCCAGTCGGGCCCGGCCGCAGCGCAGGCCGCGACCGGCCAGGTCGGTGCGGAGTTCGTCACCGGCCCGCCGCACGGCCGGGGTGACGGCGACGTCGGCCGGCGACAGGGTCCGGCCGAGGGACGCCCGCACCGCCCGGTGCACCGCACTCTCGTTCCGGCCGGGTCCGCTGTGCTTCAGGCGGCGCAGGCGGCCGTCCCGACCGGCGTCGAGCACGCCCGCGACCCGCAGTTCCACCACGGCGACGCCCAGCGCGGCCTTCGGACCGCCCCGCACGCCGGCGACCTCGGCCGCCGTCAGCCCACCCGCCCGGCCCCGGACGGGCAGCCATCGGAGCAGCCCGGCCCCGATCAGTCCGACCACCGCGCACACCACGCCGATCGTTCCCACCATGCCCCCCGACATCGGCCGCCGAACCGTCTCCCGGCCCGTCCCCAGCAGGGTGGCACAGCGGAGGGCCGCCCGCCCAGACGCCGCCCGCCTCTTCCGAAGACCCACCGCCCTTGCCCGGCAACAGACTTCACTCCCGACGCGTCTGAGCGGCCCGCGCCGGCATGGCGCGGGCCGCTCGACGTCCTGGCGCGGGGCCTCAGTTGGCGAGGCTGAAGTCGCCGCCGACGGGCGCGGCGAGCTTGTCGACGCCGGTGAGGGCGGTGAGGGTGGTGACGGGGGTGGAGCTCTCGGTGGTGGTGCCGTTGCCGAGCTGGCCGGAGCCGTTGGCGCCCCAGGAGCGGACGGTGTTGTCGCCGAGTAGGACGACGGTGTGCTCGCGGCCGCCCGCGACCAGCTGGATGCCCTTGAGGCCGGGCACGGGGACGGGGGTGATCCGGTAGTCGGTGGTGCCGTCGCCGACCTGGCCGGAAGTGTTCTGGCCCCAGGCCTTCAGCTTGTTGTCGCTGTCGGTGACGGCGAGGCTGTGGTTGCAGCCGGCCGCGATCTGCGAGACGCCGCCGAGCCAGATGCCCTGGGTGTCGACGGGGGTGTAGCGGTTGAGGGTGCTGTTGTCGCCGAGTTGCCCGGTGGCGTTGTAGCCCCAGGCCTTGACGGCGTTGCCGCTGGTGGGCCGGGTGCCGCCGGTGGGCGGGCCGACCAGGGCGAGGTTGTGGTTGCACCCGGCCGCGATCCTGGTGACGCCGGTCAGGCCGCCGACCGGGGCGGGGACGTTGCGGCTGGCCGAAGTCCCGTCGCCGAGCTGGCCGTTGATGTTGTAGCCCCAGGCCCAGACGGTGCCGTCCTCGCGCAGCGCGAGGCTGTGGTTCAGGCCGGCGGCGATCGCGACGACCTTGTTGAGGCCCTCGACCCGGACCGGGACGCTGCTGTCGCTGTTGGTGCCGTTGCCGAGCTGACCGTAGTTGTTGCGACCCCAGGAGACCACGGTCTGGTCGTCGAGCAGGGCGAGGCTGTGCCAGCCGCCGGCCGCGATGTCGCGGGCGTTGGCGAGGTTGACGACCTGTCCGGGGGCGTTGTGGCTGAACACCGAGCCGTCGCCGAGCTGCCCGGAGCCGTTGGCGCCCCAGGACTGGACGGTGCGGTCGGTGAGCAGCGCCAGGCCGTGGCCGGTCGCGGAGCCGCCGCCACCGGCGGCGATCTTGACGACCTCGGCGCTGGTGAGGCCGAGCACGGTGGTGGCGGTGGTGCGGAAGTCGGTCCAGGTGCCGTCGCCGAGCTGTCCGGCGCGGTTGTTGCCCCAGGACTTCAGCCGCTTCTCCTGGGCGTGCGCCGTCCCGGCGGGAACGGCGGCCAGGCTCAGCGCGGTGAGGGCGGCCAGACCGGCCGAGAGGGCGGGGCGCAGCAGTCGGCGGCACCGGCCGCCGGCGGGGGTGGTCGTCATGAACAGCCTTTCCACATCAGCTGGTTGTCGATCGGTCGGCAGGGTCGGCAGGGTCGGCGGAGCAGACAGGGTCGGCGGAGTCGGCAGCACTCGTCGGTGCCGGTCAGCACTCGTCAGCGGGCGAGGCTGAAGTTGCCGTTCGAGGGCGCGGCGACCATGGAGACGCTGCCGGACTTGGCGAGCACCTGGACGGGCGCGTTGCGCTGGGTGGTGGTGCCGTCGCCGAGCTGGCCCTTGTCGTTGGCGCCCCAGGCCTGGACGGTGCCGTCGGCCAGGACGGCCAGGTTGTGGGCGGAGCCGGCGGCGACGGCCTCGATGCCGGCGGTGCCGGGAACGGGCACGCTGGTGTTGCGCTGGGTGGTGGTGCCGTCGCCGATCTGCCCCTTGTCGTTGGCGCCCCAGGCGCGCAGGGTGTGGTCCTGGAGCAGGGCGAGCGTGTGCTGGGCGCCGGCCGCGAGCGCGGTGACGTCGGCCAGTTCCTGGACCTGCACGGGGTAGGGCTTGTTGGCGGTGCTGTCGTCGCCGAGCTGGCCCTTGTCGTTGAGTCCCCAGGCGTAGACGTGGCCGTCGGCGAGCAGCGCGAGGGCGTGACCGACTCCGGCGGCGATGCCCTTGACGGTGGTGAGGCCGGGGATGCTCATCGCGGTGGTGCGGGTGGCGGGGATGGCGGCGGGGACGGGCGCGGTGGAGCTGGCGGGCGGCTGGGTGACGCCGAGCTGGCCCTTGTCGTTGTTGCCCCAGGTCTTGACGGTGCCATCCTTGAGCAGGGCCATGCTGAAGGTGTCTCCGGCGGCGATCGCCTTGACGTCCTGGAGTCCGGCGACGGTGACGGGCAGGTTGGTGTTGACGGTGGTGCCGTCGCCCAACTGGCCCTTGTCGTTGAGGCCCCAGGCCTTGACGGTGCCGTCCTTGAGCAGGGCCAGCGCGTGCGAGCCGCCCGCGGCGACCGCTTCGACGCCGCCCAGTCCGGCGACCAGGCCGGGGACCGCCCAGTCGTCGGTGGAGCCGTTGCCGAGCTGGCCCTTGTCGTTGCGGCCCCAGGCTTCGACGGTGCCGTTGCCGAGCAGGGCGAGCGCGAAGCCGGTGGCCGCGGCGCTCGCGCCGGTGCCGGTGGTGGTGCCGCCGGCGGCGATGCCGTTGAGCTCGGCCCCGGCCATGCCGACCACGGAGGCGGGGGTGAGCCGCTGGGTCTTGGCGGAGCCGTCGCCGAGCTGCCCGTTGACGTTGTTGCCCCAGGCGCGCAGCCGCAGGTCGTAGGCGGAGGCGTCACTGGTCGGCAGGGCGGTGGCGCACACCAGGGTCATCCCGGCCACCACGGCGGGCAGGGTGACGGCGGGCAGGCGGCGCAGCGTGCGGTGCATCGGTGGTTCCTCCGGTGAACGGGACGGGGCAGGACGGGGCAGGGCGGACAGAGCAGGGCAGGACGGACAGAGCAGGGCAGGGCGGGAGCCGGACGGCAGACAGCCGCTGACGGTGCGTCGGCAGGTGGGCGCAGGCGGGTCGGGACCGGCGGGCCGGCCGGGGACGGCGGCGCACGCACGGTCGGAGCGACGATCTGTTCGTCCCCATGCCTAACCCGGCGCCGCCCGGTTCGTGCGAACCCGAACCGCTTTCCATGCCAACGGACCAGCGCACGGCCGACGAACCCCTCGCACGCCCCCCGTTCGGTCCGCCCTCGGTTGCGGTGCGTAACCACCCCGTCAAGCATGACCGAGAGCCATGATCGCCGAGTCTGTCGACGGGGCGTCAAACCATCACTCCAGTAGCCGAGTTCGCGGAGGAACCGTTGCACCGGACCGCACGGGCCAGCACCCTGCTCATCACCCTCAGTAGCGCACTCGCGCTCGCCCTGCCAGCCCGGGCGGGGGCCGAGGACACCGAACCGGCGGTGGTGGTGAACGGCACCTTCGCCGCCCCGGCCGTGCCGGACGGCCGGCCCTGGGCCTACCTGGCGGTCGAGGGGTGGGACGGCCCGGGCCTCGCCTCTGCCGGGCGGGCCGCCCACCCGCGCGGGTACCAGGCCGCGTTCCTCGCCGCCCCGGACTCGGAGCGGCCGCTCGCCACCCGGCTGCGCGCCGTCCGGGCCGGGGCCACCGTCACCCTCAGCTGGGACGACAACCCCGACACCTGCGCGGGCCGGGGCGTCCCCCGGCGGACGTACACGGTATCGGTGGCGGGGAGCGCCAACCCGCCCGGCGCCTTCGCCACCAACGAGCCGAACGGGCGGGCGAACTGGTTCCTCGGCCGGACGTACTCCTTCACCGCCGCCGAGGACTCGCCGCGCGTCACCTTCTCCTTCGACGCCGCCAACCCGTCCCCGGGCTGCCAGCCGTTCATCAGCAACGTGACCGCCAAGCAGACCGCCCCGCCGCCCGGCGGCGCCGACCCCTGCGCGGGCGACGCCGCCGGCACCTCCGCCTGCACCTCCCTCGGCACGGCGCAGGACCAGATCGCCGCCTGCCCGGCCACCGGCCGCGACTGCCTGGCGGGCGTGGCCGGGGACGGCAAGCAGACCACCGACGGCATCGCCGGGCAGAGCGGCGCCGTCCAGGACTTCGCCGGCCTCCCGCGCGACCAGGACCCGGCCTCGGCCGCCGCCGGGCTCTGCCCGCTGTCGAGCGCGCTGACCGACGGCGTCCCGCCCGAGAACCTGGTGATCCCGCCGAGCCGGTGGGGGGCCTGCTGATGCGCCGTCACCCCTCCCCCACCGCCGCCGCGTCCACCGGGTCCGCCGCGTTCGTTGCCTCCGCCGTCCTGCTCTCCGCCGTCCTCGCGCCGGCCGCCCTCCCCGGACCGGCCGCGCACGCCGCCGACACCGTCGCCGCCACCGTCCCGAACGGGACCTTCGCCGAACCCGCCGCGCCCGAGTTCGGCACCCAGGCCGGGCACGCCGGGTGGTCGCCGGACGGCGGCGGCGTGGTGTTCGGCAAGGGCCTGGCCCAGCACCCGCAGGGCTACCAGGCCGCCTCGCTGAACTGGAACGGCGCGCCGCAGAGCCTGCGCACCCGGCTGTGGGGCGTGCGGCGCGGCTCCGCCGTCACGCTGACCTGGGACGACAGCCCGAGCACCTTCGGCGGCTGCCGACCGGAGCAGGTCAAGGACGGCCAGACGTACAACGTCTCGCTGATCGTCGACGGCCCGGCCCCCGACCCGCGGGTCACCACCGGCGGCAGCGACACCGTCGGCGCCGCCAACTGGTCGACGGGGCGGGCGTTCTCGTTCACCGCGACCGAGGACAACCCGATGGTGTCCTTCGACTCGGCCGAGCCCGCCGGGGCGATGTCCTGCGGTCCGCTGATCACCAACGTCCGGGCCGCCCAGACGCCCGCGCCCGTCGACCAGCAGGTCCGCAAGGAGCAGCTGCCGCCCCCGAAGGCGTACCGGGGCACCGGGCCGCTGGAGCCGGGCGTGGCGGTGGACGACTGCGAGGGCTCGCCGACGGCCTGCGCCTTCACCGTGGACCGGCGCTACTCGTACCAGTACTACGGGCAGACCCGGATCGTCGGCGAGGTGTACCTGAACTGCACCCGCAACCCGATCACCGACGACCGGCGGCTGGAGGTCACCGAGCCGCCCTACGACAGCCTGACGCAGTACTACGCGCTCAAGGGCGCGCCGCTGCTGCCCAGCCGCTCCGAACTGGCCAGGAGCCGCCCCCACGTGGCGGGCCAGGTCGAGGCCGGGTTCGCCGCGGCGGGCGGGAACCCGGCGGCGGTGTCCACCAGCAACCCGCTGACCTGGTCGCGGACCACCGCCAAGGCGCTGAACCCGGTGATCCAACCGGGCGAGGTGAGCTGGATCGAGGTGCAGCCGGCCCGCGAACGGGTGGCCGGGTCGTTCACCAACTCCCGCAACGACTACCGGCTGGACGCGACCTTCGACGTCCCCGCGACCTCGCTGCCCGACCGGTACTACCAGCGCACCGGCCCGCTCACCGAGACCGAGCTCCAGCGCTGCGGCGCGGCCCGCCCGACCGCCGGGACGCCCGACAACACGGCCGGCCCCGACAAGCGTGCCACCGACGCCACCGACAGCGGTGGTCGGGGGCTGACCGTGCTGGACGCCCCGCCGCCGGGCCTCACCGCCCGCACCGTTCCGCTGGAGGCCCGGTGACGAACCGTCCGCACACCGTCCTCCCCCTCCTTCTCCTCGGTCTCGTCCTCGCGCTGGTCCTCGCCCCGGCGGCGGGCGCGGCCGACACCGATCCCGCCGTGGTGGTGAACGGCACCCTGTCCGCCCCGGCCGTGCCCGCCGGGCAGGACTGGGGCGGCCGGGCCGACGACTGGGGCGGGGCGACCCTCCTGGTGTCGGCCGACCGCGCCGGGCACCCGCAGGGCTACCAGGCCGTGGCGCTCGCCGCCCCGGCCGCCGCGCCGATCACCACCCGGGTGCGCGGGGTGCGGGCCGGGGCCACCGTCACCGTCGAGTGGGACGACAACCCGGACAGCTGCGTCAGCTCCGGGGGCGGCCGCCCCTACACGGTGTCGGCCTCCGGGAGCGGCAACAGCACGGGCAGCTACACCACCAACGTGGCGAGCGGCAAGGCCAGTTGGGCGCTCGGTCGGTCCTACTCCTTCACCGCCGCCGAGGACGCCCCGACGGTGACCTTCAGCTACGGCACCCCCGCGGTCAACCCGTCCTGCCGACCGATGATCACCAATATCCGGGCCGCCCAGACCCCGCCGCCCGCCCCGGCCACGCCCCCGAAGGCCGACCCGTGCGCGGGCCCGGACGGGGGCGGCCCGGCCTGCGCCACCACCTCCGCCAACCAGCAGGCGATCGACAACTGCCCCGCCACCAGCCGGGACTGCCTGGCGGGCGTGGCCGGGCAGGGCACGCAGGAGAACGCCGGGATCTCCCAACAGACCCAGACGCTCGACGCGTTCACCCACACCCCGCGCGACCAGGACCCGAACGCGGCCCTCGCCGGACTGTGCGCGGTCTCCGGCGCCCACACCGGCAACCTGGAGCCCGGCGACACCGTCCTCGCCCCCGGCACCTGGTGGTACTGCTGAACCGGGGAACGACGACGGGGCCCCGGGACCAGGCGTCCCGGGGCCCCGTCCGCCCCTCAGTCCATCCGCACCCACTCCTGACGATCCGTCAACTTGTACTGTTCCGAAGGTCTTTCACCTGAAGGGCGCGGCCTGCCTTCGTAAATGCCGCCCTCGGAAAGGGCCCGGCCCGGCTGCCGGAGGGACAGGCAGTAGTCCTTGGCCGTGAAGGTCTGTGCGACCACGGTGCTGACGTTGCTGCTGGACGGGCTGGTCACCAGGATGTTCTTGATCGCCGTCCCGGTGCCGTCGACCGAGAGCACGCCGACCGTACGGGTCATCGCGTTGAGCATGCCGAACTGCAGCTCGCTCTCGGTGTCCACCATGAACTTCACCTGCGTGGTCTCGGTGTTGGTCCGCTTCCACTCGTGCGAGTACGCAGCCTTGAAGGCCAGTTGGAAGGCCGCCGTCGCGCTCAGCTTGAGCTGCCCCGCGGCGGTGGCGCTTCCGCTGACGGTGGTCGAACTACCGGTGGTGGTGTCGGTGTTGGGGCCCTTGTCCTTCGGCGCGGTGCTGTCGGTGTGCGAGGTGTCGGTCTTGTCCGAGCCCGCGATCGTGCCCGACACGGCGGTGGTGTTGTCGACCGTGCCCTCGATCGTGGCGGAGCCGGAGATCTCGCCGGCCAGGTTGTCGGTGGTACTCGACTCCAGCACCACCGTCCGGTACACGGTGATCTTCTTGTTGGTGCAGTTGATGACGGTGTTGCCCACCGAGACGACGGCGGCGGTGCGTTCCGCCGACAGCCCCGGCAGCACCCGGAAGGTGCACCCGTAGTCGCGCCCGCACCCGTGCGCGACGGCCACCGCGTCCGGCAGTTCCCGCTCCCCGTCGAAGGCCCGCGCCACCAACTCCTCGGCGGCCTCCGGCGCCACCTCCTCGGCCCGCGCGGCCGCCGCGCCGGTGGCGGTCTGGACGGCCAGCAGCGCGGCGGCCAGCACCGCGGCCCGCCTCACCACCGGCTCCAGGTGCCCTCGGCGGTGCGCACGTACGTCGCGTCCGGCACCCGTCCCGGCGGCTCCGGGGCGGCCTCCACCGGCCCCGGTCGGGCCACCGACCGCCCCGGCGGGCGCAGCGACAGGCAGACGTCGGGCCGGGAGAAGGTCTGGGCGACGATCGAACTGGCGGTGGCGATCGAGGGGCTGTCCACCACCACGTTCCTGATGAACTTCCCGGTGTGGTCGACCGACAGGACCCCGACCACCCGGGTGACCGCGGTGAGCGTCCCGAACTGGAGCTCGTCGTTGGGCGAGACGGTGAACACCACCCGGGTGCTCTCCCGGACGGTCGCCTGCCACTGCTTGCTGTACGAGGCCTGGAAGGCGAGTTCGAAACTCGCCTTCGCCCCCAGGTGGAGGGCGTTGCTCCCGGCCACGGTCACGGTGGTGTCCTTGCCGTTCTGGAGCTTGTCCTGGGTGGTGGGGCCCTTGTCCTTGTTGGGCCCGTACTGGACGGTGCCGTCGGTGACGCCGTTCGCCAGGCTGCCCTGGGCGGAGGCGGTCACGGTGGTGTCCACCCCGCCGCTGACCGTGGCCTTGCCCGAGATCGAGCCGCTGATGTTGTCGGTGCTGCTGCTGGCCACCGTCAGGGTGCGGTCGATCTCCATCGGATCGCTGGTGCAGTTGATCGCCGCGTTGCCGATCGAGGCGACCGCGCTGCCGAACAGCCCGACGATCCGGTCGGTGGCCCGGAACGTGCAGGTGCCGGGCCGGTCGCAGAGCGCGACCACCTCCTCGGGCGAAGCCAGCGGGGTGTCGCCGTCGTACGCCTCGGCCACCGGCATCGGCGGCAGCGGTGCCAACTCGGCCGCCCCGGCCGGGGCCGCGAGCGGCACCAGTACGGCCAGCGCGGCCAGCCCGGCCAGCCCGGCGGCGGGCAGCAGCACCGTCCGGGTCCGGCGCGGGCGTCCAGCGTCCCCCGGGTGTCCAGCGCCTCGCGGGCGGGCTGTGCCTGCCGGGCGGGCCGGGCCTCCCCGGTGTGCCGGGTCTCCCGGATCGGCGGGGCTCCTCAGTGGGCATGCGGAACCAGGCACGGATGCTCTCCTCACTCGTCGACGACCCCCGCGGCACTGCCCCCCGCCCCATCCTCCGGGACAGGTCGAGCGTGGGCGAACGGTCGTCGGCGCGGGTGCGCCATTCGATGGGCCGTCACCCGGCGGGACGTCAAATGGCCTTCCACGGTGACGGGGTGTCAGAGGGGTGTGGCGCGCCGTGCACCCGGTCCGCTAGCGTCCGAGGGATCAGCCGATCATCGGATCGGACCGCTGTCCGAGCCGCCGGCCCGTCCTCCGCCCGCCCCTCCACCGCCCGCCTGCGCCCGCCCGGGGAGCCGTCATCAGCGCCCAGTCCGCCCAGTCCGCCCGCGCCACCCGCCCGGCCCGGCCGGCCGGCCCCGCCCTCACCCTGCCCGACCTGCTCGACCACCGGGCCGCGACGCAGCCGGACCGGACGGCCCTGCTCGTCCCCGGCGGCGGCACCCTGACGTACCGGCAGTGGCGGGAACGGGCGGTACGGGCCGCGCACGGCCTGGCCGCCCACGGCCTCCGACCGGGCGGGACGGTGGCCCTCCTGTTCACCGGCCACGACTGGGACGGCTACGCGGTGGCCTTTCTCGCCGCGCACTACGCGGGCGCCGCCGCCCTGGTGGTACGCGCCGACCTCACCGCGGCGGACGTCCGGAGCCTGATCGCCGACACCGGCGCGAGCCTCGCCGTCACCGGCACCGACCCCGCCGTCCCGGCCAGCGACCTCCCCACCGTCCCGCTCGGCGAACTCCTGTCCACAACAGCCGACTTGACGCCTCCCACACCGCCCTGCACCGTCACCCCCGCCGATCCGGCGCAGATCATCGGGACCTCCGGCACCACCGGCACCCCGAAGGGCGTGCGGGCCGCGCACGGCAGCCTGACGGCCGGGTTGCGGACTGACCCGCGGCCGCGCCCGTACGCGCACTCCGCGTACGCGGTGCACGCCTTCCCGATCGGCACCAACGCGGCCCAGGTGGTGCTGGTCAACGCCCTGGTGGGGCAGCCCGCGACGATCTGCCTGCCGCGCTTCGACGCCGTCCGGCTCGCTCGCACCGTCGAGGAGTTCAAGGTCGGCACGGTGTTCCTGGTGCCGTCCATGGCGGTCGAGCTGCTGAACTCGGGCGCCCTCGCGGGGCACGACTTCGGCAGCGTGCTGCTGGTCTCCTGCTCGGCCGCCGCCCTGCCGCCCGCCGTCGCCGCCGCGCTGGCGGCCGCCCTGCCGCGGGCCACCCTGGTCAACACGTACACCTCCGCCGAGGCTTCGCCCGCGCAGCTGTCCGCGATCGTCGACCCGGCCCGCCCGGGCTCGCTCGGCCGGCCCGCCGACCCGGCCGCCCTGCGCATCCTCGACCCCGACGGCCGCCCGGTCGCGCCGGGCGTCACCGGCGAGGTGTGGCTGCGCCAGCCGGGGCCGCCGCGCAGCTACGCGGGCGACCCGGGCCGCTCCACCGGGACCTTCCGGGACGGCTGGGTCCGGATGGGCGACCTCGGGCGGCTCGACGCGGACGGCTGCCTGCACCTGGTCGACCGGGAGAGCGACCTCGTCAAGTCCGGTGCCCTGAAGGTCTCCACGCTCCGGATCGAGGAGGTGCTGCACGAGCACCCGCAGGTCGCCGACGCCGCCGCGCTCGGCCTGCCGCACCCCGTGATGGGCGCCGTCCCGGTGGCGGCCGTCGTGCCGCGGCCCACCGGGCTCGACCTGGACGGGTTGCGGCTGTTCCTCGCCGAACGCCTCGCCCGGCCCGAACTGCCCGTCCGCATCCTGCTGGTGGACTCGCTTCCCCGCAACCCGAGCGGCAAGGTGGTCAAACACCTGCTGCGCAACGCTTTTGACGAGCCGTCGGAGAACTCCTCCCCGTCCCGCCCGCCGGGGAGCCCGACCGAGACCGCCCTCGCCGCCCTGTGGCGCTCCGTCCTCGGTAGGCCCGTCACCGGTGTCGGGCAGGAGTTCTTCGCGCTCGGCGGGGACTCCTTCCGCGCCGTCCAGCTCGCCGCCGCGATCAGTGCCCGGTTCGACGTCCCGGCCGGCACCGCCCTGGTCTTCGAACGCCCCTCGCTGCGCGCCCAGGCCGACTGGCTCGACCACCACCGGGCCGCACCCCCGCAACCCGCTACCCCCGCACCCGCACCCGCCACCCCCGCGCCCGTCCTCTCCCCCTTCCTCGCCGCGCTGCGCGCCCAGCCGCACGACCTGCCGCTCACCTCCCAGCAGGAGAACTTCCTGCGCTGGCTGGCCGAGGCCCCGGGGCGCCGGATCGGCAGCGTCGCCGTCGCCTTCCGGGTCACCGAGGCGCTGCGCGCCGACCTGCTCGGCCGCGCCCTCACCGAGGCCGTCCGCCGTCATCCCGCGCTGCGGACCCGCTTCGTCCCCGTGCCCGCCGACGCCTGCGGTGGCGAACTCGGCGTCCGGCGGGCCGTCCTGGACGCGGACCCGCGCGCCGACCTGGCTGTCCACCACGTGCCCGGCGCCACCGACGCCGAGGTCGACGCCCTGCTGACCGCCGAGCGCGACCGGCCCACCGACCTGGCCGCCGACCCGACCGCCCGGCTCGCCGTGGTCAGCCGCGCCCCCGACGACCACGTGGTGCTGCTCAGCGTCCACCACCTGGTCTCCGACGGCTGGTCCGTCGGTCTGCTACTGCGCGAACTCGCCGTCCACTACTCGGCGTTCCGCCGCGACCGGCCCGCCCCCGCACCGCGCGGCGGCCTCGGGCACCGCGAACTCGTCGCCCGGTCGCACACCCAGTGGGCCGCCAACCGCGCCCACTTCGCCACCGTCCTCGCGGGCGCACCCGCCGCCGTCGACCCGTTCCCGGGCCGCGCACCCGCCGAAACGGTGCTCGGCGCCGTCCACGAGTTCACCGTCCCCGCCGGACCGGCCGCCGCGCTGCGCGACCGGGCCGCCGAACTCGGCGCCACCCCGTTCCTCGCCGTCGCCGCCCTGTGGACCGGCCTGCTCGCCGCCCGCAGCGGGCAGCCCGACCTGGTGCTGATGACGCCCGTGCCGGGCCGCACCCGGCCCGAGGCCGAACACGCCGTCGGCTGCTTCGTCCAGTCGCTGCTGGTGCGGGTCGACGCCTCCGGCACGCCCGGGTTCGCCGAACTCCTCGACCGGCTGCGCACCGCCACCGCCGCCGCCCTCGACCACCAGCTGTACCCGTTCGCCGAGTTCAGCCCGCAGGTCCCGTTCCCCGCCTGGCTGCGCTACGAGGCCTGGTCCGCCCCCGCCCACCTCCCGGGCCTGGCCTGCGCCCCCTGGCAGCTCCCCCGGCAGGCCACCGCCCCCTACCCCGTCCCCGGCGGCGACCTGCACGTCCCCGAACTCGCCGTCACCGAACAGCCCGACGGCTCACTGCACTGCCGGCTGCGCTACAACGCGCTCGCCTTCACCGCGACGGGGGCCGCCGACCTCGCCGACGCCTTCACCACCGCCCTGCACACGGCCGTCCGGCTCACTCCTCCGCCGCCCCTCGTCTCCTGAACTCCGCGACCCACTCCCGGACTTGCTCCGCGCTGTGCAGGTAGGGCTCGCCCGGGCCGGGCCGCAGGTCGATGCCGAACAGCTTCATCAGCGCCCAGCTCTCCCGCTCGCTCCACCGCAACGCGTCGTCGCCCACCCAGCGGGCGGCCCAACGGTCCGCCGCGTCCCGGTCCGCCCGGCCCTCCGCGACGGCCAGCAGCCACCCCTCGATCTCCGCCGCGTCCGGCTGCCGCTCCGTCACTTCTCCTTCTCCCCCTCCTGCTGCCAGGCGGCCTCCTGGGCGGCGGCCACCTCGTCGCCGTGCTCGAAGGCCCAGACCCCGAACGCGTCGATCGGCTCCAGCAACGTCCGTCCCAGCGCGGTCAGTTCGTACTCCACGCCGCTGCGGCCCGGTGCGCTCTCCCGGCGCTCGACCAGGCCACTGCCCTGCAGGCGGCGCAGCGTCTCGGTGAGCACCTTGGAGCTGATCCCGCCGATCCGGCGCCGCAACTGGGCGGGGCGGCACGGCCCGTCCCGGAGCGCCCAGATCACCACGGCGTTCCAGGTGTTGGCGAGCAGGTCGAAGGCGAGTCGGGCCCGGCAGTCGGCGAGGAAGGGATCGGCGGTCACGTACCGAATGGTGCCCGACCCGCTCCCTAGGCTCGAAACCGACCCGACTTCCTCCCCCTCTCCCCTTCCCGGACTTCCTGGAGACATCCATGCGCATCGGCATCCTCGGCACCGGCAACATGGCCGACGCCCTCGCCACCCACTGGGCCCGGGCCGGCCACCACCTGGTCGTCGGCGGCCGCGACCTCGCCAAGGCCCGCCGCCTCGCCGACCGGATCGGTCACGGCGCCGCGGCCGCCGACCTCCGCACGGCCGCCGAACACGCCGAAGTCGCCCTGCTGGCCGTCCCGTTCGGCGCCGCCACCCCGCTGGCCGCCGCGCTCCGCACCGCCCTGGCCGGGCGCACCCTGATCGACTGCACCAACCCCGTCGGCCCGGGCTTCCGCCTGCTCACCGCCCACGGCCCGTCCGCCGCCGAACAGTTGGCCGCCGCCGTCCCCGAAACCCGGATCGTCAAGGCCTTCAACCTCTGCCACGAGGACGTCTGGCGGATGCACCCGCCGGTGTTCGACGGCCGTCCCCTCGCCGTCCCGCTCTGCACCGACCACCCCACCGCCCTCGCCCAGGTCTCCCGCCTCACCCAGGACCTCGGCTGCACTCCCCTCCCCGCCGGGCCCCTCGCCAACGCCACCCTCCTCGAAGCCACCGCCGCCCTCTTCATCACCCTCTGGGTCGGCCACCACGCCGACGCCCAGGCCATCGCACCCCCGCTGACCCACGCCACCGGCCCCGCCTGACCCGCGCGCCCTCAGGCCAGGCGTTCGGCGGCCTCCGCCTCGCTGAGGGCGTCGATCTCGGCGATCAGCGCGGCCTCGATCCGGGCGGCCAGGGCGGCGGCGGTGCGGCTCTCGAAGACCTCGCGGATCGACAGGTCGAGTCCGACGCCCGCCCGGATCCGGGCCGCGACCCGGGTCACCAGCAGGGAGTCGCCGCCGAGTTCGAAGAAGTCGTCCAGGACGCCGACCCGGGGCAGCCCGAGGACGTCCTGCCAGAGTTCGACCACCAGTTGTTCGGCGTCGCCGCGGGGCGCCAGGTACCCGGCGGAGACGGCCGGTTCGGGGAGGGCCGCGAGGTCGGGCTTGCCGTTGGGGGTGAGCGGCAGCCGGTCGAGCAGCACCACCGCGTCGGGGACCAGGTACCCGGGCAGCACCCCCTCCAGGTGGGCCCGCAGCGCAGCTCCGTCCGTCCCGGCCACCGTCCCGGCCACCACGGCGTACGCGAGCAGGCGTCGGCCGTCCCGCAGGACCACGGCGGCCCGGGTGACGGCGGGGTGGGACGTCAACGCGGCCTCGATCTCGGCGGGTTCGATCCGGTGGCCGCGCAGCTTCAGCTGCTCGTCGGTGCGCCCGAGGAACTCCAACTGGCCGTCGGCACGCCAGCGCACCCGGTCGCCCGTCCGGTACCGCCGGGCCCCGGGCCCGGCGGGGTCGAACGGGTCGGCGGTGAACGCGGCGGCGGTCAGGTCGTCCCGGCCGACGTAGCCGCGCGCCAACCCGGTGCCGCCGATGAACAGTTCGCCCTCCGCACCGCGTGGCAGCAGCGCGCCCCGGGCGTCCAGCACGTACAGGCGGACGCCGGGCAGCGGGCGGCCGAGCGGCGGGCGGCCCGCCGACTCGCCGTCGCCGGGGGCGAGTTCGGCGGCGGTGACGACGACGGTGGCCTCGGTCGGGCCGTAGGTGTTGACCAGGCGGACCCGGGAGCCGTGCCGCCGGTACCAGGCGGCGACCGCCTCGGCGGGCAGCGCGGAGCCGCCCAGGACCACCAGCCGCAGCGCGGCGGGCCAGTGCGCGTCGGGCCCTTGGGCGACCAGTTCGGCCCAGTACGCGGTGGGCAGGTCCAGGACGGTGACGGCCGCCCCGGCCGGGGAGTTCAGCAGGTCGGGCAAGGTCCGGCCGCCGCCCGGGAGCAGGACGACGCGGGCGCCGGAGGCCAGCGCGGGCCACAACTCCTCGACATGGGTGTCGAATCCGAGGGAGGCGAACTGCACCACCCGGTCCCCGGGGGTGAGCGCGTAGCCATCGGGGCCGGCCATCCAGGCCAGCCGGGCGGCCAGCGCGGCGTGGTCGACGGCGACGGCCTTGGGGGTGCCGGTCGAGCCGGAGGTGTACAGCACGTACGCGGTCCGGGCCGGTTCGGGCTCCGGCAAAGGCGTCGAACTGCCTTGCGGGCGGGCGTCGGTGAGGACGCGGACCGCCCCGGCCCGCTCGACCATCAGGCGGCGGCGCTCCTCGGGGTGGGCCGGGTCCAGCGGCAGGTAGGCCGCCCCGGCCTTCCAGATCGCCAGCAGCGCGACCACCAGGTCCGGCGACGGGGCGATCGAGACCGCCACCACCCGCCCGGCGACCTCGCCCAGGCTGCGCGCCAACGCCTCCGAACGGCGGTCGAGTTCGCCGTAGCCGAGCAGTTCGCCGGCGCACTCCAGCGCGACGGCGTCCGGCCGCTCGGCGACCTGCGCCGCGAACCGCTCCAGCACGTGCGGGGCGGGGCCGGGCGCGGGCCCGGTACCGAGGGCCAGCAGGTCGGCGCGTTCGGCGGCGGACGGCAACCAGTCGCCGTGGACGGGGAGTTCGGGGTCGGCGACGGTCCGGGCCAGCAGGGTGCGGCAGTGGCCGCCGATCGCCGCCACCGTGGCGGCGTCCAGCACCTCCCGGTCGTAGCAGAACGAGAGCACCAGACTGCCCCCGGCGGTGCGCCAACTGTCCAGCAGAAGATCGGTCTTGGCGTGCGCGAACCCGGAGTCCATGCTGCGGGTGGTGACCCCGGCGGGCAGCACCGGGCCCTCGCCGGCCAGCTCGTACTGGCTCTGGTGGACGAAGACGGCGCGGTGCACGGGGGCCGAACCGGGCTCGGCGGGCAGGCCGAGGTGCGCGGCCAGGCGCTCCAGCGGGACGTCCTGGTGGGCGAGCGCGCCGAGGGTGCCGGTGCGGATCCGGCGCAGCACGGTGCGGAAGTCCGGTTCGCCGGTGAGGTCGGCGCGGATCGGGACCGTCCGGGTGAAGTACCCGATCATCGCTTCGTGGGCGGCCTCGTTGCGCCCGGCCAGCGGGGTGCCGACGGCGAAGTCCGGGCAGCCCGTCCACCTGGCCAGCACGGTGCTGTACGCGGCGAGCAGCACCATGAACGGGGTGCAGCGCTCGCGGCGGCCGAACGCGTCGACCTCGGCGGTGAGTTCGGGCCCCAGGTCGACCACGGCGAATCCGGCCGGGCGGGCCGGGTCGGCGGGGCGCGGCCGGTCCAGCGGCAGCCGCAGCGCGCCGGTCCCGGCCAGCTTCTCCGCCCAGTAGGCGAACGCGGCCTCCCCGCCGCTCCCCGCCTCCTGCTCGGCCCGGGCGAACGCGCCGA
Organism: Kitasatospora sp. NPDC088134; assembly: GCF_044741705.1. Taxonomy (NCBI): domain Bacteria; kingdom Bacillati; phylum Actinomycetota; class Actinomycetes; order Kitasatosporales; family Streptomycetaceae; genus Kitasatospora; species Kitasatospora sp. NPDC088134. The sequence continues at coordinate 42,907 of NZ_JBIUTD010000010.1, read as the reverse complement.
ACTGCAGCGGGAGTTCGGCGAGGGCGGCCGGTCCCTCGCCGGTCTCCTCCCGGTACAGCGCCAGCAGTTCGCGCCACAGCACGGTGAACGACCAGCCGTCGGCGACGATGTGGTGGACCAGCACGCTCAACGCGTGTTCCCGCTCCCCCGAGCTGACCAGCACCACCCGCAGCGGCGGCCCGGCCGCCAGGTCGAACGGCGCGTTCACGTACGGGCGGCAGGCCGCCGTGAACGCCGACTCGTCTGCCCCGTCCGGGAGTTGCACCCGAACGATCCTGATCTCCTCCGCCGGCTGGACGAGTTGGACGGGCTGCTCGCCGCCGTCCGGGTCGAGGTCGAAGCGGGTGCGCAGGATCTCGTGGCGCCCGGTGAGCCGACGCAGCGCGGCGCGCAGGGCGTCGGCGTCGAGCGGGCCGCTCCAGCGCCGGTTCAGGTACATGTTGAACCCCGGGTCGTCCGGGCGCAGTTGCTGGAGGAACCAGAGCCGGCGCTGCTCGCCGGTCAGCGGGTGGAGGGCGGTGCTGCTCACCGGGCGGTCACCTTCGTCGGGTCGGGCTGCGCTGCGGAGGACGGGACGGCGGAGCAGACGGGGGGCGGGGCCGCGGCGGCCCGTTCCCGGACGGCCTGGAGGCCGATCAGGTCGTCGGGTTCGGCGTCGGGCACGTCGCGGTCGAAGTGCCGCAGCGCGGGGACGGCGAGGCAGGCCAGGACCAGGGCGGCCATGGCGAGGCCGAACAGCAGGTAGAGCAGGCCGATCCCGCGTCCGGGGCCGGTGCCGATCAGGCGGCCGACGGTGTCGGCGAGGGCGCCGCCGGGTTCCATCAGGGGTTGCAGGATCTTCGGGCCGAGCGGGGCGACCAGGGCGAAGCCGACCGGGAGGGTCGACCAGGCGACCATGGTGTTGACCGCGATGACGCGGCCGTGGAAGCGCAGCGGGACCTTGGTCTGCACGATGGTGGCGTAGACGCCGTTGACCAGGGCCAGGCCGAACGCCATGGCGAACGCGCCGGGGACGACGGTGGCCAGCGACGGGCGCAGGCCGGTGAGCAGGCAGGCCGCGGCGAGGACGAGGGTGCACAGCAGGACGCCGCGCAGCCGCAGTCGGCGCGGCCCGCCCCACACCAGCAGGGTGAGCCCGCCGAGGACGGCGCCGGCCCCGGCGGCGGTGGCGACCCAGCCGGCGGCGGGGAGTCGGGCGAAGGACAGCACCAGCGGGGTCGTGAGCAGGAACAACGGGGAGAGGAAGATGTTCAGCACGGCGAAGAACAGCAGCATGGCGCGGAAGTTGCGGCTGCCCAGGGCGCGCCGGAACCCGGCCCGGATCTCGGCGGCGACGCTCTCCCGGCGCACCGCGCCCATCAGGTCGGGGAAGCGGACGGTGAGGGTGACGGCCAGCGCGCAGGCGTAGCTGCCGACGTCGAGGGCGAGGATGCCGCCGAGCCCGATCGCGGCGAGCAGGCCGACGGCGAACACCGGGACGAGGAACTGGGCCAGTCCGAACAGCATTTGGACCACGCCGTTGGCCCGGCCGAGGTAGCGCTTGGGCACGAGTTGCGGGACGGCGGCGTTCCAGGCCAGCCGTTGGAAGGTCAGCGCGGCGGAGAGCACGCCGATCAGCAGGTAGGCGTGCCAGACCCGCAGGCCCCCGGTGAGGTACAGGACGAGCAGCAGGGCCTGGGTGAGCCCGGCCGCCAGGTCGCCGTACAGCATGGTGCGTCGGCGGTCGCCGCGGTCGACGACGGCGCCGGCCAGCGGGGCGGCCAGGATGCCGGGGACGAGTCCGCAGGCGGCGAGCAGGCCGAACTGGGCGAGCGAGCCGGTCCGCAGGTAGATCCAGACCGGCAGCGCGAACTCGGTCAGCGCGGAGCCGATCATCGACACCTGCTGCCCGGAGGCGACGGTCAGGAAGCGCCGCACGGTCGGCCGGACCCTGCTCGAAGTCGCCTCGGGCGCAGCCGAGTTGTCGCGCGAGATGCCCTCCAGCCACCAGCTGGAGCGCTCGGTGCGGCGGTGCCGGTCCTCGCGCCCGTCGGCGATCGAACGGTGCACGCCGGTGAGGATGTCGGCGAGTTCGGCGGCCCGGTACTTGAGGTAGAAGTGTCCGGCCTCGTCGAGCACCACGACGGCGGCGGTGTCGCTGAGCCGGTGCCACTCCCGGTAGCGCTCCTGGTAGAACTCGGTGGACGGGTCGCGCTCGCCGCACACCGCGACCACCGGGGCCGCGATCCGGCCGTCCGCGCTCTCGAACAGCCGGGTGAAGTACCGTTCGGCGTCCCGCGTTCCGGTGCGCCGGTTGCGCACGATCAGGCGCAGCTGCTCGGGGTCGGTGTCCTCGGTGTCGAGTCCGGCCGCGGCCAGCGCGTTGATCATGCCCTGGTCGCTGCGCAGCCGGTCGACGGTATCCGCCCACCACTCGCCGACGGCGGCGCCGCGGCCGCGCGGGCGGGCGAACGGGAAGATCCCGCCGAGGTGGACGGCGTCCACGGTCCGCCCGGCGGCCTCGACCCGGCGGGTGACCTCGACGGCGAGCCGGACGCCGACGCCGCAGTGCCCGTAGAGCACGATCGGCCCGGTGACGCCGTCGACGATCTCGCGCGCACAGCGCTCGGCGACCTCGTCGATGTCCATCGCCTCCTCCCCCAGCTCGTGCCCGGGCACGGCGAGCGAGTACAGCGCCCAGTCGGCGGGCAGCGCGTCGGCGAGCGGCTTGTAGATCAGCGCGCTGCCGCCGCCGTACGGGGTGCAGACGACCGTGCCGACGGTGCGGGCCCGGTCGGGGGTGAGCCGGTGCAGCAGGCCCCGCGGCCCCCGGTCGGCCGCCGGGTCGGCGACCAGTGCGGCGAGCCGGCGCACGGTGGGGAACCGGAACAGGTCCATCACCCCGACCGGGGTGGCGAGTTCGGGAAAGGCCCGGCGCAGTCGGGCGACCACCTGGGTGGCCAGCAGCGAATGTCCGCCCAGCTCGAAGAAGTCGTCGTCCGCTCCGACCCGCTCGACCCCGAGCAGGGCCGCCCAGATCCCGGCGACGACGGTCTCGACCTCCCCCTCCGGTTCGACGTGCTCGGCGGTCGACGCAGCGGCCTCGGGCTCGGGCAGCGCCCTCCGGTCGACCTTGCCGTGGGCGAGCAGCGGCAGCCGCTCCAGTACGACGTACCTGGCGGGCACCATCCACTCGGGCAGCACCTCGGCCAGCGCGCCCCGCAACTCGGCCGCACCGGGCCCGGGTTCGCCCCCGGGCCGCTCGACGTACGCGACCAGTCCCTGCCGGACCCCCTCCCCCCGGGCCAGCACCACCGCCTGCGTCACCCCGGGCAGCGCGGCCAGCGCCGCCTCGACCTCCCCGGGCTCGACCCGGTAGCCCCGCACCTTGATCTGGTCGTCGGCCCGACCCAGGTACTCCAGCGCGCCGTCCGCACGCCAGCGCACGAGGTCCCCGGTCCGGTACATCCGGGCGCCCCGGCTCCCCCCGGTCAATCCCTCGCTCCCCGTCCCCGCCCCCACAGCCGTGTCACCGGAGGCGAAGGGGTCGGGCAGGAAGCGCTCGGCGGTCTGCTCGGGTCGGCCGAGGTAGCCGCGGGCGAGGCGGTCGCCGCCGAGGTACAGCTCGCCGGTGACTCCGGGCGGTACCAACTGCCGCCTCGCGTCGAGGACGTAGCAGCGGGCCCCGGCCAGCGGCGTGCCGATCGGCGTGCTGCCGGGCGGCGCCGCGTCCTGCGGGGTGACCTCGAAGACGGTGACGCCGACGGTGGCCTCGGTCGGGCCGTAGTGGTTGAAGACGGCGCACCGCCCGAGGGCGGCGAGTTCGGCGGCCCAGGCCCAGGCGGACGCCTCGCCGCCGAGGACGAGCGCCTTCGCGGGCAGCAGTCGCTCCGCCGGCGCGTCGGCGGTCAGCGCCGCCAGGTGGGACGGCGTCATCTTCAGGTAGTCCAGGCCGAGTTCGGCGTTCTTGGCGGCGAGTTCGGCCCCGGAGATCCGGCGCGGCAGCAGGTGCACGGTGCCGCCGGTGGTGAGCGCCAGGTAGAGCATGGTGATGCTGAAGTCGAAGGCCAGCGACTGGAGCAGCCCGTAGCGGCCGTGCGGCTCGATCCGCAGCCGCTCGGCCACGCCCGCCAGGTAGTTGAGCAGTTGCCGGTGCTGGACGGCGACGCCCTTGGGGTGCCCGGTGGAGCCGGAGGTGTAGATGACGTAGGCCAGGTGGTCCGGGCCGGAGACCTCCTCGGGGGCGTCCGCACTCTCCACCGGCTCCTGCCGGTCGAGCAGGAGTTCCGCCGCGCCGTGCTCGCCGAAGCGCTCCCGCAGCGCGGAGTCGGTGATCAGCAGTTTCGCGCCGGAGTCGGCGACCAGCCGGGTCAGCCGGGCAGGCGGCTGTTCGGGGTCGAGCGGCAGGTAGGCGCCGCCGGCCTTGAGCACGGCGACCAGGACGGCGGCCAGTTCGGGCGACTGCTCCAGGCAGACCGCGACCCGGTCGTCCGGCCCGATGCCCGCCGCCCTGATCGCACGGGCCAACCCGTTGGCCCGCCGGTCGAGCTGACGGTACGTCAGTCCACCGCTCTCGCCGACGACGGCGGGGCGGTCCCCGGCCGTCCGGAAGGTCTCGGCGAGCAACGCGGTCAGCGTGGCGGGGCCGCCGGACGGCACCTGCGGGCCGGTGGACCAGGCCCCGGTGACGGCGGTGCGCTCCGCCCGGGTCAGCAGCGGGAGTTCGGCGACCGGACGGGACGGGTCGGCGAGGGCGGCGGCCATCAGCGTCTCGTAGCGGTCGACCAGGGCCCGCACCGTCGCGGCGTCGAACAGGTCGGTGCGGTAGGTCACCAGCCCGTACAGGCCGCCGTCGGTGCGCTCGCGCAGGTAGAACGAGAGGTCGGCGTGCGTGCTGACGGCCCGGTAGCCGAAACCCTCCGCCTCCGTGGCGGGTCCGGCCGCGGCTTCCGTCCCGGGCCCGGCCGCGGCTTCCGTCCCGGGCCCGGCCGCGGCTTCCGTCGCGGGCCCGGCCTGGACGGACCTGTCGCCGTAGTTCTGGAAGGCGAAGGTGGTCTGGAAGACGGCCGACCGGCTGACGTCCCGTTCCACGTCCAGGTCGGCGACCATCTGCTCGAACGGCACCTCCTGGTGGGTGTACGCGGTGAGTGTGGTCTCCCGGACCCGGCCGAGCAGTTCGGTGAAGTCCGGGTCGCCGTCCAGCCGGGCCCGGATCGGCAGCATGTTGACGAACGCCCCGACCACGCCCTCCAGTTCGCGGTGCAGGCGGCCGGCCACGGCCGACCCGACCGCGAAGTCGCGCTGCCCCGCGTGGCGGCCGAGCAGCACCTGGAGGCCCGCCATCAGCACCATGTACGGGGAGGCGTCGTGCGCCCGGGCGCAGGCCCGGACCGCCGCGAACAGCTCGGGGTCCCAGTGCAGTTCGAGCGCGGCGCCGTCGAAGGTCAGCAGCGGTGGGCGCGGCCGGTCGACCGGCAGGTCCAGGGCGGGCACCCCGGCCAGCTCGGCCCGCCAGTGGGCGCGGGCGGCGGCGAGCTCCCCGGACTCCAGGCGCTCGCGCTGCCACTGTGCGAAGTCGCCGAACTGGACCGGGAGTTCGGGCAGCGCGGCGGGCGTCCCGTGGGCGTACTCGGCGTACAGGGCGGCGAACTCGCGGTGCAGCAGGTCGATCGACCAGCCGTCGCAGCAGATGTGGTGCAGCACCAGCGCGAGGACGTGGTCCTCCGGGCCGAGGCGGAGCAGCAGCGCCCGCACCGGCGGTCCCGCCGCCAGGTCGAACGGGCGGGCCAGCGACCGGCCGATCCGCTCCGCCGCCCGGGCGGCCGGATCCTCGGCGGCCGACAGGTCGGTGAACTCGGCGGGGAACGGCCCGGGTTCGGCGATCAGCACTTCGGCGGTGCCGTCCTCGGTCGAGGGGAACGCCATCCGCAGGCTCTCGTGCCGGGCCACCAGCGCCCCGAGGGCGGCGTCCACGGCCGCCCGGTCCAGCGGGCCGCGCAGCCGGCGGGCCGGGGCGAGCGCGTAGGCGGTGCTGCCGGGCGTGAACTGGTCCATGAACCAGAGCCGTTCCTGCCCGCTGGACAGCGGCGGCCGGCTCCCGGCCGCCCTCGGCCGCACCACCTGCACCGGCGCCGCGCCACCGCGCAGCCGGCGGGCCAGCAGGGCCTTCTTCGCGTCGGACCAGCCGGCGGGCAGGTCCTGGGTCTCGGTCATCGGTGTCCGTTCGGGCAGGGAGGGGAAGGCACGGCCGGGGCGGGGCGCCACCGGTGGCACGGGTCCGGGACGGCGGGCGGAGCGGCCGCCGGGGCGGTCAGCGGCCGCCGGACGGTCAGCGGCCGTCGCGGACGGCGGCGGCGATGCCGACCGGCGTCGGAACGTCGAAGAACACGTCGAAGTCGAGTTCCACGCCCAGCGATTCGCGGATGCGCGAGGTGATCTGGACGATCGTCAGCGAGTGCCCGCCGAGATCGAACAGGTCCTCCTCCGGCCCGACCGAGGGCAGCCCGAGCACCTGCGCCCAGATCTCCGCCACCGCCGCCGCCAGCCCGTCACCGTCACCACCACCGTCGGGGTCCGCCACGGAGGTCACCGGCAGCGCCTCCGGCACCGGTTCGGGCAGAGCGGACAGCGCGCGACGGTCGAGCTTGCCGTTGGGGGTGAGCGGCATCCGCTCCAGGCGGATCCAGCGGCGCGGCACCATCACCGCGGGCAGGGTGCGCCGCAGGTGCTCGACCAGCTCGGCGTCCGGCACGGGCGCGGCGCCGGGCACCAGGTGGCCGACCAGGACGGCTTCGCCCCCGGGCGGGGTGTGCACGCTCACCGCCGCCTCGGCCACCGCCGGGTGGGCGAGCAGCGCGGACTCGATCTCGCCCGGTTCGATCCGGTGGCCGCGCAGCTTCACCTGCTGGTCGAGCCGGCCGTGGTACTCGAGTTCGCCGTCGGCGGTCCAGGCGGCGAGGTCCCCGGTGCGGTACATCCTTGCACCGTCCAGGAGTCGGCCCGCGGCGAACGGGTCGGGGAGGAAGCGTTCGGCGGTCAGCCCGGGGCGGCCCCGGTAGCCCTCGGCCAAGCCGTCGCCGCCGAGGAACAGCTCGCCGGGGACGCCGGCCGGGAGCGGCCGCAGCACCGGATCGAGCACGTACGCACGGGTGTTGGCGATCGGCCGGCCGATCCGCACGGCCGCCGGGTCCGGGCCGATCTCGGCGGCGGTGGACCAGACGGTGGTCTCGGTCGGCCCGTACACGTTGATCAACCGGCCCACGGCGGCGCGCAGTTCACGGGCCAGCGGGAGCGGCAGCGCCTCGCCGCCGACCAGCGCCGTCAGACCGAACGGCAGCACGCCACCGTCCTCCGGCCGCCCGGCACCCTCGTCCGGCAGCCCGACTCCCTGGTTCGGCCGCCCGGCAGCGGACGACGGAGCACCGCCGCCGAGCAGCACCCGCCAGCCGGACGGGGTGGCCTGCACGTGCGTCACGCCCTCGCGGCGGAGCAGGTCGCGCAGGCCGGGCCCGTCGGTGGCGGCGCCGTCGGCGGCGAGGACCAGCCGGCCGCCGGTGGCCAGCGGCAGCAGCAGTTCCAGCCCGGAGATGTCGAAGGAGAGCGAGGTCAGGCCCAGCCACACGTCCGGCGGGCCGGACCCGAGGTCCGCCGCGAAGGAGCGCAGCAGGTTCAGCAGTGCCCGGTGCCCGACCTCCACGCCCTTCGGCCGGCCGGTCGAACCCGAGGTGTACAGCACGTACGCCAGTTGGCCCGGGCCGGGGCCGCCACCGCCGATGTCCTCCCCCGACTCCGCACCGGGGCCGTCGAGGCGCAGCACCGCCGGCACCGACCCGGCCAGCTCGGGACCGGGGTCGCGGTCCGCGACCAGCAGCGCGGCACCGGAGTCGGCGAGCACGAACGCGGAGCGCTCGCTCGGGTGCGCCGGGTCCAGCGGCAGGTAGGCGGCGCCAGCCGCGTGCACGGCCAGCAGCAGGGCGGGCAGCTCGGCCGTCCGTCCGACCAGCAGTGCCACCACGTCCCCGGGCCGGACCCCGGCCGTGCGCAGCCGACCGGCCAACTCCTCGATTCTTCTTATCAGCTGACGGTAGGTCAGTTCATTGTCCACGGCGGTCACGGCGCGCGCGTCCGGCCGGAGCCGGGCCTGCTCGCGCACCAGGTCGAGCACGGTACGGGCGCCCCCGGGAGCGTCGTGGTCGATGCGGACGCGCCCGCCGGTGGCCCACCCGGCCAGCCGCCCGGCTTCGGTGGCGGTCAGCAACGGCAGCTCGCCGAGCGGAACTTCGGGGTCGGCGACGGCGCCGTCCAGCAGGGTGCGGAAGTGTCCGGCGATCCGGTCGGCGGCCTCGGCGGCGAGCACGGAGGGGGCGTACTGGAGGGAGAAGCACAGGCCGTCGGCGCTGTCCACCACCTGCAGGTGCAGGGTGTTGCGGGCCGCGCCGGTGAACACCGCCCGGTCCACCCGGACTTCGCCATCCGGGAAAAGCAACTCGCCTTCTGCCGAACGGCGGTAGCCGAACGAGACGGGGGCCAGCGCCACCCGGGGACCTAGCCCGGGCACCGCGGCGGCGAACGGCACCGTCCGGAACGGGTACCCGGCCCGCGCCTCGGCCCGGACCGCCCGCGCGTACGCCGCGAACGGCGTCCCGGTATCGACGCCGGCCGGCGCGCACACCGGCAACTCGTTCACGAACAGGCCGATCCGACCGTCCAGTTCGGGCGTCCGGGCGGACAGCGGGACCGAGACCGGCACCGACCCGCCGCCGTAGCGCAGCAGCAGCCCGTGCAGGGCGGCCAGCAGGTACTCGAAGACGGTGACCCCACTGCGCCGCGCCGCCCCGGCGACCCGCGCCCGCGCCCCGGCGTCCAGCAGCCACCGCACCTGCTCGCCCGGCGCGGCGGTCGTGACGGCCCGGGGCAGTCCGGGCAGCACCGGCTCCGTGGCCGCCGCCCACCGCGGCCCGAACCACTCGGCGGCCCGCCGCACCTGCTCGGCGCTCGGCGGCACCCACCCGACGTCCTCCCCCGCACCGACCGCCGCACCGGTCCCGACCCCGACCCCACCCTCGCCCCCGACCACGTGCCCGGCGTAGGCCGCCGCCAGGTCGGCGAGCAGCACGTCCTTGGACTCGCCGTCGAAGACGGCGTGATGGACCGTCACCAGTAGGTCGGCCGCCCCGTCCGCGCCCCGGAACAGCCGGAACCGCGCCGGGGCCGCCCCGGGCTCGAACGGCCGGGACCACTCGGCCCGCAGCAGCCCGTCCAGCGCTTCCCCGGCCGCCCCGTCCACGACCTCCAGCACCGGCACGGGCGCGGGCACCAGCACGATCTCGCCGCCCTGCTCCACCAACCCCTGCCGCAACGCGGCGTGCCGCTCCACCACCACCGCCACCGCCCGCGCGAGCGCCTCCTCGTCCACCCGCGCGAAGGACAGGCGCACCGCGAGGTGGTACGCCCCGTGCACCTCGGCAAGGCGCTCGGTGAACCAGATGCCCTGCTGAAAGGGAGACGCGGGCACGACTGACGGCAGGGACATGGGGCTGCTCGATTCGACGATCCGTATACAGTGCGCTTTCCTGTCGGACCGATCGACCTCCCCCTGCGCACCGCCGGATCAGCATCGGTCCCCACCCGCACGGCGGGAGCCGTCGGCCCAGACCCCGGAGAGATTTTCAAAAAACACACAGACCGTCAAGAGTCCTTCACGGTAAGCGAACTGTCGGATTCCACCGCCAACCGACGCGACCACAGCGGATTCTGGCCACTACTCGGTCGACAGCACCCCAACAGATGTCCATTCCCGGCCGGTTGACGGACCGCCGCGCACAGCGCCCGCGCACCGGCGCAGCCCACCGTCCGCCCGCAGCCCACCGGTCCGGCGTCCGACCGCCGTGGTAGGCATGGCCCATGAACACCGAGTCTCCCGATCCGGCCGAACTGGCTGCCCTGCGGGCCGCGTTCGCGGCCGACGGCCGTAGCGACACCGCTCTCGGCTGGGCGGGCGTGCACGCCTTCGAGGCCGCGCACGGCGTCGTCCTGCCCGAGCCCTACCGCACCTTCGTCGCGGAGATCGCCGACGGCTCACCCGCCGGCCCGCCCGAGTACGGCCTGGTCGCCCTCGCCGACCTGCCCTCCGACTGGGGCGCCGGCCGACCGGAGCGCGACCTGTCGCAGCCGTTCCCGCTCGACGCCGCCTGGCTCTGGGAGGACGACGAGGACACCCCCGAGGACGAGTTCGACGACCTGGTGGGCCGGGTCACCGACCACGGCTCGATCGTGCTCGGCACCGAGGGCTGCGGCATGTACTGGCACCTGGTGGTCACCGGCCCGCAGCGCGGCCGCCTCTGGCTGGACACCGGCGAGGGCGCCGCCCCCTACGGCGGCCCGTCCGAAGCCGACTTCGGCCGCACCACCGCCGCCCTCGGCTTCACGGACTGGGTCACCCACTGGGCGGCCGGCCGCGACTGGTTCGACGCGTCCACCGACACCGACACCAGCACCGACAACGCCCCCGGCACCGGCACCGACACCGACGACTGACCGGCCGCTCCGGGGCCCGAAACAGGAACCCCGGACCGACCGGCCGGCCGATCGACAGCCCTCAACTGCCGTTCGGCCAGGGGACGGTGGTCTCGACCGGGGTGGTGTAGTCGGTGCCCGGCACGTGCCAGCCGTAGAGCCGGCCGACCTCGGCCCGGAACCACTCGGTGTCCGCCAGCCCGGCCACCGACCCGGGGTCCGCGGCGGCCCAGCGCGCGTGCACCTCCTCCTGCACCTTCGGGTCCAACTCCCAGCCGTCCAGCCGGACCCGCTGCTCCGCGTCGAGCCGCAGCGGGGCCGCGCCGGTGAGCTGCCGCCACAGGTCGGCGGCCTGGTCGGCGGTGCTCCGGAAACCGTCGCCGAGAACGGCCCGGAGCAGACCCGTGTAGAGGGCGATGGACGGGATCGCGGTGGACGCCTGGGTCACCGCCGCGCCCGCCACCACGGTGTGGGCCTGCCCGCCGAGCGGGGCCAGCCGGGCGTGCAGGCGGCGGGCGGTGTCCTCCAGGTGCTGCTTGGCGGCGCCGATCGTCCCGGCCCGGTAGATCGGCGCGGTCAGCTCGGAGCCGACGTAGGACAGCGCCGCCGTGCGGAAGCCCTCCCCGACCAGCCCGCGCTCCAGCAGGGCCTCGATCCACAGCTCCCAGTCCGCGCCGCCCATCACCTGCTCGGTCGCCGCCCGCTCCGCCTCGGTGGCCGGCTCCAGCTCCAGCGCACCGACCGTCGGCGTGTCGCCCTCGTACTGCAGCGTCTTGGCCCGGTACGCGGAGCCCAGCGGCTTGATCACCGAGTGGTGCACCTCGCCGGTCGCCGGATCGGTCCGCCGCGGCGCGGCCACGCTGTAGAGGACGTGATCGACCCGGCCGTACCGCTCGGCCAGGTGGTCGAGCGCCCGCTGCTTCGCCCCGGCCGAGAACGCGTCGGCGTTGAGGAACGCGAACCCGCTCCCCGCACCGGCCAGTTCGGCCACCCGGGCGGTCCGGTACCAGCCCGCCGAGGCGGTCCGCCGCTCGGTCTCCGGCGCCTCGAAGGCGATCCCGAGCCCCCGCATCCCGTAGGTGCGCAGCGCCCCCACCGTGGCCGCGAGACCGTACCCGGCACTGGAGCCGATGATCAGCGCGACCGGCCGCTCCGAGCCCGTTCCCGCGCCCGCACCCGAGCCCGCACCCGAGCCCGTTCCCGCGCCCGCACCCGTCTCCGCCGCCGCTTCCTCCGCCGCCGCTTCCTCCGCCGCCGCGACCGGTCCGGGGGTGCGCCGCCACAGGTCGTCGACCACGTCGGCGCAGCCCTGCGGGTGGCAGTTGACGTACAGGAAGCCACGGTTGCCGGGCTTGATCTCACGGACGGTCATCGGTCTCCTCGGTTCTGGACCCTCGCCGCCACCGCACGGGAGCGCCGACGGCACCCACCGCCGCACACCACCCGTCGACATGGTCGGCCGGACCTCCATCCTTTCCACCCGGACGGAGCCCGCGGGGTGGGGACAGCTACCAGCTTCCGCCCGTCGATCTTGTCGGAGTCCCCCGTACCCACGACCCCCGTCTCCACCCAACGGGAAAGCGCTTACCGACTCCCCGGCGCGAGCCCTCCGCCCGGCCGCCGCTCCCCCGTGTCCCGCCGCTGCCCCGTGCCCCGCCGTTACCCTGCCAGCAGCGCGTCGAGGTAGCGGGAGGCGTCGGCGGCGAGTTCCGCCCGGGTCGGTGGGTGCGCGTGGCCGCTGCCCGCCGTCCCGTTGAACAGGACGCCCTCGCACCAGCGCACCAGGCGCCGGGCGTCCGCGACCGGGTCCGCCGCCCCGCAGCGCTCCAGCAGCGCGACCGCCACCGCCAGGAAGCCCGCCCCCAGCCGGTCGTAGACGACGCGCAGTTCGGGCCGCCGGGCGGCCTCCAGCGCGAGTTCGATCCGCGCGACGGTCAGCACCCGCCCGGCCGTGAGCGCGTGGTGCAGCCCGTCCGCGATCACGCCCACGAACAGTTCCCGCGCCGCGTCGACCGTCCCGCCGACTGCCCCGTCGGCCACCCCGCCAACCGCCTCGCCACCGCCGGATGCCCCGCCCCCGCCCCCGCCCGGCACCGTGCCGCCCGTCAGGCTGCCCGCCTCGACCTCGGCGATCCGCACCAGCGCCAGTTCGAGCAGCGCCGAGCGGGTCCGGGCCAGGTTGGAGGTGGAGCCGGTGGGCAGTCCGGCCGCCTCGTCCACGGCACGGTGGGTCAGGCCGCGCAGGCCGCGTTCGGCGATGACGACGATCGCGGCATCGGCGATCAGGACGGGGCGCGGCACGGTCACCCCCCGATCATGCCCCGCGCCCCGCCCGCTCCCCAAAACCAGCTCACCCCCGCCACCCTCCCCCGGAACTACAGGAGTAGTACGCTCGACCGCGGAGCCGCACACTACACCTGTAGTCGGCAAAGGGAAGGCACTGCCATGAGCTGGACCAGCCACCCGCACGCGATCGTCATCGGCGGCGGCATCGGCGGCCTGACCGCCGCCCTCGCCCTGCACCGCCGCGGCCTGCCGGTCACCGTCCACGAGCGCGCGGCGAGCCTGGAGCCGGTCGGGGCCGGGCTGACCCTCGCGCCCAACGCCCTGCGCGCCCTGGACGCGCTCGGCCTCGGCGCCCGACTGCGCGCGCTCGCCGTGACGCATCCGGCGGTCGGGCTGCGGCGGCCATCGGGGCGCTGGCTGGCACGCACCGACACCGGCGCGGTCGAGGCGCACTTCGGCGACCCGGTGCTCGCCGTCGCCCGGGCCGAGCTGATCGCCGCCCTGCTGGACGCCCTCCCGCCCGGCACCGTCCGTACCGGTTCCCCGGCCGCGCTGACCGATCCCGGCGACGCGCTCCGGCCCGCCGTCGTCACCACCCCGGACGGCGAGCGGCGGGCCGCCCTCGTGGTGGGCGCCGACGGCCTGCGCTCCGCGACCAGGGGCACGCTGTTCCCGGACCACCCGGGGCCGCACTACTCGGGGTTCACCACCTGGCGGACCGTCATCGACCGCCCCGCGCAGGCCCCGGCCGCCGTCGGCGAGGTGTGGGGACGCGGCGCGCTGGTGGGCGTCGTCCCGCTGGCCGCCGGCCGGGTGTACCTGTACGCGGCGGCCCTCGCCCCGGCCGGCGGGCGGGCCGCCGACGGCGACGAGCACGCCGAACTGCTGCGCCGCTTCGGCTCCTGGTGCGCGCCCGTCCCGGAGTTGCTGCGGCAGGTCGCGCCGGACCGGGTGCTGCGCCACGACGTGCTGGAGTCGGCGGCGCCCCTGCCCGCCTTCCACCGCGGCCGGGTCGCCCTGCTCGGCGACGCCGCGCACGCCATGTCGCCGTTCCAGGGCCAGGGCGCCTGCCAGGCCGTCGAGGACGCCCTCGTCCTGGCCGCCGCAGCCCGCCCCGGCTCCGCCCCCGACCCAACCCCCGTCCCCGACCCGGCTGCCGCCCTCGCCGCCTACACCGCCGCCCGCCTGCCCCGGACCTCCCGGATCGTGGCCGGCTCGCGCACCGTGGGACGCCTGGTGGCGATCCGCTCCCGGCCGGGCACCGCCCTCCGCGACACCGCCCTCGCCCTGGCCGGCCGGCTCCCCACCCGGGTTCTGCTCGACCGGTCCGCCGAAACCTACAACTGGCTGCCACCACAGCTTTCCTGACGAATCATCAGCATCCTCTTGCCCCCACCCTCCACCGTTCTGTCATTGACCGTTGCTCCGTGTCCGTGCGATCTTGCCGTGCGCCCGGGACACGCCCGGGCGATCGCAGAGGGGGGCCTCGAATGACCAAGGACGCATCCGGCCGCAGCACCAGGACGGACGCGCTGCGCCGTCGCGCACTGCTGACCGGCGCGGTGGCGGGCGTCGCGGGCGCGACCGTCGCCGCCGGCAGTGGCAGCGCCGCCGCCGCGGGGACGACCACCGGCGGGGCGGGCGACTGGTTCAGTGTCCGGGACCACGGCGCGGTCGGCGACGGGACCACCGACGACACGGCCGCCGTCCAGGGCGCGCTGGACGCGGCGGCCGCGGCGGGCGGGGGCACGGTGTACTTCCCGGGCGGCCGCTACCTGGTGAAGCCGAACGGCGGCACGCCCGCGCTCACGGTCGGCGGCAACGGCATCCGGCTGGTCGGCGCGAGCAGCAAGGCCGCGATGCTGGTGAAGGGCGCGGACGGCATCCTGCTCCGGATCTCGGGCGCGGGACCGGACAACAGCGGCGCCACGCACCGGCGTTACTGCGCGGTGGAGGACCTGGGCTTCAACGGCAACAACAGGTCCGGCCTGGTCCTGGAGCTGTACTACAACGACAACACCGTCGTCCGGGACGTCTACATCACCAACAACCTCGACATCTGCGTCGACGGCGTGGAGCTGTGGGACTCGCGCTTCGCCAACCTGGTCGTGGAGTCCAGCACCGGCCCGGCGAACTCCAGCAAGCCCAACATGTGGCTGCGCAACGCCTCGGCCATCACCGGGTGGGGTTCCAGCGTCGACAACACCAACCAGGTGCACGTGGTCGGCTGCCGGTTCGAGGCGTTCGGCACCGGCGCGCTGTGGATCACCGCGGGCAGCAACTCCAACAACCCGAACGGCATTTACGTCACGGACTGCAAGTTCGAGACCTCGCAGATGCAGGGCGGCCCGCACTTCAAGGTCGACGCGTCCAGCAAGCACGTGCACGCCCGCAACATCTACTGCTACGCGGGCAACTTCGCCGCCGGCAGCGCCGCGACGCCGCAGAACATCATCGGCTGGGCGCCGGTCGCCTCCAGCCTGGAGAACGTGCTGATCGCCAACGGCTCGGTGGCGACCGTCAATTCGGGCATCGACCTGTACGCGGGGCCGGGCACCACGGCGGTGCTGCGCGACGTGGTCGGCCTGTACGGCACCGCGCCGACCGGGCACCACGTGTACTACCAGACCGGCAGCGCGGGCGACTTCCGGCTGGAGAACACCTACGCCAACACCGGTAGCCAGGGCGGCAACACGGTACCCGCGACCAACGCACCCAACCCGCCGCTGCGCCTGGTCAACGGCCCGGTCTCGGACGCCTCCTTCAGCAAGCAGCCGGCCAACGGCACCCTCGCCGTCGACACCGCGAACCAGCGCCTGTACGTCCGGGTCAACGGCACTTGGAAGTGGTCGGCCCTCAACTCCTGATCCCTCGGCGCCCGTTCCGCCCGAACCCAGCCGGAACGGGCGGTACGGCCCGCCTCACACGTCCACCCGGGCCCGGTCGGCGGAGCGGGAGCAGTGCAGTTCGGGGTCGGCGACGGTGCCGGAGCGGAGGAGCCGGACGTCGTCGCGGTAGTCCATCGAGGTCAGCCACGGCATCCGGTCGCCCTGGCGGGGCAGCGAGTCGACGGCGCGCCGGACGTACCCGGCGCCGAAGTCGAGGAAGGGGCGGGTCGGCATGTCGGGGTCGGCGGGCTCGGGGCGGCAGGTGTCGTGGCCGTGGGCGTCCAGGTGGGCCAGCAGGCGGCAGAAGTGCTCGCACAGCAGGCCGATCTTCAGCGTCCAGGAGGAGTTGGTGTAGCCGATCGCGAAGGCGAAGTTCGGCACGCCGGAGAGCATCATGCCCTTGTAGGCCAGGGTGTCGGCGAGCCGCACCTCCCGGCCGTCGACGGTGAGCCGCAGGCCGCCGAAGGCCTGGACGTTGAGGCCGGTGGCGGTGACGACCACGTCCGCCGCCAACTCCCGGCCGGACTCCAGCCGCAGGCCCGTTTCGGTGAAGCCGGCGATCCGGTCGGTGACCACCGAGGCGCGGCCCGCCCGGATCGCCCGGAACAGGTCGCCGTCGGGGACGGCGCACAGCCGCTGGTCCCACGGGTCGTACGGCGGGTTGAAGTGCTCGTCGACGGGGTAACCGGCGGGCAGCATCCGGGAGTTGACCCAGCGGATCAGGCGGCGCGCGGCCTTCGGGTGCTTGCGGCAGAACGACCAGACCAGCCGCTGCTGGGCGATGTTCTTGCGCCGGGTCAGCGCGTAGCCGCGCCGCGGGCCGAGCAGGAGCTTCAACGCGTTGGCGATCACGTCCTTGCGCGGCACCGGCATGACGTAGCTCGGGGTGCGCTGCAGCATGGTCACGTGCCCGGCGGTGGCGGCCATCGCGGGGACGACGGTGACGGCGGTCGCGCCGCTGCCGATCACCACCACGCGCTTGCCCGCGTAGTCCAGCTCCGCGGGCCAGTGCTGGGGGTGGACGATGGTGCCCCGGAACTGCTCGCGGCCCTCGAAGTGCGGGGTGTGGCCCTCGTCGTAGCGGTAGTAGCCGCCCGCGCTGAACAGCCAGCCGCAGGTCAGCGTGGTGCGCTCGCCGGTGTCGGTGCGCTCGACCTCGACCGTCCAGCGCGCCCGGTCGGTCGACCAGGACGCGCCGAGCACTTGGTGGTGGTAGCGGATGTGCGCATCGATGCCGTTCTCGGCGGCGGTCTGCCGGAGGTAGGCGAGGATCCGGGGCGCGTCGGCGATCGACTGCCGGTCGCGCCAGGGCTTGAACTCGTAGCCGAAGGTGTGCAGGTCGGAGTCCGAGCGGATGCCGGGGTAGCGGAACAGGTCCCACGTCCCGCCGGACGCCCCGCGCCCCTCCAGGACGGCGAAGCTCTTCGCCGGCAGTTCGGTCTTCAGGTACCGCGCGACGCCGATGCCCGAGATACCGGCCCCGACGACGAGGACGTCCAGGTGTTCGACGGCGGAGTCCGCGGCGGCACCGGCGGCAGCGGGGGAAGAGGTGGGGGACACGGGCGACTCCGGCGTACGTCGAGGGCGGCTCCGCGGCAGCGCGGCGGGAGTGGGTTCATGGTGGTACCGGCCGGAGTGGCCCGGCAAGGTGCAGACTGCACCGTCCGGGCGCGCCATGGGTGACGATCCGCACCGCTACGATGAACCGCATGTCGTGGCCACCACCGTCGCCCCGGGTGCGGGAGCTGATCCGCTGCGGGGCCGAGCTCGCGCTCACTCCGCCGCCCGAGTGGCTCGCCGAGCTGGACGCGGCGGTCCTGGCGGGCGAGTCCCGGCAGCAGATCGCCGCCGACCCGGTGCTGGCCGCGGGGACGCGCCGCACCAACCGCTCCAACCTGCTGTTCTGGGCCGCCTCCAACGTCCGCGCCCCGGGCGAGCCCGTCCCCGCCAACGACACCGAGGCCCCGCTGGCCGTGGCCCGGGACATGGTCCGGCGCGGCCTGGACGAATCCGCCCTGGACGCCTACCGGGTCGGCGAGAGCACCGCCGTGCGGCTCTGGACGCAGCTCGCCTGCACCCTCACCACCGACCCGCAGGAGCTGCGCGAACTCCTCGACGTGTCGCTGCGCTCCATCTCCGCCTTCCTGGACGACACCGTGGGCGCGATCTCGGTCCGGATGCGCGCCGAACGGGACGAGCTGACCCGCGGCACCCACGCGGAGCGCCGGGAGACCGTCACCCTGCTGCTGGAGGGCGCGCCGATCACCCGGGAGCGCGCCGAACGCCGGCTGGGCTACCGGCTGCAGGGCACGCACACCGCCGCGATCGTCTGGACCGACGCCACCGACACCGACCTGCAGCAGCTCGACCGGGCCGCCGACGCGCTCGCCGAGTCCGCCGACCGGCCGCGTGCACTGAGCGTCCTGGCCGGCACCGCCACCCGCTGGCTCTGGGTGGACGGCCGCCCCGACCGCGACCGGGTCCACGCCACCCTGGAACTGCTGCCGGACGTCCGGGTCGCGGTCGGCTCCACCGCCCCGGGCCTGGACGGCTTCCGCCGCAGCCACCTCGACGCCCTGACCACCCAGCAGCTGCTGGTCCGCCTCACCTCGCCCGCCCGGCTGGCCTTCCACCACGAGGTGGAACTCGTCTCCCTGCTCAGCACCGACCCCGAACGGGCCGACCGCTTCGTCAAACGCACCCTCGGCGCGCTGGAGACCGCACCGCCCGAACTCGCCGACACCGTACGCGCGTTCCTCGCCGAGCAGTGCAACGCCACCCGCGCCGCCGCCCGGCTCTTCACCCACCGCAACACCCTGCTGCGCCGGCTGGCCCGCGCCGACCTGCTGCTCCCCCGCCCGCTCGCCGAGCACCCCGTCGAGGTCGGCGCCGCCCTCGCCCTCCTCCAGTGGCGCGGCCGCCCCTGACCCCCGGGGGCGTGTACGTTTCAGCGCCTCGCCCGCCGCTCCCCCACTCCCATTGGGAGCGCTCCCAGGTTTCTTGACGAACAATCCCCCATCTGGCTTCATGTGCCCAGCCACACCACTCAGTTGTGGGAGCGCTCCCTTTCGCGTTCCACTCCTCCCCCTCTCCCCCACCCGGACGTCCCCACGCGTCCAGAGAGGAACGAGCCCCATGCGCACCTCCCTGCGCCGGCGCCTGTCGCACCGGCTCGCGGCCCTGGCCGTCGGCGCCCTCGCGGCCGCCCTGCTCCTCCCGGCGGCCCCGGCCGCGCACGCCGCTCCCTCCGCGGCGGGCAGCACCGCCTCCGCCACCGCCGCGACCACCGCCACCGCCGGTTCCGGCTACTGGCACACCAGCGGGCGGCGGATCCTGGACGAGGCTGGCAACCCGGTCCGGATCGCCGGCATCAACTGGTTCGGCTTCGAGACCTCCAACTACGTGCCCCACGGCCTGTGGAGCCGCGACTACAAGTCGATGATCGACCAGATGAAGTCGCTGGGCTACAACACCATCCGGATGCCGTACAGCGACGACATCTTCAAGGGCACCTCTCCGAGCAGCATCAACACGTCGAGCGGGATGAACGCCGACCTGGTCGGCCTCAACTCGCTCGGCGTGATGGACAAGCTGGTCAACTACGCCGGCAGCATCGGCATGAAGGTGATCCTGGACCGCCACCGCCCGGACTCCGGCGGGCAGTCGGCGCTCTGGTACACCTCGGCGGTGCCGGAGTCGACCTGGTTGGCGAACCTGAAGTCGATCGCCGCCCGGTACGCCGGGAACTCCGCGGTGATCGGCATCGACCTGCACAACGAGCCGCACGACCCGGCCTGTTGGGGCTGCGGCGACCAGGCCACCGACTGGCGGCTGGCGGCGCAGCGAGGCGGCGAGGCGGTACTGTCGGCCAACCCGAAGCTGCTGGTCTTCGTCGAGGGCGTGCAGAGCTTCAACGGCAGCTCCTACTGGTGGGGCGGCAACCTGCAGGGCGCGGGCCAGTACCCGGTCCAACTGAGCGTCGCCGACCGGGTGGTGTACTCCGCGCACGACTACGCGACCAGCGTGGCGCAGCAGACCTGGTTCTCCGACCCGAGCTTCCCGTCCAACATGCCGGGCATCTGGGACAAGAACTGGGGCTACCTGTTCAACCAGAACATCGCCCCGGTGTGGGTCGGCGAGTTCGGCACCACGCTCCAGTCCGCCGTCGACCAGACCTGGTTGAAGGCGCTGGTGCAGTACCTGCGCCCGACGGCAACGGCCGGTGCGGACTCCTTCCAGTGGACGTTCTGGTCGTGGAACCCCAACTCCGGTGACACCGGCGGCATCCTGAACGACGACTGGACGACGGTGAACACCGTCAAGGACGCCTACCTCGCCTCGATCAAGGCCCCGAACTTCGGCGGTGGCGGCGGTGGCGGCACCGGTGACGTCCAGGCGCCTTCCGTGCCCGGCGGGTTGACGGTGACAGGCAGCACGGCGAGCAGCGTGTCGCTGTCCTGGACGGCGTCGACGGACGACACGGCGGTGACCGGCTACGACGTGTACCGGGGTGGGGTGAAGGTGGCGTCCGTCACCGGAACCTCGTACAGCGACAGCGGGTTGAGCGCGGCGACGACGTACAGCTACACGGTCCGGGCGAAGGACGCGGCGGGCAACGTGTCGGCGGCCTCGGCGGCGGTGTCGGCGACCACCTCACCGGGCGGCGGGGGCAATGCCGGGTGCTCGGCGGTGGTCTCGCTGAACGACTGGGGCAGCGGCCTGACCGCGACGGTGACCGTCACCAACACCGGCAGCGCGCCGACGAAGGGCTGGCAGGTGTCCTGGTCGTGGCCCAGCAGCCTGCAGATCAGCGGGAGTTGGAGCGCGAACGTGAGCCGCAGCGGCCAGGTCGTGACGGCCACCGACCTCGCCTACAACGGCGTGCTGGCCCCGAACGCGTCGACCGGCTTCGGCGTCCAGGCGACCCGGACGGACGCCTCGGCGTCGGCCGCCACCACGGTGGCCTGCACCGCGACTTCCTGATCCCTTCACCTCCAACGGCCTTCCGCCGCCGTCCGGTTCACCTCACCGGTCGGCGGCGGATCGCCGTCCGCCCGACGGACCGTCAGTTCCGTTGGGCTTCCAGGAAACCGGGCCCCGTCCCGCCCACCGGGCCACTGCCACCGGCGGACGAGACGGTCGGCGGGAGGGGGCGGCCGAGAGCGGCGGCGAGGTCGGCGAGCGCGGTGAAGGCGGTGGTCCAGCCGTGCGCGTCGAGCCAGTCGCCGGTGCCGGGGCCGAGGCCGCCGCGCCACAGGTCGGTCATCCCGGTCAGGCCCTCCTCGACGGGCGTGCCGGTGACGTCGCGGCCCTGTTCGAGCAGCAGTCGGCTGCCAGGGGCGGACAACCGGCCGACGGCCGTGAGGAGTTCGGCGGCCTGGTCGCTCTCCAGGTAGACCAGCAGGCCCTCGGCGAGCCAGGCGGTGGGCCGGTCGGGGTCGAAGCCGGCGTCGACCAGCAGGTCGGGCCAGGCCGGATCGGTGAGGTCGGCAGGCACGACGGTGCGCGCGCACCGCGCCCGGGCGCCGTGCTCGGCGAGGACCCGCTCCTTGAAGGCCAGCACGGGCGGCAGGTCGAGCTCGAACAGCCTCGTCCCGTCCGGCCATTCGAGGCGGTGGGCCCGGGCGTCCAGCCCGGCGGCGAGCAGCACGACCTGTTCCGTCCCAGCGGCGAGCAGCCGGTCGTCGTAGTACCGGGTGCGCAGGATGCCGTGCGCGACCAGCCGCCGGGCGAACGGCCCGACCGGTCCTTCGGTGGGGCGCTCCGCACCGGCCGCGGCGAGGAACGCGAGCGCGTACGGGTCGGTGAACAGCGGCTCCGCCCGGGCGCTCTCGTACGCCCGCACCCGGGCCACCGCCAGCGCGGTCCGGGACACGGGGCTCAGGCCCTCCACCGGGCCGGCGGGGAGGTCGGACTCGTCTGTCGTCATGGCGGAAAACTACATCGCCACCGATACATCTGTGAAGATGTACCCTCTGCGCCATGGAAACGCCCCCGCCCGCGACGCCACCGCCCGTACCGCCGCCACCGCCGTCCCCCGGCGACCCGGCCGGGGTCGACGGCGTCCGGCTGCTGCGCCTCGGCAAGCGGTTGACCGAGCTGGGCCGGGAGACGGTCACCGACCACGCCGCGCGAACGCTCACCCCGGGCGAGATCGCGGTGGTCGCGGACGTGTACCGCCACCCCGGCACCTCGGTGCAGGACATCCGGGCCCGCACCGGGTTCGCACAGAGCCACGTCTCCACCTCGGTGGCCCGGCTGCGCGAACGCGGCCTGCTGGACGCCGCCCCCGACCCGTCCGACGGGCGGCGCACCCTGCTCTCCGCCTCCGGGCTCGCCCGCGGCTACGTCCGCGCCCGGGCCGCCCGCCCGGCCGGGCCGGTCATCGCCAAGGCGGTCGGCGACCCCGCCCGGGCCCGCCGGGTCGCCGAACTGCTCGACGAGCTGGCCGACCTGCTGCTGCCCTGACCCGCGCAGTCACCTGCCCCGCACAGCCACCCGACCCGGACCGCCGTCCGACGGTCGGCCACCCGACGCGCACTCAGGCCGCCCACCTTCCGCCCGGTGCACCGCCGTCCGGTCCAACGCCGCAGGTCCGAACGGGCGGGCGGGGCCGGGCTCGGTGACCATGGACGGGTCGGGGCGCCCGTGCCGGGTGCCCGCCCAGCCAACGGGAGGCCCGCATGATCCAGATCGCCGACATCCGGGAGTGGCGCAACCACGACGTGGTCGACCAGGACGGCAAGAAGATCGGCAGCCTGGAGAACATCTACGTGGACACCGCGACCGACGAGCCGTTCTTCGCCACCGTCACGGTCGGCATGCTGGGGCGCCACCGCCTGGTGTTCGTACCGATCACGCAGTCCGTGGCAGGGCCCGGCTACCTGCGCGTCCCGTACGGGCGCGGCGACGTGAAGAACGCGCCGTCCATCGACCCGGACGGGGTGCTGCCCGCCGAGCAGGAGCCCGAGGTGTTCGCGCACTACCAGCTGGAGTACATCACCGGCGCGGGCGGCGAACGGCGCCTGGCCCGCCGCTGAGACCGCCGCCGGCCCGGCCCGCCGAACCCCTCCGGCCCGCCGGACCCCTCCGGACGGGCGTGGTGCCGACGGCGTCGTGGCGGCGGTGGCGGCGGGTCAGGCGGACAGCAGCGCCGCCAACCCGCCGTCCCAGTCGATCCGTTCGGACTCGGTGCCGAACGGCACCAGTTCGGCGGTGGCGTTCAGGAACTGCTCGACCGGGGCGGCCTCGGTGCTCAGCAGCACCACGCCCGCCCGGGAGCCGAGCGCCAGGCAGAGCAGGCCGTCCTCGGTGGGCGCCAGCTGGATGTCGCCCTCCCCCACGGGGCAGCTCAGCGCCGCCACCAGCATTTCGCGGGAGAGCACCCAGCAGGCGCCGGCGGTCTCCGGCCCGAACTCCAGCCGGACGGCGTACGGGTCGTCCGGCCGGTAGTGCCACTCGGTCTCCAGGGCGGCGGCGGTGCCCTCGGGGGTCAGCAGGTACAGGGTGATCCGCTCGGTGACGGGGCCCATGGCGGTACTCCCTTCCGTGGTCTCGCGCGGTCCCGCGGGCTTGCCCGCGCGGGGGGGACAGAACGTGGCCGGGCCGCCCCGGCTCAGGCGGCCAGGCCGGAGCCACCGGCCCCGCCGGACCCGCCGTGCTCCACCTGTTCCTTGAACGCGGCGAGCACGTCGATGATCCGACGATCGGTGAAGCCGAGACCCTCCACCAGGTGGTCCCACAGGCCGTGGGGCTCGGTGTCGAGCTGCAGCATCAGTCGGCTGGTGCGGTCGGTGACGCGGTGGAAGGTGACCACGCCGGAGTGCCCGGAGAGGTCCGGGCCCCCGTCCCAGGCGATCCGGTCCTGCGGTATCACCTCCGTCGCGGCGGCGCCGTGCTCGGCGCCGCCCCGCATGCAAAGGGGCACCGCTCGATATTCGGTCCACTCCCGGTAGACCGCGTCGATCGGCGCGTCGACCTCGACGGATTCCTCGATCCGGCCCATGGCGTCTCCCTCTCGCTCTCGTCCCGCTCTCGTCCGACTCGCGGCAAGCGCGGCCGCACCGACTGCGGTCCGCGTCCGGATGCCGCCTGCCCCGTCCCCCGCCGCCCATGCGTCCCGCCGCCCATGCGCCCGTCCGCCCGTACGTCCCGCCGCCCTCGCGTCCCGGGGCAGGCGGGGCGCGGCGCCGGTACCGGTACGGTGGCTGGGGTGGCCACCGGAAGCCCGGCCGTGGCAGCGCAGCCTCGGCGGCGCCTGCAGCCGGACCGCCACCTGGCCCGGGAGTACTGACAGACCACTGCCGCGCACGGACCACACGAATCCTCCACGGAAACTTCACACTCGCAGGGGGCATGGCCTCCGGCGGACCGGGTACCCGGGGACGGACCGGCCGGAGACGAGGAAAGGACTGGCATGCCTGTGCCCACTGATGAACTTCTCCCCACCGCATCCATCGGAGCGGACTCCGACCTGCTCGGAGCCCCCGCCCCCGAATCCATCGGCACCGTCCTGGGACGCGGCCTCGGGGAGCTCGGGGAGATCGAGGGCATCGACCCGGCGGCCCTGGCCGACCCGGCGAACACCGCGCCCGCGGACGCCCGCGCGATGACCAAGGTGCTGCTGCGCCGCCTGGCGGGGCTGGAGGAGGGCACCCGGGAGTTCTCCTACGTCCGGGCCACCCTGATCGAACTGAACCTGTCCCTGGTCCGGTTCGCCATCCGCCGCTTCGGCCACTCCAAGGAGCCGTACGAGGACCTGCTGCAGGTCGGCTCGGTCGGCCTGATCAAGGCCATCGACCGGTTCGACCCGGAGCTGGGCGTGGAGTTCACCACGTACGCGGTGCCGACCATCGTGGGCGAAATACGCCGGCACTTCCGGGACACCACCTGGTCCGTGCACGTGCCCAGGCGGCTCCAGGAGCTGCGGCTCGACCTGGCGAAGGCGCAGGACGCGCTCGCCCAGACGCTGGACCGCGAACCCACCGTCGCCGACCTCGCGGAGTACCTGTCGCTGCCCGAGGAGGAGGTGATCGAGGGCCTGGCCGCGGCCAACGCCCACACCGCCGGGTCGCTGGACCTGACCTCGTCGGGCGAGGGCGACGGGCAGCAGCCGGCCGAGCGGCTGGGCGCGGTGGACGGCCGGTTCGCGCTGATCGAGAACCTGGTCGCGCTGAAGCCGCTGATCGCCCAACTGCCGGAGCGGGACCGCGAGATCCTCTCCATGAGGTTCACCGAGGACCTCACCCAGTCGCAGATCGGCGCCCGGCTCGGGCTGTCCCAGATGCACGTCTCCCGACTGCTGTCGCGTGCCCTGGCCAAGCTCCGGGCCGGCCTCACCGCCACGGACTGACGCCCCGTGACACACCTTTCCCGGGGCGGCGGCCCGGCCGCCGCCCCGCCCATCGGGCCCCCGTCTCGACCGCCGGGCCCGGTAGTGCGTAAGGTCGAGGCAGAACGGTCGAGGGAACAGGACGAGGATGCCAGCCGAGAACATGCCGATGGCCCCGCTCGCGGTCGAGGTCCGGCACGCACCGGACGGCGCGGCGGTGTGCACGCTCGCGGGCGATCTGGACATCGAGAGCCTGGAGCCCGCCCGGGAGGCACTGGACCGGTTGATCGCCGAGCAGCCCCGGCTGCTGGTGGTCGACCTGGGCCGGATCGACTTCTGCGACTCCTCCGGGCTCAACCTGCTGCTGCAGGCCCGGATGGCCGCCACCGACAGCGGCCTCTCCTTCCACTTGGCGGCGCTCTCGGGCAATGTCCGCCACCTGCTCGAACTCACCGGCGCGAAAGCCGTGTTCACCATTCACGACACGGTGGACGAGGCACTCTCCGCGGCCGGCTGACCCCCTCCGCCGCGCGTCCGGCGCGGCCCCGCGACCACCGGCGGTCCCTCCTGTGACACCCCCTTCCGGCACGCCCCGCACCCGCTCCGCCCCCGTGACACCGGGCGCTCCGCCCGCGTTCCGCCCGCGCGGCGCCCACCATCCCGTCCGTCCCGCCGGTCGCACCCGGCATAATCCGAGCACGGGCGGGAAACCGATCTGTGAACCCGCCGTCGAGCCCGAAGGGAACCCGCACGTGACACCCAGCCGGGGAACCCTCGACGGCGACCGCCCGAACACCGGCCCCACCCTTCCGCCGGGCGGCCAGCGGCGCCGCCTGCGGCTGGCCTCGGTGCCCCGCCCGGTGGCCCGCGCCCGGGCCTTCACCGCTGAGGCGCTCGCCGACTGGTCCTGGGCCACCCCGCCGGACCCGGACCTCGCCGAGGACGTCGTCCTGCTGGTCGCCGAACTGGTCGGCAACGCGATGCTGCACGCCGGCGGCCCGATCGAGCTGGTCCTGGACGCCACTCCGGCCCGCCTGCGCATCGAGGTCAGCGACGCGTCCTCCGTGCTGCCGACCCTGCGCACCCCGCACCGCCCCGGCCTGCCCGGCGGCCACGGCCTCTACATCGTCCAGCGCACGGCGGACCGCTGGGGCGCCGACCCGCACGCCCAGGGCAAGTCCATCTGGGCCGAGATCGACGCCACCCGGCTGCTCGCCTGAGCCCCGCCCGGGTGGCGCCGACCTCCTCCGCGCACTGGCCGGCACACTGACTGTCTGCCCACCGGCCGCGCCCGCTCACCGGCCGCGGTTGCGGCGGTGACGGCGCAGCAGGGACTGGCGCTCCTCCTCGGTGCGGCCGCCCCAGATCCCGTAGCGCTCCCGGGTCTCCAGGGCGTGGCCCAGGCAGCGTTCCCGGACGGGGCAGCGGGCGCAGACCGCTTTCGCGGCGCGGTCCCGGTCGTCGTGGGCCTGGCCGCGCTCACCGGGCGGGTGGAAGAACAGCCGCGCGTCGGCCGAACGGCAGGCCCCGCGCAGTTGCCAGTCCCATTCCTCCTCGGTGGCCCCGGGGAGCCGCGAGATCACGGTCATCGGATGCTCCTTCCGTCGAACGATCGGGTCGACAGACGAACTGACGGACATATCTCCTGTTCGTCTAACCCGGATCGGCGACGCGATGCACCGCCCCCGTTCCCGCAGCCGCACCCGCTGCCGCACCTGCTTCCTTCGAAGGCCCGGGTCGAAGGCCCGGGTCGAAGGCCCGGGGAGGTCAGTCCTCCTCGGGTTCCGGCGGCGAGGAGACCAGGACCGCGAACTCGGGGCCGTCCGCCGGGGTCTTCTCGGCCTCGTCCGGGGGCGGTGCGCCCTCGGCGGTCATCCGGGCCTCGGGGGTCTCGGTGGGCGGCCACTCGTCGGCCGGCCCGTCGTGGTGTCCGTGCGTGTGGTGCGACATCTCGTCTCCCGTCGCTGGGTGCGGCCCCCTGCTCCCCCACTCTCCATGGTGCGCCCCCGCCGACTCCGCCTCCGGCGTGTCATCCGCGCGTCGCGGACGGCCGGACCTGCGGCCCCGCTCCGGCACCTCGGCTGGCGGACCGGAGCGGGTCGGGGCACCGTGGACGGGGGGCCGTTGTGCACCGCCGTGAGAGGAGAAGGCCATGTCATCGAAGCGACGCCGCAAGAAGAAGGCCCGCGCCAAGCGGGGAGCGAACCACGGCCGTCGGCCCCAGTGCTGACGCCCTTCCGCTCCGCACCGGTCGCCGAGCACTGACGACAGCGACACAGCGGCCGCCACCCGGTCCCAGCCCCGGGCGGCGGCCGCTTCGCCGTGCCCAGCGCCGTCTCTCCCCGCCCGTCTCCCCGTGCTGTCTTCCCCCTGCTCCCCCTGCTCCCCCCGGCCGTCCCGCGCCGTCCCGCCCGGGCGGTCCTCAGCCGCGCGTCACCCGTACCGCCGGTTCGGCGTGGGCCCGGGCCTCGGCGGCCGCGCGGATCGGGGACAGGCCGCAGGCCCACACCATGGCCGCGCCGAGCGCCCGGGCCAGCGGCCGGTCCCAGAAGCGGCGGACCGGCCACGGTCGGCGGATGCCGAGTTCGCGCCGCGCCCAGCCGGGCAGCAGGCCGACCGCGGCGTTGGTGAGCACGTGCACGGCCAGCCGCTCGCGCCGCGTCCGGCCGAAGCCGCGCAGCAGGGTGACGGCCTCCAGCGCCTCGGGGGTCGCCCGCAGCTCGCCGCGCACCCGCCCGAGGTAGCGGGCCAGCTCGGCCCGCGAGGCGGGCACCTCGTGCGCCCCGAGCAGTTCGCCGATCAGCGCGACCTCCGCCAGGTACGCGTCGCACTGCGCCGCGCCGAGCGGCCCGCCCGGCCGCTCGGCCGCGTGCTCGGCCACGCGTTCGTCCCCCGGCGGGCGGCCCGCGAAGACCTGGTGCCCCGCCAGGAAGCAGGAGACCTCCGCCGTGTGCACCCAGCACAGCAGCGCGGGGTCGTCGGCCCGGTAGGGGCGGCCCTGCTGGTCGAAGCCGCGGACGTGGGTGTGGATGCGGCGCACGGCGGCTATCGCGGCCTCGGCGGCGGCGGACGAACCGAGGGTGGTGGTGGAGACGAAGCGCGCGGTGCGGTGCAACCGGCCGGTGGGGTCGGTGCGGTAGTCGGAGTGCTCGGCCACCGCGCGCATGGCGACGGGGTGCAGGGACTGCAGCATCAGCGCGGCGAACCCGCCGACCAACATGCCCGCGGGGTGCCCGTGCACCTGCCAGACGACGCTGGACGGGCCGAACAGTCCCGGGTCCCCGGGCGGCCGGTCGTAGCGTTCGAGGTGCAGATCGCCCCCGTGCACCGTGGAGTTGATCTCCCGCAGCAGCCTGTGCCGCAGCGCCTCCACCGGCCGCCCCCACCTGCCTGCCACCGCCGCCCACCTCCCGCTCCAGGCCGGTCCCGGCCCCTGCCGCCAGCCTACGTCGGGGCGGGGTCGTCGAAGAACGGGGCTGACAGAACGGCCGGAACACCGTTACCATCACCGCGATGACTACTTATGGATTGGAGGCCCCGTCCGTCCGAAGTGAGTGCTGATGCACGACACTTCCCTCCCGGACGAGGACCCTCGTACCCGTTTCTGGCCCCGCGTACGGCAGTTCGCCGTGCCCCCGGCCATGATCGAGAGCGCCACCGCCCGCCGCGAATCCGGCGACTGGGGCGGCGCCTGCGCGGCAGCCGGATTCGACCCCAGGTTCGACCTGCGCGCCGTGTCCCGTATGTACGGCGCCGAGTCGGCGGCCCGACTGAGAGCCGATCTGCGGCACCTGGCACCGGACTTGCTGCGCTGGCACCTGCCGCGCACCGCTCCGGACGGGCTGCTGCGGACCGGCCTGACGCTCACGCTGGCCCGCTACCCGCGCGACGGGCCGGGCCCGGACGCGCGGGCCGCGCCGCTGCACCTGGTGGCGCGCACCGCCCCTGCCTGCGCCTCGGCCGGCCAGCGGGTCGAACTCGCGCTGTGGGACGGGACGCACGGGACACCGCACCCCGACCCGCGCTTCCGCCTCGACCTGCACCGGCACCTCTGGGACGCCCGCCGCGCCCCCGAACTCGCCACCCGCGCCCCCGAACCCCCTCCCCCGACAGGTGAACTGACGGACGGTCAACTCGCCTACACCATCTGGACGTTCGAGGCCGGACTGCTGCGCTCGGCGGACGGCCTGCCGACGGACACCCCGGTCGCGGTGCGGATCGGCACCCGCCGCCACCTGCTGCTGAGCCCCTCGGGTGAGACCGGTCCGGTCCGTGCCGCGCGCGGTCACCCGGTGCTGCCGGACGCCGCGACCTGGACGCCCCCGGACGTCCTGCTGCTGCGCGCGGGCCTGATCGACCCGGCACGCCTGCACCCGCTGGTCGCCGCCGCGCTCGCACCGGACCACGCGCCGGGCCGCACCGCGGAGGGCAACGCCCCGGCCACACGGCCGGGCGACGGCCCGCTGTGGGTCGAATGCCGGGGCGAGTTGCATCAACTCGCCGTCGTGGACGGCGTGCTGGTGCCGCTCGACCACGCGCCGGAGCAACTGCGGCGCGAAGAACTGCTGGTGGAGCTCGGCGGCACCCCGCTGCCCTGCCTGCGGGCGGTCGACCGCGCGCACCGCGCACCGGAGAGCCTGGACGCGATCCGGCAGCGGCTGCTGCACGGCGACCGCGCCGGGGCCCTGCACGCGCTGCGCCAACTCCTCGGCGAGCAGGGCGTTCCCCGCGAGGGGCCGCTCGCCGAGGTGCTGCGCACCGACTCCCGGCGGCTGATCGACCGCAGCCTGTACGCCGGCGGCCTCGACCCGGGGCGCCGCTTCAACGGCCCGGCCCCGGTGGTCCACGACCGCGTCCACCTGCCCGACGGCCGTCCGCACCGGCCGCACCCGAGGCTGCGCACGAACCGCGCCCACCGGCCCCGGCAGTGCGGGTGCGGCCGACCCCACTGAACACCCCTGCGCGCCAAGCCCTTCGACTTCCCTCCTCCCCACCACAGGTGATTCCGCCATGTCTTCGACCATGCCCCTGACCGCCCCGCTGTCGACCGCCCCCGCCGTTCCCCCCTCCCCGACCGCCCCACCCTCCCCGGCCGTCCCGAGGTCCCGGCTCAACGTCGCCGACGAACTGCTGGCGCTGCTGCGGCAGTCCGGCACCGAGCCGCGCCGGAACCTCCAGCTCGAAGCCCTCACCATCGCCGTCGCCGCCGATCTGCCTGTTCTTCTGTGGGGAATGCCCGGCATCGGGAAAACCGCAGCGCTCACCCAGCTCGCCGCCGAACTCGACCTGCCGCTCACCACGGTGATCGCCAGCGTGCACGAGCCCTCCGACTTCGCCGGCCTGCCGGTGATCGGGGACGACCCGGCCCGCCAGGGCGTGCCGCTGGCTCCGCCGGACTGGGCGGTCCGGCTGGCCCGGCAGGGGCGCGGGCTGCTGTTCCTGGACGAGCTGTCCACCGCGCCGCCCGCCGTGCAGGCCGCGCTGCTCCGGCTGGTGCTGGAGCGCCGGATCGGTTCGCTCGAACTCCCGCCCGGCGTAAGGATCGTGGCGGCGGCGAACCCGCGCTCCTCGGCGGCCGACGGCTGGGAGCTGAGCGCCCCGCTGGCCAACCGCTTCGTCCACCTGGACTGGGTACACGAGGCGGAGGTGGTGGTGCGCGGCCTCGGCGGGGTGTGGCCGCGCGCCGAACTGCCCCGGCTCGATCCCGAACGGCTGCCCGCCGCCGTGGAGTTCGGCCGCCGCGCGGTCTGCGGCCTGCTGACGGTGCGGCCCGAACTGACGCACCGCGTCCCGGGCCACGAGACCGGGCGCGGCCGGGCCTGGCCGTCGCCGCGCAGCTGGGAGATGACGGTGCGGCTGCTGGCCTTCTCCACCGCGGCGGGCGCCGACCGCGAGGTGATGTCGCTGCTGGTGCGCGGCACCGTCGGCGACGGCCCGGGCCTCGAACTGCTGGCCGCCGTCGACCGGATGGACCTGCCCGCCCCGGAGGACCTGCTCGCCGACCCGGCCGCCGCCGTCCTGCCGAAGCGCGGCGACCTGCGGCAGACCGTGCTGGACGCCGTGGTGGCGGCGGTCCGGGCCCGCCCGTCCCGGGAACGCTGGGACGCGGCCTGGGAGTTGATGGCCCTGGCGCTGGCCGACGGCGCGCCGGACGTGCTGGTGGTGCCGGTCACCACGCTCGCCGCACTGCGCCAGGACGACTGGGAGGTACCGGAGTTGATCGAACGCTTCGCGGGTGCGCTGAAGCTCTCCCGCCGGGCGGACCGCTCGGCCGCCCGGGTCGGCGCCCGCCCCACCACGGGCCCGGGCCGCCGATGAGCAGCCCGGCCGACGCGCTGCCCGCCGACCGGGCGGACCGCCTCACCTCGGAGGACCGCCTCACCCCCGAGGACCGGGAGAAGCTGTACGCGGCCCGGCTGCACGCGGCCCGGGCCCGCCCGTACCTGGCCACGGCGCTGTTCGCGCTGCACGTGGTGGAGACGGCGCGGGTGCCGACCATGGCGGTCGACCGGCACTGGCGCTGCTACGCGTCCCCGCGGTTCGTGGCCCGCACCCCGGAGGAGGTGCTGGCCTCGGTGTGGGTGCACGAGGTGTCGCACCTGCTGCGCGACCACGCCCGGCGCGGCGACCGGGTGATGCGCGAACTCGACCTCGACGGGCCGGGCCACCGGCTGCGGATCAACCTGGCGGCGGACTGCGAGATCAACGACGACGCGTTCGGCGACGGCCTGGTCCATCCCGCCGACGCGGTCTACCCGAAGACGCTCGGCCTGTCCGAGGGCGGGCTGCTGGAGGAGTACGTCCGGGAGTTCTCGCTCGGCACCCAGTTCCAGGACCTGGTGTGGCTGGAGTGCGGCAGCGGTGCGGACGGGCTGGAACGGGCCTGGGAGCTGGGGCCGGACGACGCGCACGGGCTGAGCGACCAGGAGCGCGACCTGGTGCGCTTCCGGGTCGCCGAGGGCATCCTGGCCCGGCCGGGCCGGGCCCCGGCGGGCTGGCGGCGCTGGGCCGAGCAGGCGTTCCACCCGCCGCAGCCGTGGCGGCAGTTGCTGGGCGCGGCGGTGCGTTCGGCGGCCGCGGCGGCGGGGCGCGGCGACGACTACAGCTACGGCCGTCCGGCCCGCCGCGCCGCGTCCCTGCCGGGCGTGGTACTGCCCGCGCTGCGGCGGCGGCCGCCGCGGGTCGCGGTGGTGGTGGACACCTCCGGCTCGGTCAGCGACGGCGAGTTGGGCACGGCGCTGCTGGAGACGGCGGCGATCGTCCGTGCGGTCGGCTGCCGGCGCGAGCTGGTGTCGGTGGTGGCCTGCGACGCCGCCGCCCGGCAGGTCCGGCAGGTCGCGGCGGAGGGCGGCCTGGAGCTGATCGGCGGCGGCGGCACCGACCTGCGCGCGGGGTTCGCGGCGGCGCTGCGCCGCCGTCCGCCGGTGGACGTGGTGGTGGTGCTGACGGACGGTCAGACCCCGTGGCCCTCGCAGCCGCCGCCGTGCCGCACCGTGATCGGCCTGTTCCCGCGCCCCCGCCCCGGGGTGCGGGAGGACGACCCGGACTACCAGCCGGACCTCCCGCCGTCCTGGGCCCGGGTGGTGGAACTGGGCTGAGCTGCGCCGGGCCCCCTTTCCCGGGGTTTCCCCTGGTTTCCGCGGGCCTATCCGTCGAGCCGGAAGTGCAGGGTGTCGCCGGGCCTGGCCTGGGCGGCCGCGCCGAGGTCGGGGCGCCGGACCACCGCGATCACGGGGTAGCCGCCGGTGACGGGGTGGTCGGCGAGGAACAGGATCGGCCGGCCGCCGGGCGGGACCTGGAGCGCGCCCGCGACCATGCCCTCAGAGGGCAGTTCACCGCCGCGCGCCCGGGCCAGCGCGGGGCCGTCCAGGCGCATGCCGACCCGGTCGCTGTCGGAGGTGACGGTGTACGGCGCGGTCAGCAGGGTGTGCAGCGCGTCGGCGGTGAACCAGTCGTCGCGGGGGCCGGGGACGACGTGCAGCACGGTGCGGCCGGGGGTGGCGGGCGGCGGGGCGAGGTCGGTGGCGGGCCAGCCGGTGGCGGCGCGGCCGACGGGCAGCAGCCGGCCGGCGGTGAGGCGTTCGGGGCCGAGTCCGGCGATGGTGTCGGTGGCGCGGGAGCCGAGTTCGGCGGGGACGTCGAGCCCGCCGCGGACGGCGAGGTAGACCCGCAGGCCGCGGGCGGGCGTGCCCAGGCGCAGCCGGGCGCCGGCCGGGACGGTGAAGGGGGTGCGACCGTCGACGGGCCGGCCGGCCGCGTGGGCGGGGCAGTCGGCGCCGACCAGGGCGCAGGTGGTGGTGGCGCGGAACTCCAACTCGACTCCGCCCATGGGCGCTTCGAGGCCGGCGGCGCCTTCGGGGTTGCCGACGAGGCGGTTGGCGAGACGCAGCGCGTCGGGGTCGGCGGCACCGGAGCGTCCGACGCCGAGGGCGGCCAGGCCGGGGCGCCCGAGGTCCTGGACGGTGGCGCCGTATCCGGGCCGGACGACCAGGATGCCGGTGTTCGAAGCGGCTGCCGGGACGGCGGGGCCGGCGGGGACGGCAGGGCCGACGGGGCCGACGGGGGTGGGGTGGCTCATCGGGGGTCCTCCGGTCCTTCAGTCGGTCTCGACGAAGCGCACCGCGGTGCCGGGGAGCAGCCGGGTGGGCGGGTCGGCGGCGGTGTCCCAGAGAGTGAGCGCGGTGCTGCCGAGCAGGCGCCAGCCGCCGGGGCTGGGGCGCGGGTAGACGCCGGTGTACTCGTCGGCGACGGCGACCGCCCCGGCGGGCACCCGGGTGCGGGGCTCGGCGCGACGCGGCACGCGCAGCACGGGGTCGAGCCCGGTGAGGTACGCGAAGCCGGGGGCGAAGCCGCAGAACGCGACGCGGTAGCGGGCGGCGGTGTGCCGTTCGACGACCTGGCGCTCCGTCAGCCCGGTGAGTCCGGCGACCTCGGCGAGGTCGGGCCCGTCGTAGCGGACGGGGATCAGCACCGTCCCGGCGTCCGCCGGGGCCCCGGCGGCGCCTACCGCTTCGGCGAGCGCTTCGGCGAGCGGGAGGGCGGTGACGGCGGCGCCCAGGCGCTGCCAGTCGGTGACGCCCGGGTCGTAGCGGACCAGGACGGTGCGGGCTGCGGGGACGAGTTCGACGACCCCATCCGGCGCGGCGGCGCGCAACGCTTCGTGCAGCCGCTGGGCGCGTTCGGCGTCCTCGGCCTCGACCAGGACGGCGTCACTGCCGCACCGGAGTACCCGTACCGCGTCCGTGCGCCCCATTCGCCCACCCACCTGTCGGTTCGCCGCTCCGCCCACGGGCCGTCAGCGGCCAAGCTACCAAGCGGCCGCGCCGGGGCGCAGTGCCGTACCGGGGCGCAGTGCCGACCGGCGCTCCTCCGGGCACCCGGCCGAACCTCCGGGGCCGCGCTCCGAGCGGATCGTCCGATCATCCGATTCGGATTGGCGTTCTGTCGGACCGTCAGATCATCGGACCGTTCGCTTGCCCGACCGTCCGACCGCCCGACTGCCCGTCCGACCGATCAGCATGCCTCCGGGGCACCCCGGAACGCGCTGGGGTCCGGTCGCGGTCCCCGCCCGCTCGGTGTGCGGGAACCACGACCGGTCGTACCCGGCGGCGGCCACGCTCCGCCGCCGGTCCGCCCCGGTCAGGCCGGGGTCGCTCGGCGTTCGGCGCGGCGGGCCCGTCGGCCGACACGCCGGGGCTGGTCGGGCAGCCAGCCGAAGGCGAGGGTGCTGCCGACCAGTCCGAGGATCAGGCCGACGAAGAAGCCGCCCAGGTTGGAGGTGATCCAACTGCCCAGGGTGGCGAGGACGGAGAGCAGGGAGTAGAAGACCCGCTGCACGGGATGGAAGATCAGCAGCAGGCCGCAGAGCACCATCAGCACGGGGATGACGTAGCCGGCCAGACCGAGCAGTCCGATGCGGATCATCATCCGCATCGGGGCCTTCTCGGTGAACAGGATCTCGGCCCCGGCCAGGGCGACCATCAGGCCGCCCCAGAACGGGCGCCGCCCGCGCCACCCGGCGAAGCCGCCCGGGGGCGCAGCCGTGGCGGCCCCGGACTCCCCGGCGTCCCCCGCCGCGGCCCCTGCGGCTTCGGCGTCCCCTGCGTTCCCGGCCCCGGTGGGCCGGGCGGCCGTGGGGTCGGCCGCCCGGTCCGGTGCCGGGTCGTGCTCAGCAGCCATCGGCGCTGAAGCTGAGGTGCATGTTGGGCAGCCGGAAGGTGCCGGCGGTGGTGGCGTAGTTCTGCTGGCGGAAGTGGTCGACGGCCACGGTGTCACCCTGCTGGCCGAACATTCCGGGCGGGCCGGCCACGCCGCCCTTGTCGAAGGTGCTGGCGTCCCGGCCGACCTCCAGCCCCTTGAACTCGGCGTCGCCGCTCATCAGGTCGGAGTCGGTGGTGAGGTTCTCGGCGGTGACGGGGGTGCCCTTGTCGCCCGCGGTGATCAGCAGGTTGATGCCGCCGAGGTTGACGCTCTGGCAGAGCTTGGCGAGCGAGGCCTTCTTCACCACGGTCTGGATCAGGAACAGCTGGCCGCCGGTGTCGCCGGCGTTGGGGCTGTTCTCGATCATGTTGTCCAGGGTGCCGAACTGTTCGAACCCGGAGCCGTCGAGGCGGTCGGCGGTGACCTGGAAGGCCATGCCGGAGATCGCGAACTGGTTGGCGAGGACGCTCTGCGCGGTCAGCGTCACCAGGACGCCGGCGGTCACGCAGGCGGGTATCGCCATCAGGGCGGCGCGGCGCAGCCGGACCCGGCCGCGCCCGTTCGAGGTGGCGGCGGGTTGTTCTGCGGAGGGGGCCATGTGCAGCTCCAGAGGGTCGAGTGGGGGATTCCGCAGCGCACCGGCGAGGCCCTGGCGTGGACGATCGATCGATCAACTCTCTTGCCCGGCAGCATAATTGACGATCATTCTCACAACGGCGAGCTGACTGGAAGTTACCCCGGGGTACATGGCGGGTCAATACTTCGCGCACCGCTTCCGGTTGCCGGAACTCCAGTCAACTCCTGTGACTGAAGAGGAAATTGA
This sequence comes from Kitasatospora sp. NPDC088134, assembly GCF_044741705.1. NCBI lineage: Bacteria > Bacillati > Actinomycetota > Actinomycetes > Kitasatosporales > Streptomycetaceae > Kitasatospora > Kitasatospora sp. NPDC088134. The sequence goes on along the minus strand of NZ_JBIUTD010000010.1, from coordinate 6,885 downwards.
GCACACGGACGATCGAAACTCCACTCACCTTCATTCCAACTTCCGTTCCCCTCCTTGACGTTGAAGCCGAGCGCGGCCTAGAACTTGGCGGGTACCCGGCGGTAACCGCGTCGTCACGGCGCGCCCCCGGCAGGGCGGACCGTCGCGGCGCGGCAGTGGCAGTCGCAGTCGCACCCCGGGGCCGGTCGCTCGTGGCGTCGAGCGCCCGCCCCGCGCACCTCCTGCGCCACGTTCTCGCCCACCTCTCCGTGCCGCGTCCGCCGCGTCCGCCACGTCCAGCACCCGCACCGCATGCACCCGCGCCGCACACCGCCGCGCCCCGCAGTGCCGCTGCGCCGCTGTTCCTGTACGCCGCGCAGCTCCGCCCTGCCGTCCCCCTTCTCTTGTCGTCCCGCTCTCCTGCCGTCCTGCCTTGAGGAGTCCCCATGCGCCCCACCCCGCGCGCCGGTTCCCCCCGCACCGCCTCCCGTCGTCGCCGGCTCGGACGCCTCGCGCCACCGGTCGCGGTGTTCGCCGCCGCCGCGCTGCTGGCCTCCACCGCCCCGGCGTCGGCGGCCGCCGTCACGCCGGGCGCCCCGTACACCGGGATGGGGAACTGTCCGCTGGCCGCGCCCGCCATGACCAACCCGGAGAACCTCCAGGTGGGTTGCCTGGTGTCGGTCACCAACGCGGGGAAGTTCACCCTCGGCAGCACGGTGGTGCCGTTCAACTCACCGATCAAGCTGCAGTTCGGCTTCTACTGGGACAAGTCCGCGCCCGAGGTGTCGTTCCCGGACGGCAGCACGGCCAACCAGTACACCGTGGTGCCGCCGACCAACGGCCCGCTGATGAGCGCGCCGATGGTGCAGATCACCATCCCGGGCATCCAGAACTTCCTGCCCGGCATCACCAGCGTCTTCGCGCAGGTCGAACTCGCGGGCCCCGTCACCAAGTTCACCCCGCTGGCGACCGGAGAGCCGTACCCGGTGTTCCAGCTGCCGATCAAACTCCACCTCTACAACGCGCTGTTCGGCTCGCACTGCTACGTCGGCTCGGACTCCGCACCGCTGATCCTCAAGCCCACCACCGGGATCACCGCCCCGCCCGCGCCGGCCTCCCCCATGACCGGCGACCCGGGGACGCTCGGGTACACCATGGACCCCAACGGCCACAACGCGCTGGTCATTTCGGAGACCAACGCCGCCATGGTCGACAACACCTTCGCCACCCCGGGGGCGAACGGCTGCGGCCTGCTCGGCTCGCTGGACCAGATCATCGACTGGACCATGAACCTGCCCGCCGCCCCCGGCAAGAACTCGGTGAGCTTCCAGCAGACCAACGCCTCCTTCGTGCTGGACACCGACATCGCCGACCTCACCGCCTCGCTCCAGGACAGCGCCGCGCACTGAGTCGCCGACGCCCCGCACCCCCGAGAGCCGGCCCGGACCACCGCCGGCCGTTGAGAGCCGCCCCGAACCACCCGGAGCCGCCGGGAGCCGTCAGAAGCCGCCGGCCGCGTTTCCCCGCTCGCGCCCCCACCGACTCGTGCCCGCCCCACCCTCGACCGGGGCGGGCACGGGCTCCGCGCTGCGGAGCCGCACGTCCCGGCGACACCGCCGGGACGGCACCACCCGGATGCCCCACCCACCGGAAGGAACCCTCGTGCGCAACCGTCTCTACGCCGGCGCCGCCGCCGTGGCCGCCGCCACCGCCCTGCTCGCCCTCACCACCTCCCCCGCCGGAGCGACCGGCACGCCCGTGCTGACCATCGCCGGCACCTCCACCGCGGTCGCGGTCGGCGACAGCCTCTCGGCGGGCCTGGTCAGCGGCACCCTGGCGACGATGTACAACCCGGGCACCACCACCGGCGTCAAGTGCACCGTCTCCACCATCGGCGGCACCGTCAGCAGCAACCCGACCGCCCCGGGCACCGCCTCCGGTCCGGTCTCCACGCTGACCTTCTCCGGCTGTACCTCCAACGTGGTCGGCGTCACCGGCGTCAACAGCCTGACCATGACCAACCTGCCCTACACGCTGAGCATCTCCGACGCGGCCGGCTTCCCGGTCAGCCTCACCGCGGCCAGCGGCTCCGTCCAGGCCGCCGTCAACCTCAAGACCCTGGCGGGCAACGCCATCTGCACCTACAAGTCGACCTCCGGCAGCCTCAACGGCAGCGCCACCAACACCCCGCCGAAGATCACCATGTCCAACCAGAACTTCACCAAGCTGACCGGCCCGAGCATCTGCTTCGCGTCGATCGACTTCTCCGCCGCGTACGGCCCGGTCACCGACACCACCCTGGGCGGCACCGTCTTCGTCAACTGAACCGTCCCGCAACACAGTTCGGAAGCCGCGCCCACCCCAGGGCGCGGCTCTCCGCCGTGGCTGCCAGTCAATTCGCTTTCTTTCCAGGCGACTCGGCGGTCCGGGCCCGGACGTGCACCCGCTCGCCCTGCGGGCCGAACAGGCTCAGGAACTCCACCGGCCGACGGCCGACGTTGGTGAACAGGTGCGGCGTCCGGGTGTCGAACTCCGCGGCCTCGCCCGCCTTCAGCACCACCTCGTGCTCGCCCAGCCGCAACAGCAGCTCCCCCGACAGCACGTACAACCACTCGTACCCCTCGTGGGTCCGCTGCTCGCAGTCCTCCCGGCTGCTGCCCGCCGGGACCACCATCTTGTACGCCTGCATCCCGCCGAGGTTGCGGGCCAGCGGCAGGTACGTCCACCCGTGCCGGACGAACGGGCGCAGCCGCACCCGCGGATCGCCCGTCGGCGGGGCGTCCACCAGTTCGTCCAGGGCGACGCCGTACGCCCGGGCCAGCGGCAGCAGCAGTTCCAGGGTGGGACGGCGGCCGCCGGACTCCAGCCGGGAGAGCGTACTGACCGAGATCCCGGTCGTCTCGCTGAGCTGCGCCAGCGTGGTGCCGCGCTGCTGCCGGATCGCCCGCAGCCGGGGCCCGACCGCCGTCAGCACCGCCTCGAAGTCCTCTCCCGGCACGCCCTGGCCGCCCTGTCCGTCCCGCTCGCCGCGCTCGCCCATGGTCCGCTCCTTCCGCTCCGCACCGGCCCCGCACCCGCCCCCACCTCACTATTTGCCGCCCCAGCAACAATGTTTGTCAATCCGGCGGGCCCGGCGCACCATCGAGCCATGACCACGACGCACCGCCACCAGCAGCCCCCGCACCCCACCCGCCACCACGACGTCCTGGTCGTCGGGGGCGGCGCCGCCGGTCTCGGCGGCGCCCTGACCCTGGCCCGGGCCCGCCGCTCCGTCCTGGTCGTCGACGCGGGCCGGCCGCGCAACGCGCCCGCCGCGGGCGTGCACGGCCTGCTCGGCCGCGAGGGGGTGTCCCCGGCCGAGCTGGTCGCCGCCGGCCGGGCCGAAGTCGCCTCGTACGGCGGCGAGTTCCACGACGGCGAGGTGCGCTCGGTGGTCCGCGAGGCGGACGGCGGGTTCCGCGCCGAGCTGTCCGACGGCACCGCCGTGCACGCCCGCCGCCTGCTGCTGGCCACCGGCACCACCGACCTGCTGCCCGAGCTGCCCGGCCTGGCCGCGCACTGGGGCCGCGGGGTGCTGCACTGCCCGTACTGCCACGGCTGGGAAGTGCGCGACCGCCGGATCGCCGTACTGGCCGGCCACCCGGCGGTGGCCGCGCACCAGGCGCTGCTGTGGCGGCAGTGGACGGCCGAGGTCACGGTGCTCGCGCACACCGCCGAGCCGTTCACCGAGCAGCAGCTGCACGAGTTCGCCGCCCGCGGCGTCACCGTCGTCGCGGGCGAGGTCGCCGCCGTGCTGCCCGAGGACGGGGCGGGCGCGCTGACGGGCGTCCGGCTCGCCGACGGCACCGAGGTCGCCTGCGAGGCGCTGGCGGTCAGCACCGAACTGGCGGTGGACGCGCCGTTCCTCGCCGACCTGGGCCTGACCACCACCGAGCTGGTCCGCGAGGGCGTCCGGTTCGGCACCCACCTGGCCACCACCGACCCGACGGGCGCCACCGGCGTCCCCGGCGTGTGGGCGGCCGGCAACCTCACCGACCCGCTCGCGCAGGTCGCCGTCGCCACCGCCGACGCCCTGCGCGCCGCCGCCGCGATCAACGCCGACCTGATCGCCGAGGAGACCCGGCTCGCCGTCGAGGCCGTCGCGTTCTGGGAGCGGCGCTACGGCGAGAGCGAGCAGATCTGGAGCGGCCGCCCGAACGCCTCGCTGACCGTGGAGGCCGCCGACCTCGCCCCGGGCAGCGCGCTGGACCTGGGCTGCGGCGAGGGCGGCGACGCGATCTGGCTGGCCGGACGGGGCTGGCGGGTCACCGCCGTCGACCTCTCCCGGGTCGCCCTGGAGCGGGCCGCCGCCCGGGCCGCCGTCGAGGGCGTGGCCGACCGGATCGACTGGCGGCGGGTGGACCTGGCCGTGGACCTGGAAAACGCTTTCCCGTTGGGTTCCTACGACCTGGTGTCCGCGCAGTTCCTGCACTCCCCCGCCGAGTTCCCGCGCGAGCGGGTGCTGCGCCGGGCCGCCGAGGCGGTCGCGCCCGGCGGTACCCTGCTGATCACCAGCCACGCCGTGCACCCCGCCCGGCCCGGCCACCCGCACCCCGAGATGCACTTCCCCACCCCGGCGGAGACGCTGGCCGCGCTGCGGCTCGACCCCGGCGCGTGGACGGTGGAGCGCGCCGAGGAGCACCCCCGGCACGACCACGCCGGCCACCCCGTCGCCGACCCCGACGCCCGGCCGCACCGCGACTCCACCGTCCGCGTGCGCCGCACCGCCTGACGCCCCGTCCGCCGGGCGGGCCGTCGTCGGCCCGTACCGCACACCCGGCCCGCACCGCCGCCCGGCCCGTACCGCCAAGCCCCACCGGCCGGGCGCGGTGCGGGCCGGTGGCGTCGGCCGCCCTATGATCGCCGGGTGTTCGACTTCCGAAAAGCGGCGGCCCGCCACGAGGACACCGTCCTGCGCGTCCTGCCGATCGCCCTGCGGGTCGCCGCCGTCCTGCTACTGCCGTGGATCGTCGACCTAGCGCTGACGGTGCACGGCCGCTTCGGCGCCCGCAACCTCGCCAACTCCTGGATCTGGCTGGACGTGATCGAGTCCGCCTCGCTCCTGCTGCTGGCCGCCCTGATCCGCCGCCGCCACCTGGCCACCAGCCCGATCGCCTCCGCCACCGCCGTACTGCTCGGCATGGACGCCTTCTTCGACCTCTGGTCCGCCCACCGCGGCGAGGCGTTCCGCACCGCCGAACTGCTCGCCTACAGCGCCGAGCTCCCCAGCGCCGTCCTGCTCTCCCTGCTCTCCTGGTACGCGCTGCGCTGGGCCGCCCGCCCCCGCCCGCTGCCACTGCGCCCACTCCCCTGACACTCAGTTCCCTCCACCCTGGACACTGAGGCCCCCATCACTCCGCACGGGAGTGGATCTGTGGCACGGAGTGTGGTCTAGTGGGGGTACTGAGTTCCCTCCGGCAGGAAAGGACGACGCAGCCGTGAGCTTGAGGATCGTTGTCTGTGTGAAGTACGTGCCCGATGCGACCGGTGACCGTCGCTTCGCGGACGATGCCACCACCGACCGGGAGGGCGTGGACGGCCTCCTGTCGGAGCTGGACGAGTACGGCGTGGAGCAGGCGCTGCGGATCGCGGAGGCGAACGAGGGCGCCGAGGTGACGGTGCTGACGGTGGGCCCGGACGACGCGAAGGACGCGCTGCGCAAGGCGCTGTCGATGGGTGCGGACAAGGCCGTGCACGTCAACGACGAGGACATCCACGGCTCGGACGTGATCGCCACCTCGGCGGTGCTGGCGGCGGCGCTGGAGAGGACCGGGTTCGACCTGGTGGTGTGCGGCATGGCCTCCACCGACGGCACGATGGGTGTGCTGCCGGCGCTGCTGGCCGAGCGCCTGGGCGTGCCGCAGGCCACCTTGCTGTCGGAGGTGTCGGTCGAGGGCGGCGCGGTGAAGGGCCGCCGGGACGGTGACGCGGCCTCGGAGCAGGTCGAGGCGGCGCTGCCGGCGGTGGTGTCGGTGACCGACCAGTCGGGCGAGGCCCGGTACCCGTCGTTCAAGGGCATCATGGCGGCGAAGAAGAAGCCGGTCGCCTCGCTGGACCTGGACGACCTGGGCATCGACGCCGACGCGGTCGGCCTGGCCGGGTCGTGGACCAAGGTCGAGGACGTCGCGGCCCGCCCGGCGCGGACCAAGGGCGTCATCGTGACCGACCAGGGCGAGGGCGGCAAGCAGCTCGCCGCCTACCTCGCCGAGCAGAAGTTCATCTGACGCACCCTCGGCGCGCCGCCCCCGCGGTGTCCCGTCCGGGCCGTTCACCGGCCCCGGACGGCGCCCCGGGCCCCGGCGCACCGGGCTCGGCCGCGCCGCCGACGGTCCGCCCGCGCGGTAGGCCGTCCTCCGGGTGCGGCGCCGCACGCGGCCCGACGGGCCCCGGCGTCCGCCCCTCCTCCGCCTCCCTCTCCACGCATCCTCGTCAGGAGCAACCGATCATGACCGAGATCCTGGTCCTCGTCGACCACGTCGACGGTGCGGTGCGCAAGCCCGCCCTCGAACTGCTGACCCTGGCCCGCCGCCTGGGCACCCCCTCCGCCGTGGTCCTGGGCGCCGGCGACGCCGCCGCCGAGATCGCCGCCAAGGCCGCCGAGTACGGCGCCGCCAAGGTCTACACCGCCGACGCCGCCGAGTTCGCCGCGCAGCTGGTCGTGCCCAAGGTCGACGCCCTGACCCAGATCGCCCAGCACACCGGCGCCGCCGCCGTCCTGGTCACCTCCTCCGGCGAGGGCAAGGAGATCGCCGCCCGCACCGCCCTGCGCCTCGGCTCCGGCCTGATCACCGACGCCGTCGACCTCGAAGCCGGCACGGACGGCCCCGTCGCCACCCAGTCGGTGTTCGCCGCCTCCTTCCAGGTGAA
>NZ_JBIUTD010000009.1:201848-294226 GCF_044741705.1 Kitasatospora sp. NPDC088134 | reverse complement strand
GCCCGTCGTTGATCCGGATCCCGCCCGAGGACGTCACCTGGAACACATGCCCCACCCCGTTCACCATCACCGACGTCACCTGACCCGCCTGCACCGCCGACCCCGAAGGCGGAGCGGGGTAGGGGTCGATGCCGTCGTTGGTCAGCCCGGCGGTGCCCGCGCAGCTCCACTGGCCGGGGCCGGCGGCGCGCAGGACCTTCTCGGCGATCAGGATCTGCTGCTGCTTGGTGGCGAGGTCGGCCCGGGCGGCGTACTGCCCGCCGCCGTAGGCGAGCCAGGTGCTGGAACTGAACTGCAGGCCACCGTAGTAGCCGTTGCCGGTGTTGATGCTCCAGTTCCCGCCGCTCTCGCACTGGGCGACCCGGTCCCAGGTGCTCACGGAGGCGGCCTGGGCCGGTGCGGTCGCCGCGAGGGAGCAGCCGAGGGCGGCGAGCACGGCGGTGCCGAGAAGTGCGGACAGGCGGGTGCGGGTCTTGCCGGGCATGCGGAGTCCTTGGGTGAGGAGGAGGAAGCGGTTTGTGGTGCCGGCTGGCTCGGGTGGCGCGGCGTCGAAGGTCAGAGGTTGTACCAGCCGCCCCAGGTGGACCTGCCGTAGTCGGCGTCCTGGCTGTGGGTGAGGCCGTCGGTGGTGGAGGCGAAGAGGTGGACGCTGTCGCGGTCGGCGGAGGCGGCGAGCTGGGCGACCAGGCTGCCCGGCCGGGTGGTCCAGCCGTTCCACCGGCCCGCGGCATAGTCGCCGTCGACGGTGTGGAAGAGGCCGTCCTCGGTTCCGGCGTACAGGTGGACGGTGTCGTTGCTGCCGGCCGCCGCAAGGGAGGTGACCAGGCTGCCGTCCAGGTCGTGCCAGCCGTTCCAGGCGCCGGCGGTGTAGTCGCTGTCGCCCGTGTGCAGCCGGCCGTCCTGGGTGACCGCGTACAGGTGGACGGTGTTGCGGGTGACGGCGGCGGCAAGTTGGGAGACCTGGCTGCCGCCCAGGTCGTGCCAGTCGGTCCAGGCGCCGGTGGCGTAGTCCTGGTCGGCGGTGCGCGGCACGCCGTTCTCGCGCAGGACGGCGTACAGGTGCACGGTGCTGCCGGTGGCCGCGGCCGTGATCGTCTCGATCCGGCTCCCGGGCAGGTAGTGCCAGTCGGTCCAGGCGCCGGTGGCGTAGTTCTGGTCGGCGGTGTGCAGCAGGCCGTCCTGGGTCACGGCGTACAGGTGCACGGTGTCGCCGGTGGCCGCGGCGGCGAGGGAGAGGACCAGGCTGCCGGGCAGTTGCCGCCAGCCGTTCCAGGAACCGGCGTCGTAGTTCCCGTCGTTGGTCTCCAGGTGGCCGTCGGCGGTGACCCGGAACAGGTGGGCGGTGTGCCCGGTCATCGCCGAGGCCAGCTGCGGGCCCTGCGGGAGCGGAGCGCCGCCGGTGAACCAGCCGTTGCCACGGGCCTGTTCGAGCGCGGTGGAGAAGGCGCGCGCGATGCGGGCGTAGCCGAGGTCGTTGGGGTGCAGTCCGTCAACCATCTCCGGGTTGGGGGCGTTGTAGGGCACCAGCGCGGGTGCGTCGACGAAGCCGAGGTGCCTGCCCTGCTGCTGCTCGGCGGGGGCGAGCTGCCGGAGCCGGTCGTTGTACTGGGCGATCTGACCTGCCGTCAGCTGGTTGTTGAGGCCGGGCGAGGTCGGTACGAGGCCCTGCAGGATGACGGTGATGCCGGGACGGTCGGCGAAGATCTGGTCGATCAGCGCCGCCGTGCGGTCGGCGGCACCGGCCTGGGTCCCGTGGTCCAGGTCGTTCGCCCCGATGTGCAGCAGCACGACGTCGGGACGGGCCATGGCGAGCCAGCGGTCCACGCTCGCCCGGATCTGGTCGATCGCGTACCCGCTGTGGCCCTCGTTCTCCGAATCGGCCATCGGGCCGTTGTGCATCGAGCCGACGAAGTCGACGGAGTACGAGGACTGTTGGGCCGTCAGATCGGCCAGGGGCTGGCGGTAGCCCCCGCCGGTGGCACTGCCGACGCCCCAGGTGATGGAGTCGCCGAGCGGCATGACGCGGACGACGTGCGGCACGGCGGTGGTGACTGCGGCGGTGGTGGCCGCGGCGGGGACGGTCACCTGGGCGGCGGCGGGAACGGCGGCGGCTCCGGTCACGGCCAGCAGGCCGGCCGCGGCCAGGGCGGTGAGGCGCTTCACGGGTTCTCCTGGAACGGGGACGGGACGGGGCGAGAAACAAAAAGGGAAAGGCGGCCCGGGGCGGTGTTGAAGGCGCCCCGGGCCGGATGGTGGGTCAGAGGTTGTACCAGCCGGCCCAGGTGGAGTTGGTGTAGTTGGCGTCCTCGCTGTGGGTGAGGCCGTCGGTGGTGTGGGCGTACAGGTGCACGGTGCTCCCGTCGGCGAGGGCGTCGAGCTGGTCGATCAGGCTGCCCGCCTGCGTCGACCAGCCGCCCCAGCTGCCCGGGGCACTGCCGTCCGCGGTGTGGAACAGACCGTCGTTGGTCCCGGCATACAGGTGCACGGTGCTCCCGGTGACGGCCGCGGCGAGGGTCTTGACGTTGCTGCCGTCGACGTTGCTCCACCCGCTCCAGCCACCCGCGGCGTAGTTGCCGTCGTTCTCGTGCAGCAGACCGTCGTTGGTCACCGCGAACAGGCGCACCGTGCTGCCCACCGCCGCGGCCGCCAACTGCTTCACATTGCCACCCGTCAGGTCGTACCAGCCGGTCGAGAAGGTGTCGGTGGCCGGATCCAGGTCCGCGCTGCGCGGCGCACCGTTCTGCAGCACCGCATAGAGCCGGATCCTGCCCGCCACCGTCACCGCCTCCAGACTCGCGACCTGGCTGCCCTCGACGACGTGCCACCCGCCCCACGTCCCGGTGCTGTAGTCACCGATCGCCTCCCGCAGCGTCCCGTCCTGCATCACCGCGAACAGATGCACCCGACTCCCCTCCGCGGCCGACGCCAACGACGACACCTGGCTGCCGTCCAACGACTGCCAACCGGTCCAACCACTGCTCGGGTAGTGCCCGTCGTTGATCCGGATCCCGCCCGAGGACGTCACCTGGAACACATGCCCCACCCCGTTCACCATCACCGACGTCACCTGACCCGCCTGCACCACCGACCCCGAAGGCGGGGTGTCGTCGCGGCCGCCCTTCGGCGAGGCGTAGCCGCTGACGTGCTGGGAGCCGTAGTAGCCGCTCGCGCTGATCACACCGCGGCTGACGACGCCGCTCTGGTTGCCGCCGATGGTGCCGATGGTGCCGTCGGAGTTGACGCTGGCGACCAGGGCGACGTGCTGGGCCCAGCCGGCGCCGTTGTACTCGAAGACGACCGCGTCACCGACGTGCGGGGTGCTGGAGAGGCCACCGCGGTACTCGGCGAAGCTGGCGGCGCGGGCGTCGAGGCCGGAGACGTCGACGCCGTCCTGGGCCCAGACCCACTTGGCGAAGTCGGCGCACCAGTTCTCGTTCGCGCTGTTGTAGTAGCCGTAACCGCCCGCGCTGTTCTGGCCGGAACCGGTGTTGCCGAGGTTGGCGGCGGCGATCCCGATCACCGTCGTGCCGACGGAGGCGGAGGCGGGGGTCGCACCGAAGGCGAGCGAGAGCGGGAGTGCGGCGGTGGCGGCGGCCAGGCCGATGCGGGCGAGCTTGGAGCGGCGGGCGGAAGGCATGACGAGGTCCCCCTCGGGATCATTGGGTCGGTGGCGCGGCAGACGTGCGGAACAACTCGGTCAGGTGTCCCGGTGGACAGCCGCCTCGCAGGAGCAGCGGTCCGTGCACACCGGGACGAGCTACTGACGCCGTGGGCCGGTGTGGCTGAACTCCGTTTCGGTGGCGAGTGGTTGACACCTCATCCGGTTCGCCGTCCAGTCCGTTCCCCGGCGGCGATCACCAGCTTCGCGGGCTGCGGGGCCCACCGGAAGGCGTTCCTGCTGTCCTCAATCGGACTGTCCGGAAGCAGACAGGAAGACATGTCCATGCCATGAATGACGTCCTGCCGCCGTGGCTGCGGTCGAGCCACCGGCCGACGGGCCGTCAGGCCGGGGCGGGTTCCAGTTCGGCCCGGCCGGCCGCGTCGGAGAGCTTGAGCAGCAGGGCGACCAGCAGCCAGTTGGCGGTCAGCGAGGAGCCGCCGGCGGCGAGGAAGGGCAGGGCCTTGCCGGTCAGCGGGATCAGGCCGGTGACGCCGCCGACCACCACGAAGACCTGGAGGGCGAGCGCGGCGGCGAGGCCGGTGGCGAGGAGTTTGCCGAACGGGTCGGTCAGGCCGATCGCGGTGCGCAGCGCCCGTTGCACCAGCAGCCCGTAGAGCAGCAGGACGGCCATCGAGCCGGCCAGGCCGAGTTCCTCGCCGACGGTGGTGAAGATGAAGTCGCTGCGCCCGGCGAAGCCGATCAGGAACGGGCGGCCCTGGCCGAGGCCGGTGCCGAGGACGCCGCCGGAGCCGAGGCCGAACAGCGCCTGGGCGGGCTGGTCGGAGATCAGCGCCGGGTCGTGCACGGGTTCGTAGATGTCCAGGGGGTGCAGCCAGGCCTCGACCCGGCCGTGCACGTGCGGTTCGAGGTCGCCGACCACGGCCGCGCCGCCGACAGCCATCAGCAGGCCGATCACCACCCAGCCGGTGCGCTCGGTGGCGGTGTAGAGCATCACCACGAACACCCCGAAGAAGATCAGCGAGGTGCCGAGGTCGCGTTCGAAGACCAGCACCAGCAGACTGACCGCCCAGATCGCCAGCACCGGTCCGAGGTTGCGCCCGCGCGGCAGTTGCAGGCCCCAGAGCCGTCGGCCGGTGAGTGCGAGGGCGTCCCGGTTGGCCGTCAGGTAGCCGGCGAAGAAGACCGCGATGGCGAGTTTCACGAACTCGCCGGGCTCGAAGGAGAGCCCGCCGAGCTGGATCCAGCGCTTGGCGCCGAAGGTGTCGCCGGGGAAGAACGCGGGCGCGGCGAGCAGGGCGAGCGCCCCCGCCATGGTCAGGTAGACGTACTTCTGGAACAGCCGGTGGTGCCGGACGGCGACCAGCAGTACGGCGGCGGCCGCGCAGCCGATCACCGTCCACTGGACCTGGCCGGGCGCGGCGGGGAGTTTCTGCCAGTCGCCCTTGGCGGCGTGCCAGAGCCGGTAGGAGAAGTCGAGGCGGTCGAGCAGGACGAGGCCGAAGCCGCTGAGGAACACCGCGAGCGGCAGGATCAGCGGGTCGGCGTAGGGCGCGAAGCGGCGCACCGCCAGGTGCAGCAGCAGGGCGAGGCCGGCCAGTGCGGCGCCGTAGGGCAGCAGTCCGGGCGGGGGTGCGTCGCGCAGCGCGTAGCTCGCCGACGTCCAGCCCGCCAGGCACACCGTCACCGCGAACGCCAGCAGCAGCAGTTCGCGGCTGCGGCGACGCGCGGCGCGGCGGCGGCCGACGCTCCGTGCTCCGGCTTTCATCCACCCTCCCCCGGTCGGTAGATTCTACAACGGTGTAGATGTTGAGCCCGGGGGCAGGTACCGTCCGGCCCCGGGACGACGACGCCCGGGACCCGCCCGCGGGTTCCGCCGCCGGTACCGAAGCCGGCCGCTCCCCCTGTCCGCCCGTGAGGAGAACCACCGGCATGCACCGGCCCGCAGCAGCAGCCGTCCCCTGGCACTGGTCGGCGCTGGCCGACACCTGGACCCTCGAACCGGTGGTCGCCGCCCTCGCCGCCCTGCTCGCGGCCGGCTACCTGGCCGGGGCGCGCCGGGAACGGGGCTGGCCCCCGTACCGGACGGCGGCCTTCCTCGGCGGCCTGGCGCTCTGGGTCTGGACCACCTGCTCCGGCCTGGGCGCGTACGAGCGGGTGCTGTTCGCCGACCGGGCGGTGCAGCTGGTCCTGCTGCTGATGCTGGTCCCGCTGCTGCTCGCGCTCGGCGCGCCCGTCTCGCTGCTGGCCGCGACCCTCCCGGCGGCGGGCCGGGAGCGGCTGCGGGCGCTGCTGGCCGGGCGGACCTCCCGGGTGCTGATGTTCCCGCTGGTGTCCACCGTGCTGCTGCTCGCGCCGCCCTGGCTGCTCTACTTCACGCCCTGGTACGAGCACACCCTGACCAGCGGGCCCTGGAACACCGGCTTCCACCTGGTGCTGGTGCTGATCGGCCTGCTCTACTTCTGGCCCCGCCTGCAGCTGGACCCGGTCGCGCACCCGTACCCGCTGCTGATCGGCGTGGTGATCAGCTTCGTCGAGGTGGTCTTCGACGCCGCCCTGGCGCTGGTCCTGCTGTACGGCGGCCACGTGCTCGCCGAGCCCTACTACGCCTCGCTCGCCCGGGACTGGGGCCCGACCCCGGCCCGGGACCAGTTCGTCGGCGGCAACGCGATCTGGATCCTCGGCGACCTGGTCGGCCTGCCGTTCCTGTGCGCGCTGATCCGCCGCCTGATCGTCACCGGCCGGGCCGAGACGGCGGCGGTGGACGCGGCCCTGGACGCGGCGGAGGCGGCCCGGCCCGTCCCGGTGGCGGTGCTCTCCGAGACCTCGGGCCCGCCCGCCGGCGACCGGCCCTGGTGGCTGGACGACCCGAACCTGCGCCACCGCTTCGGCGGCCGGGACTGACGCGCCCGGACCGACGGAACGTCAGCCGAGCAGCGCGGCGACCTCCGCCAGCGAGTGCACCCGCGGCACCTCGACCACCTCGCCGCTCGGCTCGCGGTCCAGCCAGATGCCGAGCAGCCCGGCGGCGGTGGCCGCCCGCGCGTCCACGTCCAGGCGGTCGCCGACGTACGCGGTGCGCTCCGGGGCGACGCCGAGCGTCCGGCAGGCCAGGTGGAAGATCTCCGGGTCGGGCTTGGCCCGGCCCGCCTCGGCGGAGGCCGTGGTGTGCGGGGCGAGTGCGCCGAGTCCGATGGCGTGCAGCTTGCGGCGCTGGATGTCGCCCTCGCCGTTGGTGATCACCCCGAGCCGCCGGTCGGCCGCCAACTCCCGCACCGCCCGCGGCACGTCCGGGTAGGCCCGCCAGGACCGCTCGTAGCGGCGCAGGTACCCGGCGAACCAGGCGTCCGCCCGCTCCACCGGCCACTCCCCCAGCCCCAGGTGCGCGGCCAGCCCGGTCGCCCGGCTCCGACGCTGCTCCTGCAGCGTCAACTCGCCCGCCAGGTACCGGTCGTACTCCGAACGTTCCAGCTCGCGCCAGTGCCGCAGCACGCCGTCCCGGTCCAGCGGCCGCCCGGGCAGCTCGGCGGCGGCCGCGGCGAGCACCGCCGCCTCGGCCGCCCCGTCGTGGTCCAGCAGCGTCCCGTCGAGGTCGAACAGCACCGCCTCGATCACCATCCAGCCCCCTCCTCCGCGCTCCGGGCCAGGACCGTCCACCCTACCTGCCCCTGACATTCCGTCACCACGGGGCCACCTTCCGGCCCCGCCGGGGCCACGCCGCGCTCACCCCGCCGTGCTCGGTCCGCCGTGCTCGGCCCACCGCGCTCAGCCCGTCCCCGCGTCGAGCTGGAGCAGGGCCCCGGCCAGGGTGCGCGGGCCGGTGAAGCGGGCCGGGTGGGCCTCGACCAGGGCGGTGACGGGGTGCCAGGTGCCGTGCGGGCCGGGAGCGAAGGCGAGGGAGCGGATCTCGTGGCCGGTGGCGGGGTGGTGCAGGTGGAGGGTGCCCTCGGTGGTGCGGGTGAGCCAGTGCGGGGTGCGCAGGCCGGAGCGGTAGCGCTGCCAGTGGTGGTCGGACCAGCGCAGCTCGGGGACGGCGTCCGGGCGGGGCAGCAGCATCGGGGCGAGGTGCGCGGGCACGGGGCGCAGCGGGGGCGGGAAGGCCCAGGCGGGGAGGGGTTCGGTGGCGGCCAGCCAGTCGGCGGGGATGCCGTCGAGGCCGGTGCGGGCCGCGACCACGCCGCCGGTGATCGCGGCGACGGTGTCGACGTCCCCGCCGGCGGCGATCGCGTCCAGCACCGCCCCGGGGTAGTCGGTGAGCCGCCGCGCCGCGCACCACAGCGCGTAGGGGACGGTGTCGGCTGCGCTGGTGCGGCTGCCGTTGCCGAGGACGGCGGCCACCGCCCGGACGTCGGACTGCGGGAGCAGCCGGGCCGCTTCGAGCAGGCCGGTGCGGACGGCGCCCGGCGGGGTGAGCGCGGCGGTGTCGGCGAGCAGCCGGGCGCCGGTGGTGGGTTCGGTGCGGGCGCGGGCGGCGAGCGCGGCGGCGACGGCCACCGCGATCGCGCCGTCGACGGCCTGCGGGTGGGTGTGGGTGGGCAGCGCGGTGTCGGCCGCGGGCCGGACGGCGGCGGCCGGGTCGTGCGCGTACGCGGCCCCGAGCGGGGCCACCCGCATCGCCGCGCCGTTGCCGAACGAGCCCTGGCCGTCGAAGAGTTCGGCCGCCAGCGCGCGGGCGTCGCCGCCCTCCCTGATCAGTCGGAGCAGCCGGTTGGCGGCGGGCCCGTAGCCGCGGTCGAAGTCGTGCCGCCGGGCGAAGGCGTGGGTGAGGTCGAAGGTGTCGATCGCGCCGCGCTCGCGGTGGGCGGCGTGCACGGAGCAGGCCATCTCGGTGTCGTCGGTCCACGGCCAGGGGCCGGGCGGGACGGTGCGGGCGGCGAGGTGGGTCCGGGCGGTGGCCGGGACGAAGAACTGGGCGCCGAGGGCGTCGCCGACGGACAGGCCCCGGAGGGCGTCGAGGGCGGGGCCGGGGTACGGGGTCGGTGGAATGGTCATACGTGTCCCACCGAACCGTGCCGGGGCCCGCGCCGTCAAGAGGGTTTGTAGCCGTCCTGAACCCGCTGAACTCCGGCCGGGCGGGTCCGTTCAGTCCCGCTGAGCTGCGATGATCGGCGGGTACGTCCCTTTCGTGTGAACGGTGGTGGTCCCCGTGGTGGGTGCGGTGCTGATCCTCGTCCTGGTGCTGGCCCTCGGCGGCTGCGCGTGCGTGCTGTGGGCGGAGCGCGGCGGCCCGGCCTGGACCAGGACGGTGTCCCGGGCGACGCTGGGCGCGGGCGAGCTGGTCCGATGGGCCGCGCGCGACCGTCGGCGGCGGCACCGCTCGATCGGCGGCAACTCCTCGGGCGACAGCGACTGCTGACGGTCCGTCAGTCAGGGTCGGCGACGCCCAGCGGGTCGGGGGCGGCGGTCAGCAGTTCGGGGCCGTCGGCGGTGGCCCGGTTGACGGCGGTGGGGACCGCCCGGACGGCGAAGTCCTCGGCGGGGGTGTCCAGCAGGTGGCGCAGCTCGGCCCGGTCGGTGTTCGCCGGGTCGAGCCAACTGTCCAGCTCGGCGCGGGGGATGAGCAGCGGCATCCGGTCGTGCACCCGGGCCGCCGGGCCGGTGGCGGCGGTGGTGAGGACGGTCGCGGTGGCGAGCCAGGCGTCCGGGTGGTCCTCGGGCAGGCCGGCGTCCCGCCAGAACTCGTACAGCCCGGCCATCAGCAGCACGCCGCCGGTGGACAGGAAGTACGGCTGCTTGTAGCCCTTGCGGCCCTCGGCGGCGGGGACCGGCCGCCACTCGTAGTAGCCGTCGGCGGGGATCACGCAGCGGCGGGTGGTGAACGCCTTGCGGAACGAGGGCTTCTGGTCGACGGTCTCCGAGCGGGCGTTGATCAGCCGGGCCGCGCCGGACCGGTCCTTCGCCCAGGACGGCACCAACCCCCAGCGCAGCGGCCGCAGTTGGCGCACCACTTCGCCGGTGTCCGGGTCGACCCGCTCCAGCACCGCCGGGACGAGGTCGGTCGGCGCCACGTTCCAGCTCGGCGCGAGCGCCTCGGCCGGGTCCCAGCGTGTGACGTCGAGCAGCGAGACCAGCGTCTCGGGTTCGGTGGTGGAGACGAAACGACCGCACATGCGTCCCACCCTGCCACCGAACGCCGACCACCGCACGCACCCGCCCCCGGTCCGCGCCCCCGAGCCGCCGCCGGTCGCCGGACTACACTCCGCGCCATGGACCACCATCCGCCGCTCGACGCCCTCGGCCCGTACTTCGCCGTGCGGACCGGCGAGCCGCCCGCCGGGTTCCGGCCGCTGGCGGGGCTGTGGGCGCCGGACGGGCCGCTGGGGGCGCGGATCGCCGAGGTGGCACGGGTGCTGGGCACGGACGAGCGGCGGGTGGCGGCGTCGACGGCGCATCTGGGGCTGGCGGCCCGGCTCTGGTCGGTGGCGCTCGGCACCGCCGTGCTCACGGGCCGGGTGCCCGACCTGGACGGGGCCCGGTTCGCGCTGCCGCCGCAGGGCCCGTTCGACCTCTGGCTGCCCGCCGAACCGGGACCGCCCGCGAGCGCGGCCGCGCTGCACACCGCCGTGGTCGACCGCCTGCTGCTCCCGCTCGGCGCCGCCACCGGCCTCGCCCCGGGGCTGCTCGCGGGCAACGCGGCCTCCGCCCTGGTCGGCACGGCCCGCCAACTCGCCCGCTTCCCCGGCCTGGGCGCCCCGGCCGCCGCCCTGGCCCGCGACCTGCTCTCCTCCCCCGCCCTGTCCGGCGCCGGCACCGTCACCCCACCGGGCGGCCCGCCGGCCTTCCGCCGCACCTCCTGCTGCCTCTACTACCGCGCCCCGTCCGGCGGCCTGTGCGGCGACTGCGTCTTCACCCGCCCACCGGCCGTCCACCGCTGAACCCCGGCCGGTCCGGACGACCGGTCCGGGCGGCGCCGTCAGTGCCGCCGGTCGGCCAGGTGGGCGGCGAGGACGGCGGGGGCCTCGGCCAGCGAGGGGCCGTACCAGGTGAGGTGGCGCCCGGGGAGCAGGGCGTACGGGAGGGCGGGGAAGGCTTCGGGGCCGTCGGTGGCGGTGAAGGCGTAGGGCTCGTCCGGGAGGATCAGCAACTCGGGCGCCAGGGCGTGGAGTTCGGGCAGCGGCAGGCGCGGGTAGCGGTCGGGGTGCGCGGCCGGGAGCAGGTCGACGCCGAGGCGGCGGAGCAGGTCGGCGGCGAAGGTGTCCTGTCCGAGGACCATCCAGGGGCGCCGCCAGATCGGCGCGACGGCCCGGACCCGGACCGCCGGCGGCTCGAACGCCCAGGCCCGGCGGGCGGCCACCAGCCAGTCGGGGCAAGGGAGTTGCAGGGCGTCCACGAGCAGCCGGTGCAGTGAGTCGAGGGCCTGGTCGAGGTCGCGGACGCAGGTGGTCCAGACCGGGAGGCCGGCGGCGCGGAGGGCGGCCAGGTCGGGGGCGCGGTTCTCCTCCTCGTTGGCGATCACCAGGTCGGGGCGGAGCGCGCGGACCGCTTCCACGGCGGGGTTCTTGGTGCCGCCGATCCGGGCGACGTCCAGCCCGGCGGGGTGGGTGCACCAGTCGGTGGCGCCGACCAGCAGGCCGGGGGCGGTGACGGCGACAGCCTCGGTGAGCGAGGGCACCAGCGAGACCACCCGCCGGACGACGGCGGGCAGCCGCACGTCCTCGCCCTCGTCGTCCGTCAGCAGCCGCTCCATGCCGGACACGCTAGCAGCGGCCCGCGGGCGCACCCGCGGGCCGCTGCTTCGCCGACGGCGTTACTTCAGGTAGGGGCCGTCGGTGCCGATCTTGCCCGGGGCGGCGTTCCTGCCGCCCAGGTCGAGGACGTAGACCCGCAGGTTGCCCTTGCCGGGGGCGGCGACGGACAGGGTGCCGTTGGTGACGGTGCGGACGTCGCCGGTGACGGCGTCCTGGTAGGTGCCGTTGGGGACGCCGGTGAAGGTGGCGGCGTCGGTGACGGTGACCAGCGCGAAGGAGTCGACCCCGCTCGCGGCGTCGGTGTAGCGGCGCTTGAAGGACATGCCGCCGCTGACGCCCTCGGTGGAGTACTGGCCCATCTGCAGGGCGGGGATCGCCCGGCGGATCTGGTTGAGCCGCTGCACCTGCTTGACCAGCGGCTGCTGGAGCGTGCCGGCGACGGCGCCGTCCGCCGCCGAGACCACCGAGAAGTCACCGGCCGTCACGTTGCCGGCGATCTTGTCGCCGTAGTAGGCGCGGCCGGTGCTGGCGAGCGGGCAGGACGGGCCGCAGTCGATCTGCTTCCCGGCCTGGAACTCGATCTCGGAGCCGTAGTACAGGGTCGGGATGCCGCGGAAGGTCCACATCAGCGCCATGTTCTCGGCCCAGGCGTCCGTCCCGCCGGTGTAGCGCACGGTGGACTTGTTCGGCCCGTAGTCGTGGCTGTCGACGTACACCACGTTGTAGGTGGCGTCGTTGGTCGAGTCGTCGGAGTCCTTGCCGTTGCCGAAGGCGTTGTGCGCGTCGCCGAAGTTCATGTGCATCCGCATGTCGATGATGTTCATGCCGGAGAACTTCGAGTGGTCGGGCGCGTGGTAGGTGTTGCCGTCCAGGAAGGCGTTGCTGGACGTCGGCTGGTTGCCGGTGCCCGACTGCTCCTCGTAGGTGTACTGGTCGAGGGCGGCCTGCACGTCGTCGGCGGTGTAGTCCTTGCGCTCCTTCCAGGTGTAGAACTGCGCGGAGTGGTTGACCGAGCCGCGGTTCCACTTGTCGTTGACGAAGGCGGCGACCTCGCCGAAGACGAAGAAGTTCTGCGCCTTGGCCGGGCCCCAGTCCTGGGTGACGCGCTGCTGGATCGCGGGCAGGAAGCGCCGGTTCCAGGTGACCCGCGGGACGTGCACGGCGGTGTCGACCCGGAAGCCGTCGACGCCCATGTCGATGTACTTGTTGTAGGCGCCGATCAGGTAGTTCTGCACCTCGGCGTTCTCGGTGTTGAAGTCGGCCAGGTCGTCGGCCAGCCAGCAGGAGCGGGAGTCCTCGCCCTCCCAGTTCCCGATCCAGCACTGATGAAAATATTTAGACGGGAACATGCCCGAAGTCGGGCTCGGCCACTGGCAGTTGTAGAGGGTGTAGCCCTCGGGGCTCTTGTACTGGGTCGGGTTGCCCCAGCCGACGCAGGTCTGGCCGGTGGGCTGGGTGGTGGACCACAGGTCGCCGTTGTAGTACGACTTGCCGCTCTTCGGCTCGACGGTCAGGCCGTCGTACTCGAAGCCGGGCTGCTTCTCGTCGTAGTACCAGGACCACTGCGCGTCCCGGACGCCGTACACGGTCGGCACGAACAGGCCCTTGGCGCCCCAGCGGGAGCTGTGGTTGTAGACCACGTCCTGGTAGATCTTGATGCCCTTGGCGTGGGCGGCGTTGATCAGGTCCTGGTAGGAGGCACCGGCCGACTCCAGGCGCGGGTCGACCTTGTAGAAGTCGTAGCCGTGGTAGCCGTGGTAGTCGTAGTCGGAGCGGTTCAGCACCACGGGGGTGATCCAGATCGCCGAGAAGCCGAGGCCCTTGACGTAGTCGAGCTTCTGCACCAGGCCCTTGAAGTCGCCGCGGAACATCGGGTCGTCGTTGGCCGCGTTGCCGGACTTCACGTCCTGGTTGCCGCCCCGGTTGTTCGAGCTGTCGCCGTCGTAGAACCGGGCGGTGAGCACGAAGTAGATCGGGTCCTTGCGCGGGTCGGTGCCGATCATCTCGCCGGGCGCGGCGGCCGGCGGGGCGTCCCCGGTGGTGGCCACCGCGGCGGCCGAGGCGGCCGAGACGTTCCCGGCGGCGTCCACGGCCCGCACGGTGTACGTGTACACGGTGCGCGGCTCAAGTCCGGTGTCGGAGTAGACCGTTGAGCCGACGTTGAGCACCGAGCCGCCCTTGGTCCCACCGGTGCGGGTGATCTGGTAGCCCGTCACCTTGGTGTCGTCGGTGGACGGTTCCCAGGTCAGCACGATCGAGGTGCCGGTGGCGGCGGCGTTCACGGCCGTCGGCACGCTCGGCGCGGTGGTGTCGGGGACGACCGCCGCGCACGGGTCGGCGGCGCCGCCCGTCACCTTGCCGTTCTGCACGGTCGAAGTGCCCGCCGGGACAACGTAGTTGGCGCCGTTGTTGTTGTCCCAGGTGCCGTTGCCGTTGTTGAACGTGGCCGCCATGGTGGCCGCCGCGCCCAGCGACACCGTCCGCTTGTACCAGCCGGGGCAGGCGAGTTGCATGCCGACGCCGGGCACCGCCGTCCACGCGCCGCCCGCCGGGGCGTAGTGCAGGTTGACGATGTTCCAGCCGACCACGGCCGTCGAGTAGAAGACGGTGGCGCTGTTCCCGGCCGGTGCGGTGGCGCTCGCCGACGGGGAGGGAGAGGAGGACGGGGAAGGGCTCGAACTGGCGCTGGGGCTGGGGCTGTTGGTGGCGGTGGCGCACGGGTCGCCGGTGCCGGTCACGCCGTCCTTGACCGTCACCGCGCCCGTGCCGAGGGCGTAGTTCCCGCCGCCGTTGTTGTCCCACGTCCCGGAGCCGTTGTTGAAGGTCGCCGCCAGGCCGTTCGCCGTGCCGAGAGCGACGGTCTGCTTCACCCAGTCGGTGCAGGCGGGTTCCATGGCCACGCCCGGGACGGTGGTCCAGGTGCCGCCGTTGGGGGCGTAGTGCAGGTCGTAGGCCGCCCAGTTGCGGCTCTTGGTCCAGTAGTACACCGTCGTGCTCGTGCCCGTGCCGCCAGACCCGCTCGGGCTCGAACTCGGGCTGGCGGTACTGCCGTTGTCGGTGCCGCACGGGTCGCTGTGGGCGATCGTGCCGTCCTTGACCACCACAGTGCCGGTGCCCAGGGCGTAGTTCTTGCCGCCGTTGTTGTCCCAGGTGCCGGTGCCGTCGTTGAAGGTCGCCTGCAGGCCGGTGGCGCCGCCCAGGTCGACGGTCTGCTTCACCCAGTCGGTGCAGGCCGCCTGCATGGCGATGCCCGGCACGGCGGTCCAGTTCCCGCCGTCCGGGGCCCAATGCAGGTTGTAGGCAGCCCAGTTGCGGGTCTTGGTGTAGTAGAAGACGGTGGCGGTGTTGCTGCTCGCCGCCGCCGTGTCGGTCACCGCGCCCGCAGTGGCCCCGAGTGGGGCGGCGGACAGCAGGCCGGCGGCCAGTGCCGCCACTGCGGTCAGTACGGCGGCGGTGGGGCGCCGCCGGTGCCGTGCTCGTCTGGTCAAGGGAGTGTCCCTCGGTACGGGGCCGCAGGCGGTGGGGAAGAACTGCCTCGCGGCAGGAAATGGGTGGGGGATCTTGCGCAAGAGCATGCAAGAGCTTCCAGGAGGTTACTGAGGCATGACCGGGCTGTAAAGCCTCCTCGACCCCACCCGTCGGCGGATATTCCGCCCGAAATCCGCCCCTTCCGCCGAAAGATTTTTCCGCAACGACCAGCCCGGCACGGCGGGCACCGGCGGCTCCAGGGCGCGATCGCCCGCTGCGCCACCGGCGGCCGCCGACCCCGGCCGGTCAGCCGATCAGGAAGAAGAGCGTGTCGGAGTAGTGCTCGAAGTGCTCGACGCCGTAACGCCAGGAGTCGTCCTCGACGTCGAACAGTTCGGCGAGCGCGGCCACGTCCTCCCGGCACTCCGGGTCGACCAGGGGTGCGGCGGCCCGGTAGGCGTCCATCGCGGCGCCGGACAGGTCGAGTGGGAAGCAGCCGATGTCGGGGTGGCCGTCGGGCGAGACCCCGAGGTCGGGGAAGCCGGCCGGCGGGCCGCCGAACAGGGCGTGGAAGGGCAGCAGTTCGGAGGGCACCCCGGCGGCCTTGAGCTCGTCGTCGACGTGGGCGAACCACTGGACGGGACGCCGGTAGTGGCCGAGCACGCCGACGTCCGACCCGCTCTGGGCCAGGAGCAGTTGCAGTGCCCGCTTGTGCGCGATCCCGTCCGCCGGGCCGGGCCGGACGATCTGCCCGGTGACCAGTTGCTCCAACGCCTCGGGGACCGGCGGCTCCGACCGCACGCCCTGGCGCGCCAGCCGCTCCTCCAGCGCGACGGCAGTGGGGCGCACCCGCTCCATCACCTCGGCCTGCCGGTCGTTCAGCCGTCCCCCGGAGTTCAGCAGCCCCAGTACCTCGGCCTTGTTCGCGCTCATGTACCTGATCGGTGTCCCCATGCCAGGCGATCCTGCCACCCGGCACCGACGGTGCACGAACCGCCCCCGGCGCGGAAGTCGGCCCGGGTCACTCCAGCGGGTCGCGGACCACTCCGGGCAGGTGCAGGACGGCCTGCAGGGCGATGTACAACTCGGCGGAGTCCAGGCGGCGTTCGAAGGTGCGGCCGGAGAGCTGCTCGATCCGGCGCAGCCGGTAGCGGATCGTGTTGGGGTGGCAGAACAGCACCTTGGCGGCCTTGTCGGCGGAGCCGTCGACGGCGAACCAGGTGGCCATCGTGGTGAGCAGCTGCTCGCGCTGGCTGTCGGGGAGTTCCATCACCTGGCCGAGCACCTGGTTGCCGATCCGGGACGCGGTCGACGGGGCGCTGGCGACCAGCATCGGCAGCGGGTTGGCGTCGAAGAGGGTGACCGTCTCCTCGGGGCGGGCCGAGCTGGCGAGCGCGACCTGGGCCAGGTGCAGGGCCTGCGGGGTCTGGTCGAGCCGGGTGTAGCAGGGGCTGACGCCGACCCGGCGGACGGTCCGGCCGCGCAGGGTGTCGACCAGCAGGTCGATCGCGGCGGCGGCGCGCATCGAGACGATGCCGATGTGCGCGTCGGGGGTGAGCCGCCAGGCCGAGCCCATCTCCTGTTCGCGCAGGGCGGGTTCGATGTCGGGCAGCGCCTGCCGGGCCAGGCCGGGGGCGTGCGCGACGACCACGGCGAAGGTGCCGTCGTACGGGAGGGTGAGCATGTCGGCGGCCTCCAGCACGGAGCCGGGGTTGCCCATGCCGCCGCGCAGCACCACGTCGACCAGGGCGGAGCGCTCCTGGTCGCGGCGGACCATCAGCATCGCGGTGGTCTCGGTGAAGGCGTTCATCATGGCGGTGGTGGACTCCTCGTTGAACCGCCACACGTCGGTCGCCAGGTGCACCAACTCCTCGGCACCGGCCAGGCCGTGGCGCAGCGACTCGGCGGCCATGCTCTCCCACAGATTGGCGAAGCCGATCCGGAACGCGGACTGCACGGTGGCCAGCGGAACGCCCTGTTCGGCCCGCAGCCGTCCGGTGCGGCGGGGCGCCTCCAGGGAGAGCCCCTCCTCGTGGGCGAGCCGGCGCAGGGTGAACTCGATGTTGCTGCGGACGGATTCGGTGAGGTCCCCGGCGGGCAGCGGCCCCGCGGAGCGGTACACGCTCATGGTGTCGCGGATCCGGCGGACCGTTTCCGCGGTGAGCGCGTCCAGGCGGTCGAGCAGGTGGCCGGCCAGTCGCGCGGCCGAGTCCACCGGCGCGTCGGAGAGTCGGGTTCCCATGCACCGAGCCTAGGCGGCTCGGGGCGGCGCGTTCACCCGGCGCGGGGGCGCGTCCGGGGCGGGCACCCGGTGGGGTGCTGGGACGGGCGGGGGCCGTACGGGCGTTCCAAGGGTGAGACCCCCAAGGGGTGTTGACGGTGCGTCAGGCCGTTGGGGGGAGGGTTTTGTCGCGGCCCACAGCGCGGGGCGGGGCCCCGCTGTTCGCCGGGACAGCGTTGTGGCCCGGGGGCCTGCGGGGGCGCGCGGCGGTCCTAGTCTCCTGCTCAGACCGCCCGGAGCCGCCGGGCCGGACCGACCGGAAAGGACGTCCGCGATGGAGAGCCCCGCCGAACTGTGCCTCGACCTGGTGATGGATCTGCTGCTGTCGCCGGAGGAGGCCTTCCCCGTCGCGGCGCGGCTGGCGTACTCCCCCGACGACCCGTACGCGGTGCACGTGTCCTTCCACGTGGACTCGGAGCAGCCGATCGGCTGGTTCTTCGCCCGGGACCTGCTGGCGCAGGGCCTGCTGCGCCCGACCGGCCTGGGCGACGTCCGGATCTGGCCGGCCGTGGTGGACGGGCGGCGGATGGTCACCCTGATGCTCTGCTCCCCGGAGGGCGACGCCTTCCTGCAGGCCCCGGCCGTGCTGGTCGCCCCCTGGGTCCGGCAGACCCTGCGCGCCGTCCCGCCGGGCGGCCCCGCCGAGCGCGACCGGGTCGACCGCGCCCTGGACGCCCTCTTCGCCGGCACCGGCCGCCCCGACCCGGCGTTCTGAGCCCCGGTCGGACGTACGGGGCGTGCCGGGCCCCGGCCCGGCGTGCTGAGCGTACTGGGCCCCCGTCCGGCGCGCTGAGCCGTTCGGTGCCCCGGGCCGGGAACGCTCAGCAGTCCTTGAGCGCGGTGCAGACCGGCTTGGCGAGCGCGGCCAGCAGCGCGGCGTCGTCCTGCTTGCCCCACGGGACGTTCACCGCGCCGCCCCTGGGGACGTCGGTCCACACGTTCAGCTCGACGACCGCGCCACCGCTGGTGGTCAGGTACTCGTGGACCTCGACGGCGCCCGCGCCGGCCTTGCTGCTGGGCAGCGTGACCACGGCGGCCAGCGTCTCGCTGTCGTCGGCGACGATCTTGACGGTGGCGCCCGGCGCGGTGCTCGGGCACGCCTTCACCTCGTCCTTGAGCGCGTTCAGCAGGCCGAACGAGGACTGCTTGGCGGCGCTGCTCTTCGCCGCGCTGCCGAAGCCGGCGATGCTCTCGGACCCGCTCCAGCCCTTGGTGCCGCCGCCGTTCAGGGCGACCGAGTCGACCCCGGGGACGGCGTCCGCCCAGGCCGCGTCCCGCTTGCCCAGGCACATCTCCTCGATCGCGAACCGGTCCCGGGGGCCGCCGCCGCGCGGCTGCCCGACCGCCCACCCGAGCTGCGCGTCCAGCGGCAGCGCGGCGGCCGGCAGCCAGACCGCGAGCGGCAGCTTGGACGTGCCGCCCGAGGCGACCGTGCCGGAGCGCGGGCTCCCGGCCGGGGCGGGCGTTCCGGACGGCCCGCCCGCCGGACTGCTGGCCGACCCGCCCGCCGGACTGCTCGCGGCGGGCGGCGGCGCGGCCGCCGAGCCGGCGGCGGTGGAGCCGCCGCCCTCGGGGTCGCAGGCCGTGAGCAGGGCGACGACGGACAGGCAGGCCGCGGTGACGGCGGCGGGGCGGAGCGGGCGCACGGGATTCCCTCGGTGGACGCGGAAGAGGCGGTCGGGCGGCGGCTCAGTAGCCCCGGGGCGAGCGGTGCGGGTCGGCCTGCTGCACCTTGGAGGCCAGGTCGTGCCCGTCCGCCGACACGTGGTAGCGGCTCTGGATGTAGTTCATCGACGCGGCGACGTTCGCCACCGGGTCGTAGATGTCCGTCGAGGTGCCCTTGACGTGGTACGCCGCGAAGGTGCTCGGGATGGTCTGCCAGCCGCCGCGCGAGCTGTTCAGCGGCGCGCCGTCGGCCTGCTTGGCGCCGTGCGCGTTGGTGTCCCACAGGTTCACCTGCGAGGTGGGCGCGTTGTACGAGGACTCGCGCTTGGCGATGGTCAGCATGCCCTGGGTCCAAGCCTCGCGGGCCTTGGGGTCGGTGATGCCCATCGCGTCGAGCGCCTTGGCGATGTACTCGCGGCAGGCCGCCTCGCCGCTGCCGTACTTGCCCTTGCCGCCGTAGGTGACGTCGCCGGTGGCGATCTTCCCGGCGTGCGAGATCTCGGTCTTCGGGTCATCGCCGTGGTGCTCGGGCTGGTTCGGGCTCTTCGGCTGGCCGTGGTGGCCGCCGCCCGGCTTGTGCGAGCCGGTGCCGCCGCCGGGCTTGTGCTCCCCGGTGCTGTGCCCGGGGCTCTTCGGCTGCCCGGGGTGGCCGCCCTTGCCGGGCTTGCTGACGCCCTCGTGGGCGCGCCGCTCGGCCTCCTGGTAGTGCTTCAGGACGGCGCCGAGCTTCCGGGTGTCCTCCTGCAGGTTCTCGGTGAGCTGCTTCTTGGTGGCCTCCAGGGCCGCCATCCGCTCCTTGATGGCGTCGACCCGTTCGTACACCTGGGCGATCACCGCGCCCGCGCCGAGCACGTTGCCGAGCAGCCCCGCCGAGACGTCGGTGGCCACGGCCTTCGTCATCGCCGCCTTGATCCGGCCGCTCTGCTGGTTGAGTTCACCCATTCGCTGCTGGATCTGCTGGAAGTCCTTCTGGATCTTCGCCAGTTCGCCCAGTTCGACGCCGAAACCCGCTGCCATGCTGTGTCTGCTCCCCCGTAGGACCTGACATCCGCTCAGGTCGGTTATCCCATCACACCCCGCCGGTACGCAATGACCCGCCCCCCGGTACCCCGCCGGACGGCCCGTAAACCTCCCCACCCGGACGGGCTGCGCAGGCACCCCCGGGCGGGTCGCCGAGATGCCCCGCCGGGCCCGGCGGGCGATCATGGCAGGTGCGGACCGCCTCCCGGCGGCCCCGCGTTCGGTTCCGCGCTGTCGACCGGTTCGGCACCCGACCGGAAAGGCTGGGATTCGATGTTCCAACTCCTCTGGATTCTGCTGATCGGCTTCATCCTGGGCGTACTGGCCAAGCTGATCCTGCGCGGGCCGCAGGCCATCCCGTGGTGGCTGACGATGCTGCTCGGCGCGGCCGGCGCGCTGCTCGGCAACCTGGTGGCCGGGTGGATCGGTGTCCGGCACACCGGCGGCATCGACTGGATCAGGCACTTCCTGCAGATCGGCTTCGCGGTCGCCCTGGTCGCGTTCGTCGCCCCGGCCTGGAGCAACTCCCGCACCAACAGGTAGCGGCCCCGCCGCCGCCCGCCACGACCGCCCGCCGCGCCACCCGCGCGGCGGGCGGTCGTCGTGCTCCCCCTCTCCCGGTGGGCCCCCTCCCCGGTGGGGCTCTCGCGGCCTTCCGCAACAGCACGGTCACCGGGCGGCCCGGTGTGTCACCGTCCGGTACCGATGCGGTCCGGAATCGGCGCATCCGCCCCCGCGGGGACGGCCCCGGGCCCTAGCGTCCTGCTCCGTACCTGCCGGACCGCCGCGCCTGCCGCACCGCCGCCACGACCGCACCTGGGGGAACCCGCCGTGAACAGCCGTCCGCCTCTCGCCGCCCGCGCCCTGCTCGCCGCCGCCGCGCTCACCGCCACGCTCGCCCTCACCGCCTGCGACCCGGAGGGCACCGGCGACGCCGCCGCGACCGGTGCGGCGCCCACCGCCACCGCCCCGGCCTCCCCCGCCGCCAAGACCTCCGCCCCCGCCGCCGGCGGGAAGCACGGCCTGGTGGACGCGAAGACGGCCGGCGGGCTGCCCCGGGCCACCGGGACGCAGCAGCTGTCCGACGTGCCCGTCGACCCGGGCGAGATGCGCGACTCGATGCGCCTGATCGAGGCCAACTTCCAGCGCCCGGGGAAGGCCGCCGCCCGCCCGGTGCTGTTCGCGGGCGTCGACAACGTCCCCGAGGAGCCGAGCAAGCGCCGCGAGCACCTCTGGCGCGGCCTGATCGACTACGCGCTGGGCGAGGGCTCCACCGGCACCCCGGGCACCTCCACCCCCTACCCGGCCGGTCCGCTCGGCGGCAACCTGGAGTGCTTCGCGCTCGGCGCGGACGCCCTGTGCGGCTGGGTCGACACCTCCACCGCGGCCGTCGCGCTCTTCCCCGCCACCTCCCCGGCCGACGCCGCCAAGCTGTTCGCCGCGATGCGCGCCGACCTGGAGCACTGACGCCCCGCACACACACTATGACGTTCCGTCAACTTTCTTCAGTGGTACGAGTGTTGACGCAATCCACTCGTTCCGGAAGGCTTCCGGTCCGTTCCCGCGGCCGCCGGGCCGCGGCCGGCCGCGAGGAGACGCCGTGCGCTATTCGGGAGTTGCCTGGACCGGGGTCGGTTTCGAGGTCGCCGTGCTGGACGGGGCCGGGCGGCCGGTCGGACCCGCGGCCCGGTTCGCGGCCGGGCGGCTGGGCTCGCTGACCGACCACCTGCTGCGCCTGCAACGGGAGTTCGCCCGGGCGGGCCAGCACCTGGTGACGGTGGTCGACTCGACCAACGGCGTCGTGGACGGCGCGCTGACCGGCGCCGGCCTGACCGTCTACCGGGCCGATCCGTGGGTGCTGCCGGCCCGGCCCGCGTTCGGATCGGTCGCGGCGGCGGAGCTGGCGGGCGCCGCCGCCCGCGACCTCGGCTCGGTGGTGCGGCTCGAACCCGGCGCCGGCACGCTGGCGGGGCGCGGTACCGAGATGGTCGCGGACATCGACGCCAGCGCCGCCGACCTGGAGCGGATGCGCCTCGCCGGACGCTGCCGCTGGGCGGAACCGTCCGAACTCCCGGTGGTGGCACTGACCTTCGACGACGGCCCGAACCCGCCGTACACCGGCCGGGTGCTGGACGTGCTGGACCGGTACGGCGTGCCCGCGACCTTCTTCTGCGTCGGCCTGCACGCCCTCGCGCACCGCGCCGAGTTGGAGCGGATGGCCACCGCCGGCCACCAGATCGCCAACCACACCTGGTCGCACCCGTACCTGCCGGACCTGTCCCGGTCCGAACTGGTCGCCCAACTGGAGCGCACCGACCAGGCGCTGACCGCCGCGGTGGGCGGCGAAGGGCCCCGGATGTTCCGGCCCCCGTACGGCGGGCGGACCCCGCAAGTGCTGAGCTGGCTGCGCGAGTTGGACACCACCATGGTGCTCTGGGACGTCGAGCCCGCCGACTGGTCGATGCCCGGCGCGGACGCCATCGCCGCGGCCGTCCTGGCGCAGGCCCGGCCCGGCGCGCTGATCCTGCTGCACGACGGGGGCGGCGACCGCTCCCAGACCGTCGCCGCCCTGCCCGCCGTCATCGAGGGCCTGCTCGACCGCGGCTACGGCTTCGCCCGGGTCGACGGCCTGCCCGGCCCCGGCCGAACACCGTCCTGAGCCGGTGAACGGACGACGGCGAACGGACGACAGGGCACCCGGCCGCGGCGCGGCGCCGGCCCGGGCCCCGGGACAGACCGTCCCCGGCGGCCCCAGGGTCTGTCGTCGAACCCCCGGCGCGGCCCCGCAGTGTCCGGTGCGTGCTCTCGGCGTGCCGGCCGGAAGCCCTCGTACTGGGTGTACTCGGGTTTTCGGCCGGTGCGGCGAGAGGGCGTGCCGGGCTCCGTGGGGCAGGCGGGGGTTCGACGACAGGCCCTAAGGTCTGCTGCGACGCACCGTCATGGTGCGCGGGGTGGCGGCGGGATCAGCGGGGTCAGGGGGCTGGGCGTGGCGGAGAACGGCGACGGGGAACCGGCGCGGGTCGGGATCGAGGCGGGTGGTGAGCGGTCGGTGGCGGCCTGGTCGATCGACCGGGTCGACCAGAGCCGCCACTACTACGGCGTCTCCGGGGCGGCGGACGATCCGCTGGTGGCGGTGTCGACGGCCGCCCCGCTCGGCGTCCGGGACGCGGCGGCGCCGCTGCGCGGCCGGGACGGACTGCTGGCCGCCGTCGGGGCCGATCTGCGCGCGCCCGGCGCGGGGCGGCTGGTGGTGCTGTCCGGGATGGGCGGCTGCGGCAAGACCTCGCTGGCGCTGGAGATCGCCGCCGGGCACCCCGGCCGGGTCTGGTGGGTGGACGCCCGCAGCGACTCCGTCCTGGAGGCGTCGCTGCGCGCGGTGGCCCGGCAGGCGGGCGCCGACCCCGGCCAACTCGCCCACGGCGACGCGGCGGACGTCCTGTGGTCGGCGCTCGGCCGCCTGCGCGAGCCCTGGCTGCTGGTGGTGGACAACGCCGACGTCCCGGCCCTGCTCGACGGCCCGGGCCGGCTCGCCGCCGGGACCGGCTGGCTCCGCCCCACCACCGGCGCGGGCACGGTCCTGGTCACCACCCGCGACGGCTCCCCCGCCACCTGGGGGCCCGGTGCCCGCCACCATCGGGTCGGCCCGCTCACCGAGGAGGTCGAGGGCGGGCCGGACGCCGCCGCCCAGATCCTGCTGGACCGCGCCGGCCCCGCCGCCGGCGCCCCCGCCGAGGCCCGCGCCCTGGCCGCCCGCCTCGGCGGCCTCCCGCTCGCCCTCCACCTGGCCGGCACCTACCTGGCCCGGACCCTGGGCACCCCGCCCGCGTACCGGGCCGCCGACACCCCCGTCACCTTCGCCGGGTACCACTCCGCCTGGAACGCGGGCGGCCCCGCCACCCTCGACCACGGCCAGTCCCTGGCCCGCACCTGGTCGATGTCCGTGGCCCTGCTCGAAGAACGCGGCCACCCGCACGCCCGCGCCCTCCTCGAACTGATCGCCTCCTTCGCCGACGCGGACCTCCCCTACACCCTCCTCCTGACCCCCGACCTCCTCCCCGACCTGGACGGCCCCACCCTCTGGGCCCACCTCACCGCCCTGGAGTCGGTCGGCTTCCTCACCTTCTCCACCGCCGGGTCCCTCCCGCTGCTGCGCATGCACCCGCTGGTCCGGGACGCCTCGCACACCCCGCCGACGGAGACGACGGTGCGGCTGCTGGTGGCCGCGGTCCTCTCCGAGGAGATCGGAGAACCGGACGATCCCGCCGCCTGGCCCAGCTGGCAGGCACTCACCCCGCACGTCCTGGAGGCGTTCCACCGCGCGGAAGACCTCCGGACCGGCGAGCTGACGGAAGCCGCCGGCCTCGTTGCCGACCATCTCCACCAGGCCGGACTCCTCGGGCCGGCCCGGGCCGAGTACGAAGCCGTCCTCGCCGCGCAGCGCGAGCTCCTCGGCGACAACCACTCCGAGACCCTGGCCACCCGCCACAACCTGGCCGGCGTCCTGCGGGCCCAGGGCCACCTGCAGCAGGCCAGAGCCGAGCACGAAGCCGTCCTCGCCGTACAGCGCGACCTCCTCGGCAACAACCACGCCGACACCCTGACCGCCCGCCACAACCTGGCCAGCGTCCTCCATCTGCAAGGTCACCTGCCGCAGGCCCGGGCCGAGTTCGAAGCCGTCCTCGCGGCCCGGTGCGAGCTCCTCGGCGACGAGCACCCTCACACGGTGTCGACGCGCGAAGCACTGGCGTACATGGCGGCCGCGAGGTCCCGCCCCTGGTGGCGGCGGGTCTTCGGTTGACGCCCCGTCAGGGGGTGTCGCCCGTGTGGTCCCAGTGGCGGGGGTCGCCCTCGCGCGGGGTGTAGTGGGAGCGGCCGCTTCCGCCGTGGCGGCCGAGGTGGGTGGTGAGGGCGGCGCCGGCGGCGAAGGCGGCGGGGGGCCAGCCGGTGGTGTCGAGGAGGAGGCCGTCGAGGGGACCGCCGACGAGTTCGCGGTAGTCGTGGCCGGGGCGGGGGCCCGGGTCCTCGTGGTCGGCGCCGTAGACCCGGCCGCGGAGCAGCTGTTCGTCGTGGTCGTGCTTCTCGTCCATCCGGCCAGGCTGGCATCCGGGACCGACAGCGGCGGTCCCGGTCAGCGGCGGCGCAGCGCCGGGTCGAGCAGGGCGGGCGGGGTGTCGTGCTTCTCGTCGGGGGCGAGGTCGGTGCCGGGGGCGACGACGGCGTCGATCGCGTCGAGGACGTCGGCGCCCAGGACGGTGTCGGCGGCGGCGAGTTGGGCGGCCAGGTGTTCGGGGGTGCGGGGGCCGATCAGGGCGGCGGTGACGGCGGGGTGGGCGGTGACGAAGCCGAGGGCGAGCTGGATCAGGGTCAGTCCGGCCGCGTCGGCGATCTCCGCGAGCCGTTCGACGGCGGCCAGCCGGGCCCGGTTGGCGGGGAGGGCCGGGTCGAAGCGCTGCGGCATCGTCGCGGCGCGGTGGGTGGTGGCCGCGCGGCCGGCCCGGACGGCGCCGGAGAGCCAGCCGGAGGCGAGCGGGCTCCAGGCGAGGACGCCGAGGCCGTACTCCTGGGCGACCGGGAGGACGTGGGCCTCGACGCCGCGCTGGAGGGCGGAGTAGCTGGGCTGTTCGGTGGCGTAGCGGCCCAGCCGGTGTTCGCGGGCGGCCCACTGGGCCTGCACGATGCGGTGGGCGGGGAAGGTGGAGGAGCCGAAGCTGCGGATCTTGCCGGCCCGCCGGAGGTCGGTGAGGGCGGCGAGGGTCTCCTCGTCGCTCGTGCTCGGGTCCCAGCGGTGGATCTGGTAGAGGTCGACGTGGTCGACGCCGAGCCGGCGCAGGCTGGCGTCGAGCGCGGTGGTGAGCCAGCGGCGGGAGCTGCCGCGGTGGTTGGGGTCGTCGCCCATCGGCAGGCCGGCCTTGGTGGCGAGCACGACGTCCTCGCGGCGGCCGGCGACGGCGCGGCCGACCAGCTCCTCGGACTCGCCGCCGCTGTACACGTCGGCGGTGTCGATGAGGTTGATCCCGGCGTCGAGGGCGGCGTCGACCAGGGCGGTCGCCTCGGCCTGGGTGGTGCGGCCGATCCGGCCGAAGTTCATCGCGCCGAGCGCGAGGGTGCTGACCCGGATGCCGGTGCGGCCGAGGGTGCGGTACTGCATGGCTGTCGCCTCCGTGGGCGGTCGAGGGGGTGCGCGGGCAGGCGCGGGAAGGGCACCGCTCGACTAGACTCGAAGCGGAACCTTGTTCCAGATACGATACGGAACATGGTTCCGTTTGTCGAAGCCCCCGGAGACAGCGCCCCATGACCACCCCGCCCACCCCGCCGACCACCACCTCCCCTTCGGCCCCCGCCCGGGGCCGCCGCTCCGACGCCGTCCGCAACCAGCGGGCCCTGCTCGCGGCGGCCGCCGAGATGTTCGTCGCCTCGGGCGTCGACGTCCCGATCCGGGAGATCGCCGCGAAGGCCGGCGTCGGCGTCGGCACCATCTACCGGCACTTCCCCACCCGGGCCGACCTGGTCGTCGCGGTCTACCGCCACCAGGTCGAGAGCTGCGCCGAGGCCGGGCCCGCCCTGCTCGCGGCCGCCGACTCCCCGCTCGACGCGCTGCGCCGCTGGATCGACCTGTTCGTCGACTTCCTGGTCACCAAGCACGGGCTCGCGCACGCCCTCCAGGCCGACAGCGGCTTCGACGCCCTGCACGCGCACTTCCTCGACCGCCTGGTCCCGGCCTGCGCCGAACTGCTGGACGCCGCCGAGGCGGCCGGCCGGATCCGACCCGGCGTCGGCGCCTACGAGCTGATGCGCGGCATCGGCAACCTGTGCATCGGCGGCGGCACCGACCCCGCCTACGACCCCCGCCGCCTGATCGGCCTGCTGCTCGACGGCTTGAGCAACAGCGCTGGCACAGAAGGAGATTGACGGATCGTCAGCAGGCGCAGGCGATGCCCGAGCGCGGGGCGGTCAGGTCGTCGACGGGGCGCTGCTCGGTGCCGGTCGCGGTGTCGTGGGCGAAGCCCTCGCGGACCCAGTACTCGAAGCCGCCGAGCATCTCCTTGACCCGGTAGCCGAGTCGGGCGAAGGCCAGCGCCGCCCGGGTCGCACCGTTGCAGCCCGGCCCCCAGCAGTAGGTCACCACGGTGAGCGCCGGGTCGATCAACTCCGGTGCCAGTTCGGCGATCCGGGCGGTCGGGAGGTGCAGCGCCCCGGGGATGCGGCCCTGGTCCCAGGCGGCGGCGCTGCGGGTGTCGACCACCACGATGCCGGGCGCACCGGACGTGAGGTCGGCGTGCACGTCCGAGACGTCGGCCTCGAAGGCCAGCCGGGCCGCGAAGTGGGCGGCGGCGACGGCCGGTTCGGCGGCGGGAACGTTCAGGACGGCGCTGTCGATCGCGGGGGCGGCGGGGGCGGTGGTGGACATGCGGGTGCCTCGTCTCTGCGCTCGCGCGCTCTCGGGAGGGGGGAGCCGACCCGGGGTTCCGTCCCCGGCCGGCGTCGACGCGTCCCATTCTGGGCGGCCGGGCCCCGGCCCCACGAGTGGCGCGACCGCCCACGACCGTCAAGATCCCGCCAGCCGTCCCGGCAGCCCTCCCGCCGGGTCCCACCGGCCCTCACGCCAGCCTTCCCGCCGGCTCGGCCCGGCGCGCGTCCGCCCCGGTCGGGCTGCTAGAAATCCCTGGTGGACGATCACCCCGAGCCCCCGACCCGGCGCCTGTTCGTGGCCCTGGCCCCGCCCGACGCGGCCAAGGACGAGCTGGCCCGCGCCCTGCGGCCCGTCTACGACGCCCACCCCCGGCTGCGCCGGAACCGGATCGAGGACTGGCACATCACCCTGGCCTTCCTCGGTGAACTCCCCAGCGGCGCCGTCCCGTTGCTCCGCTCCGCGCTGTCCGGGACCGCCGCCGCCCGCCCGGCGCTGCGGCTGAACCTGCACGGCGGCGGCCACTTCGGCGGGCGCCTGCTGTGGAGCGGCGTCGGTGGCGACCTGGACGGGCTGCACGACCTCGCCGCCGAGGTGCGGCGCCTGGTCAGGTCCTGCGGGATCGACTTCCTGGAACGGCCGCTGCGCCCGCACCTGACGCTGGCCCGGGCCCGCCGCGACGACCCGGAGTCCGTCCCGGCGGCGGCCGCCGGACTGGCGGGCTTCACCGGCCGCGACTGGCACACCGCGCACCTGCACCTGGTCGGCAGCAACGTCGGCCGCGGCCCGGGCCCGATCCACTACCGCGACCTGACCGCCTGGCCCTTCGCCGCCCCGTCCGGCCGCAACCCCCTTGCCGATGAGGCCGATTGACCCGCGCGGTGCGCGAACGTTACATCGGGCCGCCCGCCCCCGAGCTGTGGTGAACGCCGTAGCGGCCGCCGCCGGGACCGGCCGCGGATTGACAGGCCCGGAACCCGCTCGGACGCTGGGGGCGCTCCGCCACCCCCACCCCACCCGTCCGGCCCCGCGGCGTGCCCCGGGACCGGCGCACCCGCCGGGAGGAACACCCCCATGCTGTTCCGCAGCAGACCAGCCGGGCGCCGTCGCCCGCTCGCCGGGGCGGCCGCCGCCCTGGCCGTGGCCGCCGCACTGCCGCTGTCCGTCGCCGCGCTGCCGCTCTCCCCCGCCGCAGCCGACCCGGTCGGCGGCGGCGACGTGACGGTCACCGTCGACGCGGGCGCGGGCCTGGGCACCCTCGATCCGGCCGCGCTCGGCGCCAACACGGCGATCTGGGACTCGGCCATGAACGACCCCGCGGTGGCCGCGCTGTACCGGGCCGCCGGGATCGGCGCGCTGCGCTACCCGGGCGGCTCGTACGCCGACACCTACCACTGGGTCGACAACTCCGCGCCCGGCGGCTACGTCGCCCCGGGCACCGGGTTCGACGCCTTCATGGGGACGGTCCGGGCCACCGGGGCGCAGCCGATCCTGATCGCCAACTACGGTTCCGGGACGGCCCAGGAGGCCGCGGACTGGGTCCGGTACGCCAACGTCACCAAGGGCTACGGGGCGAAGTACTGGGAGATCGGCAACGAGATCTACGGCAACGGGGTGTACGGCAGCGGCTGGGAGCACGACACCCACACCGACAAGTCGCCCGACCAGTACGCCCGGGAGGTGAAGGCGTACGCGGCGGCGATGAAGGCCGTCGACCCGAGCGTGAAGATCGGCGCGGTACTGACCATGCCCGGCAACTGGCCGGACGGCATCGTGGCGGCGGGCGACAGCGGCGACTGGAACCACACCGTGCTGGCCGCCGTCGCGCACGACGTCGACTTCGTCAGCGTGCACTGGTACCCGAACGCCGGTGGCGGCGACCGCTCGCTGGACGCGGTGCGGCAGCTGCCCGGCGAGCTGCGCGAGGTGCGCGACCTGCTGGACCGGTACGCGGGCGCGGACTCGGCGCGGATCGGCATCGCGATGACCGAGGTGAACTCCGACTCCGGCAACGGCGCGCTGACCAGCCGCCCGAACGGGCTGTTCGCCGCCGAGGCGGTCAGCACCGCGCTGGAGAACGGCGTCTTCACCGTGGACTGGTGGGACACCCACAACGGCGCGGGCCCGATCAGCACCGTGAACGGCGAGACCGACTACGGCGACATGGGGATGCTCTCCAACGGCAGTTGCACGGGCGCGGTCTGCGAGCCCGCCGTGCACACCCCGTTCGCGCCGTACTACGGCATCAAGGCGGTGGGCGCGCTCGGCGATCCGGGCGACACCATGGTGGCCGCCGCCCCGGCGGGGCCGGCCGGGGCGGAGGTCTCCGCGCACGCGGTGCTGCGCGCCGACGGCAGCCTGGGCGTGCTGCTGCTGAACCGGAGTGCGACCGCGCAGCACGTGGTCGACCTGCGCTACACCGGCTTCACCGCCGACGCCGCCGCCCCGGCGGTGCTGCGCTGGGCGCCCGGGGACACCGGCCCGGTGGACGCGACCGGCACCGCCACCGCCGCCTCGGCGACCCTGGCGCCGTACTCGCTGACCGTGCTGACGGTCCGTCCGCAGGCCGGCACCGGCTCGTCCGCGTCCGCCGTGGGTGCCCCGGGCACCCCGCGGACCGCCTCGGTGGGCGCGAGCACCGTTGCGCTGGAGTGGCCGGCCGCGACCGGGGCGGTGGACCGCTACGAGGTGTACGAGCAGCTCGGCACCCACACCCAGTTGCTCGGCTCGTCCACCGGCACCTCGGCGACGCTGTACAACCTGCCGCCGGGTTCCCGGCACACCGTCAACGTGCTGGCCCGGGACCGGGCGGGGCGCCTGTCCCGGCCCTCCGTCCCGCTGGCCTTCACCACCGGCACCCCCGCCGACAGCACCTGCGCGGTCTCGTACCGGCTGACCGCGGGCTGGGGCAACGGCTTCGTCGCCGACGTGGCGGTGAGCAACCTCGGCCCGGCGGACGTCGACGGCTGGACGCTGGACTTCGACTGGCCCTCGGCCGGGCAGTCCGTCGGCTCCTGGTGGAACGCGAACGTCACCGCCGCGGGGCAGCACGTCCGGGTGACCAACGGCTCCGGCAACGCCCGGCTCGCGCCGGACGGCGGCACCGCGGCCTCGTTCGGCTTCGTCGGCGCCAACAACGGCGCCAACCCGTCCCCGACGGTGTTCCGGCTGAACGGGACGGTCTGCCGGACCGTCGGCTGATGCCCCCTCGGGTGCCGCCCCGGACCGGTCGACCGGTCCGGGGCGGTCGGCCGGTCCGGGGCGGTGCCGTCAACCCCGGTGGGCGGGGCGTCCTTCGTGCGGATGAACCGGGGGCCGACGGGTTGTGGCGGCGGCGGCCGGGGGCAGAGAGTCGACCGTGGCCGTAACCGGCCGACCGTCCTCCGTTTTCCGATCCCGTGGAGCAAGTGATGTCCTCGACCCTCAAGCCCGGTGAAGCCCTCGCTGTCGACGAGGAGCTGCTGTCCGACAACGGTCGCTTCCGGCTCTCCCTCCAGTCGGACGGGAACCTGGTGCTGTCCGACCTCGGCACCGGGCAGCCGCTCTGGGCCACCGCCACGGACGGCCGCGGCGCCACCAGCGCGCAGATGCAGGGCGACGGCAACTTCGTCCTCTACGGCGGCCCCGGCGAGGTCCTCTGGTCGACCGGGACGGACGGCAGCCCCGACGCCTACCTCCGCCTCAACGACGACGGCAACCTGGTGGTCGGCGGCGACCGCACCCGGTGGGAGTCCGGCACCCGGGTCGCCGACGTGCGGGCCGCCGAACCCGCGCCCGTCCAGGCGTTCGAGCCCGAGCCGCAGCCGGAGCCGCAGCCCGAGCCGGTCCAGCAGCAGACGTACACCGTCCAGAGCGGCGACAGCCTGTGGGCGGTCGCCGAGCGCTTCTACGGCGACGGCAGCCAGTACCAGCGGATCGCCGACGCCAACGGCATCGCCAACCCGGACCTGATCAACGCCGGTCAGACGCTGGTCATCCCCTGACCGCGCCGCACCCCGGCCACCCGGGCGGCCCGTCCTCGCGGCGGGCCGCCCGTCGGCTTTCCCGACCCTGCCCCTGTCAGGCCGCGCAGCCGAGCACGGCCCCGTCGGCGTGCTCGGCGGCGGCCAGCCGGCGGATCAGCACGCCCCGGGCCCGGCTGACCCGGGAGCGGACGGTGCCGACCGGACAGCCCGTCAGCTCGGCCACCTCCTCGTAGGGCAGGCCGAGCAGCGCCGTCAGCACGAAGGCGGCGCGGCGCTCGGCGGGCAGCGCGTCGAGCAGTTCGCCGAGCGCCACCCCCTCCTCGAAGCCGGGCAGGCCGCGCGGCTGGACCCGCTCGGCGGCGGACTGCCAGTCCTCGGTGTCCAGCAGCCGGGGCCGGCACGCGGCGAACCGGTGGCGGTCGACGACGGCGCGGCGGGCGATGCTCAGCAGCCAGGTCCGGGCCGAGGAGCGCCCCTCGAACCGGGGCAGCGCGCGCAGCGCCCGCAGGTAGGTGTCCTGGGTCAGGTCGTCGGCGGCCTGCGGCTCGCCGCTCAGGTGGGTGACGAACCGTCGGACGTCGGCGCGGGTGGCGCGGACGAACCGCTCCACGGCCGCCGGATCGCCGCCGCGGGCGGCCAGCGCCCAGGCGGTCACGTCGCCGTCGTCCTCGCGCCCGCGCACGGCGGCGGGGTGCGACGGCTGGAAGGCAGGGGTCATCTCCGGGTGTCCTCGCTCGGGAGACGGGAGCGGCCTCCGGCGGCCGGTCCTCGAACCCCCGCCGTCGCCCGGAGGACGGACCGGGACCGGAGGACGGGCCGGGCCCGTGGGGCGGGCGGGGGTTCGAGGACGGGCTTCGGGGCCGCGGGGCGGTCCCCGGGCGCGCCGCACCGGCACCGCGGTCGCAGCGTCCGAACATGGACGCGGGCGCGGGCACGGTGGCGGCCGGGGCGGCACCCCGGGGGTGACGGTCCGTCGGGCGACGGGCCGTCAGGCGGCGGCGGACACCGCCGGCGGGCCCCGGGTGGCGAGCGAGTGGACCAACAGCCGCACCCGCGGCCGGAGATGCCCGGCCCGGGGGCGGCGACCGCGCGGCGGGGGCGTCGGGCGGGCGACGCCGAGCACCAGCAGGACGGGCGCGAACAGGCGGGCCGCGGCGGTGCGGGCCAGGCCGTGCACGGCGCGTTCGCCCGCCGCCAGCCACAGGCCGAGCAGCAGCGCGGCCAGCAGGTGCGCGCCGAGCATCCCCAACCCGCCCGCGCCGCCGCCGTGCTGATGGAACGTCAGAGCCATCGCATGCTGCGCCGGCTCCGCCGGGCCAGGGGCGTCGTCGAGCGGGACGACGGCGAACCCGTCCACGGGGGCGAGCCCGGCCGCCTCGGCCAGTTGCGCGGCCCGCTGCCCGCTCACGGGGCCGGCGCCGCACAGCAACTGCGCCCACTGGGCGGCGAGTCCGCCGGGGGCGGGCGCTACGTCCCCGCCGAGCGAGAACACCGCGTGCAGGACGGCCTGGACCCCGACGGTCAGGCCGGTGACCAGCAGCGGCCCGCGCTCCCGGCCGGCCGTCAGCCAGCCCAGCAGCCCGGCCCCGCCGAGCCCCGCGGCCAGCCCCCACCCCGGCACCGGGGCACCGGCGGCGAGCACGTGCGCGACGGCCGCGAGCAGCACGCAGGCCGCCGCGAACACCGCGGCCCGCCCTGCCCGTACCACCCGTCCCGATTCCATGGCGGGCCCATCGTCGCACCCGCCCCGCCCTCCGGAGGCCGTCCGCCCGCGAGTTCCACCCGACCTCGTGAATGTGACTCACATCACACCAACCCTCCGGGAACCCGCCCCTCCCCCGGGCCGACCACTGCTCCGACCCGATCCTCAGGAACAGGAGAACCACCGCCGTGCGCGAACCCGCCCTCCCCCTCGCCACCTTCTGCGGCAACTGCAACTGCGGCTGCCCGCAACTCTTCCTCGACCCGGACGCCCCCGAGGACCGGCGCGTCCGCCTCACCGACGACTTCGGCCAGCAGATCCAGATGAGCCTCGACCAGTTCACCGACCTCATCACCCAGGCCAAGTCCGGCGCCCTCGACACCCTCACCCCGGCCTGACCCCCACGCCCGACCGCGCGTCGCACCCGACCGGTCGAGGCAGCCCACCCCGAGTCGGCGCCGCGTTCCTGCCGCCCCTTCACGAGCCGGTGGGCACCGCGCTCAGACCGCGTTCGAGATCTGTCCGCGTTCAAGATCTGCCGGGGTCGACGGGCCGGCAGGGCGATCCGCCTCGGTGCTCGATAGGACCGGCCGGTCGGAGGGGATGTGATGGTGCAGGTTCTGTACAGCGGGGACCCCGGAGAACTCGAACTTTCCGGGACGCGTCGAGAACTCCTGGCGCTCGGGCAGTTGTTGCGGGGGAAGGCCGGCAGCTGTGACCTCTCGGAGAACCAGCACCCCTTCCCCTACGAGGGGTCGCTGTCCGGTGTCGCGTTCCGGGAGGACCGGGAGCACGACACCGTTTCGATCGTGGCGGAGGACCGGATCCTGTGGATCCGGGGAGGGCGGGAAGCCCTCTACATCCTCGCCGAGAACATCGAGGACTTCGCGGCCGAGGCGGACGCGAGCCATCACTGCCACGTCGACTTCCCGACGTACGACTACATCGCGCCGGAATCGAACCCGCTGGTGATCACGTTCATGAGGTGAGCGGAGAGCCTACGGCCACACGGCGATCGAGCCCGCCGGGCGCAGCGCGGGAAAGCGATCATCGCCCCGGAACGGGCCGGGCCAGTCGCGTAAAACGACGATGCCCTGAGCCACTTCCTTCGCATCCTCGCCGATGCGTCAGCCACACCAAGAGCCTTGTTGGCGGAG
Source organism: Kitasatospora sp. NPDC088134 (assembly GCF_044741705.1). Classification (NCBI taxonomy): domain Bacteria; kingdom Bacillati; phylum Actinomycetota; class Actinomycetes; order Kitasatosporales; family Streptomycetaceae; genus Kitasatospora; species Kitasatospora sp. NPDC088134. The sequence goes on along the minus strand of NZ_JBIUTD010000009.1, from coordinate 260,253 downwards.
GAAGTCGAGATCCGACGATTCGCCAGCAAGGCAATATTCAGGCGGACGACCACGTGTTGATCATGCCATCGTTCGATCTTGGAGTGAGACTGCCATATCAGGTGATTCACTCTTGTTCATGACACCTCTGAACGCCATCGTTGCCCTGTGGATCGTATGGATACTCGTCACCATGCTGTTCATATCGCCGGCATGGACATATACCGTCCGACGCCCCGGTCGACTCATACAGAGCCGGCTCCGCCCGGTGCGCACCCGTGCCGAAAATCGGAACATCGAAAGTGCAGACCGGGTCCGGCTTGCACTGGTGGAATGCAGTGTTCCCGAAGGCGCGCTACTCGACTTCACCATGGTGGCCTTCCGATCCACGGCATTCGGCGTCCACAAGGTCGGCGTGCTGGCCACCTGGGCGGTGCCGTTCCTGTTGGCGCCAGCAGCAGAAGGAGCTGCAGACCCTACTGCACGCCAGATCGCTGTCGTCTACGCCATGATCCTCATCACTGGGGCACTGGCCATTGCCGATGCTCGGGCCACCGCCCGCAGTACTGTCTTCGCCTCGACCACACGGGCAGCCGTGAACGTGGTCGAACTCCTCGCCGCCACCGGTGAGTCCGCCCGCCGGGCGAAGCGCCACCAGAGTCTCACCCAGGCACTCTCCGACGCCATCAACACCCTGTGCCAAGCGGTGCTGACACAGGCGACAGCCCTGTCGGCTCATGCAGATCCGCACGCGAGGGCCGAGAGCATCTCCATCGCACAGCGCCTGGTCGCCAATCTCAAGGACGAGCGCTCAAAGTTCCTCCAACGTCCCGAGGAGAGCAAGACACGCATCGCCCAACTCTGCACAGCCGTCCTTGCCCAAGCCACCCAACGGCACGAGAGCGGACTGCACTCGACCCTGGTCGTCGACCCCGCCGTCCTGCGCCTGGAGCTCGACTGGCGGCCCGTCCGATCGTCACGCCGCCGCGTCGTCCTGGCCGTTGCGGTCCAAACAGCCATGCTCGCCGTTCTGCTTGGCGTCATCATCACACTGACGCACTTTCAGGTCCCGGAGGCCGTGGTCCTGCTGGTCTTCATGCTCGTTGCGGCTCTGTTCGCACGAATCCTGATCGCTCTGGACCTACCCGCCACGGAATGGTTGAGGATCGCCCGCCGCTGACCGGACATCCGTGCACCCCCGCGTCCACCGCACCGGGCCTCGAAGGGCTTGCGCCGCGGCCGGGAGATCATGATGTGGTCAACGTGTACTCCTGGAGTCCGCTCCGGGATGGTTCGGTCGAGTGGAACAGGAAACAGGATGAAGGTCGCGTTCGGGTGGAAGCTGCACGGGGACGGGAGGTCGCCGCGGCCCGGGGCGGTGGTGAAGCCGGACGAGCGGCTGTCCTGGGGGCGGACGGTCGGGCTCGGGGCGCAGCACGTGGTGGCGATGTTCGGGGCCACCTTCGTCGCGCCCGTGCTGATGGGGCTGGACCCGAACCTCGCGGTGATGGTGTCGGGCGTGGCGACGGTGTTCTTCCTGCTGGTGACGCAGGGTCGGATTCCGTCCTACCTGGGCTCCAGCCTGTCGTTCGTCGGCGTGGCGGCGGTGATCAAGACCCAGGGCGGGGACGCGTCGACGCTGACGGGTGCGCTGCTGGTGGTGGGCGCGGTGCTGGCGGCCTGCGGCGCGGTGGTGCGCGGCTTCGGCGCGCGGGTGGTGCACGCGGTGCTGCCGCCGGTGGTGACGGGCGCGGTGGTGATGCTGATCGGATTCAACCTGGCGCCGGTGGCGGCGGGGACGTACTGGCCGCAGGACCAGTGGACGGCGTTGCTGACGATGGTGTTCACCGGTCTGGCGCTGGTGGTGCTGCGCGGGTTCTGGTCGCGGATCGCGATCTTCCTGGGGCTGGTGTTCGGGTACGCGGTGTCCTGGCTGTTCGACCGGGTCTTCGGGCGGATCCACTCGGCGGTGGGCGGCAGCGCGGCCACCGACCACTGGCGGCTGGACTTCTCGGGCGTCGGGAAGGCGGACTGGATCGGCCTGCCCTCGCTGCACGCGCCGAGCTTCTCGGCCTCGGCGGTGCTGGTGGCGCTGCCGGTGGTGGTGGCGCTGATCGCGGAGAACGCCGGGCACGTGAAGGCGGTCTCGGAGATGACGGGCGATCCGCTGGACGACCGGCTGGGCGACGCGATCATGGCGGACGGCGCGGCGACGGTGCTGTCGACGGCGGTGGGCGGCCCGGCGACGACCACGTACGCGGAGAACATCGGCGTGATGGCGGCGACCCGGGTGTACTCGACGGCGGCGTACTGGTGCGCGGCCGGGTTCGCGGTGCTGTTCGGCCTGTGCCCGAAGTTCGGCGCGGTGGTCGCGGCGATCCCGGGCGGGGTGCTGGGCGGCATCACCGTGGTGCTGTACGGCATGATCGGCCTGCTGGGCGCGCAGATCTGGGTGCACAACAAGGTGGACCTGACCAATCCGCTGCACCTGGTGCCGGTCGCGGCGGGCGTGATCGTCGGCATCGGCAACGTGACGCTGAAGTTCACCGACTCCTTCGAGCTGGGCGGCATCGCGCTGGGCACCTTGATCGCGCTGCTCGGCTACCACGGCCTGCGCGCCCTGGCCCCGGCGCACCTGAAGGACCCCGGGCCGGCGAACACGCCGCTGCTGGACGAGGGCACCAGCGCGTACGAGGACTGAGCACGCGCCCGGCCCCGGGGCGGCGGACCATCCCGGGGCCGGGCAACTGCGGTGCAGGTCAGGAGAGTTGGGCGCCCGCCCAGTCGGCGTGGTCGCTGTTGATGCCGTTGCCGCCGTCGGTGACCCGCAGTTCCAGCGTCTTCACCCCCGCCACGCTGATGTCGACCGACTGCGTCGCGCTGCTCGGCGTCAGCACCCCCGAGCTCTGGTACAGCCGCACGCCGTCGCCCCACACCTCGAAGACCACCGACCCGTTCGCCGTGATCTCGTCGTCCACCCCCACGTCCGAACGGAACCGGCTGTAACCGCCGTTCAGGTTGTAGCTGATTGAGCCGTTGGCGTGGGTGCCGATCCCCTTCGGGTAGACGGTGCCGTTCAGGGTCAGCGGGTGGCCGTCGACGCTGCGGTCGCGCTGGACGCTGCCGAAGTCGCTGCGGGCGGTGGCCCACGGCACGTCGCTCAGGTCGGTGGCGGCCCCGGCGGCGCCGGTGGTGACGGTGGCGGTGTTGCTGGCGCCGGAGAGGTTGCCGGCCGCGTCGACGGCCTTGACGGTGTAGGCGTAGGAGGTGCCCGGGGTCAGGCCGGTGGCGCTGTAGGTGGTGCCGGTGGTGGTGGCGACCTGGACGCCGTCGCGGTAGACGGTGTAGCCGGTGACGCCGACGTTGTCGGTGGCGGCGCTCCAGCTCAGGTCGGCGGTGCTGGTGCCGACGGTGGCCGCGGTCAGCCCGGTGGGGGTGCTGGGCGCGGTGGTGTCGGCGGTGGTGCTGCCGGCGTCGGCGGTGACGGTGGCGCCGGGGGCGACCGGGACGCTCACGTAGGAGACGGTCTGGCCGTAGAGGGTCTTGGTCTGCGGGGTCTGCGCGACGCCGTTGACGGTGATCCTCGACGGGGTGCCGTAGAACTGGGCCTCCCAGGTGATGCTGCCGCCGCTGTTGTTGGTCAGCGTGGAGGCGGTGGTGCCGTTGTGCTTGAGCTTGAGGTCGTTGCCGCCGACCTTGAGGTGGTCCAGCTCCACGTAGGGGGTGTCCGCGGTGAGCCGGGAGACGGTGGCGACCTTGCCGTTCGGCGCGTCGGGCTGGACGCCCATCATGCCGTCGACGACGCTGCTGACCGCGAGGAAGGAGATCTCCGGGTAGCTGTCCCGGCCGGTCAGCAGCTTCTTCAGCCAGGACCAGCCCTCGGCGGAGCGGTTGTACTGGTAGAACGTCTCCGGCAGGTAGGAGGTCGCCTCGACGTTCAGGTCGTTGTCGTTGGCGGCGATGAAGTCGAGGTAGCTGCTGGTCCGCGGGCCGTGGTCGCCGAGGCCGGTGAGCATCATCAGGAAGCTGGCCTCGTGGCCCCAACTGCTGTAGCCGTTGCCGGCCGCGTCCTTGCCGCGGTAGTAGCGGTTGTTGGCGGAGTCGAACCAGTTGGCCTCGAAGTAGGCGCGCAGCCGCTCGGCCCGGCCGGTCCAGGTGGCGCTGCCCGCGCTGTCGCCCTTGGCCTTGAGGATGGCGGCGTAGGCGACCATCGACTGGTACTGGTAGCCGAGCGAGTCGCCGGCCGAGACCAGGTTCTCGTTCGGGAACTCGAAGAAGGTGGCGGTGTACTCGCCGTTCTGCTTCTTCGCCACCGGCTGCTCGGCGGCCGGGTTCGCGTCGTTCCAGCTGACCTCGTGACTCGCCAGGAACGGGCCCATGGTGGAGTCGTAGTACGCGGACAGCGTGGGGTCGTTGATCCAGTCCGCGTTGCCGGTCCACTGGTACTGCTTGTACGCCTTGGCCATCAGGTTGAACGGCGAGGGCAGTTCGCGGAAGCCGGTGCCGTCGATGTAGTACATCGCGCCGGTGGGGCTGTGCGCCCACAGCGGCCAGCCGTTCTGGCCGGGGGCCGAGGCGTCGGCGGCGAAGGTCTTCATCATGCTGTAGGTCTGGGCGTCCAGGCCGAGGACGTGCGCGCCGTCCGACTGGTGCGAGATGTCGCGGTTGTAGTACGACTCGCGGCTGGTGTAGGCGCCCCAGTAGCCGGGCTGCACGGTGCTGTGGTCGGCGTTCTGCAGGCGCCACCACTCGGGCTCGTGGCCCATCATCGGGTTGCCCGGGTAGAAGGCCATCCCGAGGGCGCGGTCCTTGCCCCAGTTGAAGCCGTCGTTCAGCGTGCTGTTCGGCGAGTTGATGCTCAGCTGGCTGGTCGGCGCGCCCACGTACTGCTGGACGGTGATCCGGTCGATCCGCGGCACCTCGCCCGCCGAGACGGCGGTCAGTTCGATGGTGTCGCCCGGCTTGAGGTCGACCTTGCTGCTGGTGCGGGTGTCGAGGTTCTTCGGGTCGGTGTAGTCGGTGCCCCAGCGCCGGTTGTTCGACCAGCTGTCCACCTGCACGGAGTTGACGGCCAGCCGGTACGCGACGCCGTTGGCGGTCATGCCGTTGTAGCGGGTGATCAGGTCGTACGTGCCGGCCGTGCCGGCGAACGCGGAGCGGGCCGAACTGGTCTGCCCGGCCACGCCCTTGGCGTAGGTGACGGTCTCGACCGGGTTGCCGTAGGCGCTGTGGGCGACCGTCTCGGTGGTGAAGTTGGTCAGCGACATGCTCTCGGCCTGGAGCACGTAGGGGCCGGCGGTCGACGCGGCGGCCGTCGGCGCGGGGGCGCCCGCCGCGAACGCGGGCGGTATCGCGACGGCGGTGCCGGCCGAGGCGACGAGTAGGGCGGCGGACAGGGCACAGGCCAGTCGGCGCATGCGCGGTCGATCCTCTCGGGGTGGGGGGAGCCCGGGGCCGTGGGGGACGGCGACGGGTGTTGGTGGAACGTGTGGGATTGCGTTGCCTATTGAGGGCTTTCCGGTGAAGATCTGTCAATACGATTGCACTGGACGACAGAAGACTTGCATGCCTCCCATGACTTTTATCCTGCAAGCTTTCATTCAGTATTGCGTGACATGTCACATGCGAGTAAGGTCCGGGCCGGTGCCTTGCCTTCGAGCGGACTCCAGCTCCTAGGGTGACCGCGGCGCGCCCACCCTGGGCACCCGGAGAAGGGGAACCACCATGCGTTACCGCGTCCTCGGCGGCACCGGCATCGAAGTCAGCACGCACTGCCTCGGCACCATGATGTTCGGCGCCGTCGGCAACCCGGACCACCAGGAGTGCGCCCGGATCGTGCACGCCGCGCTCGACCGCGGCGTCAACTTCGTCGACACCGCCGACATGTACTCGGCCGGGGAGTCCGAGGAGATCGTCGGCAAGGCCCTGCAGGGGCGGCGGGACGAGGTGGTGCTCGCCACCAAGGTGCACTTCCCGATGGGCGAGGGCCCCAACCGGGGTGGCAACTCCCGGCGTTGGATCGTCCGCGCCGTCGAGGACAGCCTGCGCCGGCTGCGCACCGACCGGATCGACCTCTACCAGATCCACCGCCCCGACCACCGCACGGACGTCGAGGAGACCCTGTCGGTGCTCGGCGACCTGGTCCGGGCCGGCAAGATCCGCTCCTTCGGCTGCTCCACCTTCCCGCCCGCCGACCTGGTCGAGGCGCACTGGACCGCCGAGCGCCGGGCGCTGCCCAAGTTCCGGACCGAACAGCCCCCGTACTCGCTGCTGGCCCGCGGCGTCGAGACCACCGTGCTGCCGGTGGCCCGGCGCCACGGCATGGGCGTGCTCACCTGGTCGCCGCTCGCCTCCGGCTTCCTGACCGGCCGCTACCGCCGCAGCGGCACGATCGACCTGAGCAGCGGGCGGGCCGCGCTGACCCCGCACCGCTTCGACCCGGCGCTGCCGGAGAACCTCCGCAAGCTGGACGCCGTCGAGCAGTTGATCGAGCTGGCCGAGGGCCTGGGCCGCACGCTGCCCGAACTGGCCGTCGCCTTCCCGCTCGCGCACCCCGCCGTCACCTCGGTGATCATCGGCCCGCGCACCCTCGACCAGCTGACCGGCCTGCTGGACGGCGCCGACCTGGTCCTCGACGACGCCGCGCTGGACCGGATCGACGAGATCGTCCCGCCCGGCACCGACCTCTACCGGGCCGACGGCGCCTGGCAGTCCCCCGCCCTGGCCCCAGCCGCCCGCCGCCGCCCGCTCGCCGAACGGGCCGCGGCCGACGCCTGACAGCGGGTCAGCCCGCGGCGGCCTCCCGCAGGGTCCGGGAGAGCGCGCCGCGCAGGCGGGCGAACTCGGCGCTGCCGCGCAGCGCCGCCGGATCGGTGGCGCCGTCGCGCGGCAGGTCGATCGGCAGGTCGGCGACCACCCGGCCCGGGTCGGCGGCCATCACCAGCACCCGGGAGCCGAGCAGCACCGCCTCGTCCACCGAGTGGGTGACGAACAGGACGGCCGTGCCGGAGCGGGCGGTCAGGGTGCGCAGCTCCTCCTGGAGGCGCTCGCGGGTGAGCGCGTCCAGCGCCGCGAACGGCTCGTCGAGCAGCAGCAGCCGGGGCCGGCCGGCCAGCGCGCGGGCGATCGCCACCCGCTGCTGCTGGCCGCCGGACAGCTCCCAGGTGCGCCGCCCCGCGTACCCGGCCAGACCGACCAGGTCGAGCAACTCGGTGATGCGGTCCGGTCGTTCGGCCCGCGGCAGGCCGTGCCGGGCCAGCGCGAACGCCAGGTTCCCGCCGACGGTGCGCCACGGGAACAGCCGGGGCTGCTGGAACACCAGCCCCGTGCCGCCGCCGGGCGCGGGCGGCGCGCCGTGCACCAGCGCGCTGCCCGCGGTGGCCCGCTCGAACCCGGCGACCACCCGCAGCAGGGTGGTCTTGCCGCACCCGGACGGGCCGACCAGGACGACGAACTCCCCCTCCCCCACCGTCAGCGACACCTCGGCGACGGCCGTCACCGCCGGCGCCCCGCGCCGCCCGCCGTACCGGACGCCCACCCCGTCCAACACGACGGCGGGCGCGGCGGGCACAGCTGACTCGGCGACGGACGCGACGGACGCGACGGCGGGCACGGCTGACTCGGCGACGGCGGGCGCGGGGTCAGCCGGCGGCACGGGACAGCTCCTCCACCGCGAGCGCCTTGGCGAACACCGAGGCGTCCGGCACCGCGTCGACCTTCTGCTGCCCCTTCAGGAAGACCGCGGCGTCGTGCAGGTTGTCGGCGAGCTTCCCGGGCGCGCCGGGCCGGCCCAGGTAGTCGGGCCCGGCCTGCTCGGCGGCGGTCAGCAGGACCAGCTGCTTCAACTGGGCGAGCGCGTCGGCGGGGCTCAGGTTCAGCTGCTTGGCGATCGAGTCGGCGGCCTGCTGCGGGTCGCTCTTCGCCAGCTGCACGGCCTGGTCCTCGGCCTTCAGCCAGGCCGTGACGATCTCCGGGTGGGCCTGGGCGAAGGCGTTCGTGACCACGCCGAGGTCGGCGGTCCGCTTGCCCTGCTCGGCGAGCTGACGGCTGGTCACCAGCACCTTGCCGTCCTTCTCCAGCTCGGTGAGGGTCGGCGTCCAGGTGTAGGCGGCGTCGATGTCGCCGCGCTTCCACGCGGCCAGCGCGTCCTGCGGCTGCAGGTCGACGACGGTCACCTTCGCCGGGTCGACCCCGGCGGCCTGCAGCGCGGCCAGCAGCGAGTAGTGCGAGGTGGAGCCGAACGGCGTCGCCACCTTCTTCCCCACCAGCTGCCGGACCTCGGTGATCCCGCCGCGCGCCACCAGCGCCTCGTTCTCGCCGATCAGGTCGTGCACCCAGAGCACCTTGTACGGGATGTTCAGCGGTGCGGACAGTCCCTTGGTGACGGGGCTGGACCCGGCCAGTCCGAAGTCCACCGACCCGGCCAGCACCGCCGTGTTGACGTCGCCGCCGGAGTCGAACTTGACCCACTTGACGTCGGCGTCCGGCAGCGCCTGCTCCAGCAGCCGCCGGTCCTTCACCACCAGGTCGGCGTTGGGTATCTCCTGGTAGGCGATCCGGACGGCGGTTCTCTTCTTCCCGTCGGCGCTGCCGGACCCGGCATCGGAGCAGGCGGTGGCACCGGCCAGCAGCAGGGCGGCGGAGGCGAGCAGGGCGGAACGGCGGAAGGTCATCGTGACTCCGTTGGGGCAGAAGGAAATTGACGATCGGTCAGGAACGGCCGCGCCACGGCACGGTGAGGTGTTCGACGGCCCGCAGCAGGCCGTCCAGGACGATGCCGGACAGGCCGACCACGAGGATTCCGCCGATCACCACGGCGGTCTGGTTGTAGCGCTGGGCGTCGCGGATCATGCCGCCGATGCCGGGCACGCCGTTGATCGTCTCGGCGGCCACCACCGAGGTGTACGCGACCCCGAGGGCGATCCGCACGCCGGTGAGGATCTCCGGCAGCGCGGCGGGCAGCACCACCCCGCCGAGCAGCGACCAGCGGCCCGCACCGAGCGCCCGGGCGGCCTCCACCAGATCGGCGGGCACCCCGCGCACGGCGGCGGCCGTCGAGGCGGCCACCGGCGGCAGCGCGGCGATCAGCAGCAGCCACACCTTCGGCGCCTCGTCGATGCCGAACCAGATCACCAGCAGACTCAGGTAGGCCAGCGGCGGCAGCGTCCGCAGGAAGGTCACGGCGGGCTCCAGCACCACCGCCACCGGCCGCAGCGTGCCGATCGCCAGCCCCAGCGCGGTGCCGAACAGCACCGCCCAGCCGGTGCCCTGGGCGATCCGGCCCAGGCTCGCCGCCAGGTGCTCGCCCAGCAGGTGGCCGCTGTAGCCGCGCACCCCGTCGTGCACCGTGGATGCCAGTACCAGCTGGTGCCAGACCTCGCCCGGCGCGGGCACCAGCACCCGCGGCCACACCTCCAGCCGGACCACCAGCTCCCAGGCCGCCAGCAGCACCGCCAGGGCCAGGGCGCGCAGCGCGGTCCAGCGCAGCGCGCCGCCGCGCGGCCCCCGGACGGCGGCGGGGCGCGCCGGTGCGGCGACGGCGGCGCTCATGCCGCACCCCCGGCGGCGACCAGGGCGCGCACCCGGGGGACGACCTCCTCGCCGACCCGGTACGCCTCCTCCAGGTGCGGGTAGCCGGACAGCACGAACTCGTCGACGCCCAGCGCCCGGTACTCGGCCAGCCGGGCCGCGACCTCCTCGTGCGAGCCGACCAGCGCGGTGCCCGCACCCTCCCGGACCAGGCCGATGCCCGCCCACAGGTTCGGGGCGACCAGCAGGTCCTCGGCGGTGCCGCGGCCGTGCAGCGCGGTCATCCGGGCCTGGCCGGTGGAGTCCATCGCGGCGAACCTGGCCTGCGAGGCGCGGACCGCCGCCGGGTCGAGGCCGGCCAGGATGCGCTCCGCCTCCGCCCACGCCTGTCCGGCGGTGTCCCGGGCGATCACGTGCAGCCGCAGCCCGTACCGCAGCGTCCGGCCCTGCCCGGCGGCGATCGCCCGCAGCCGGGCGATCCGCTCGCCGATCGCCACCGGCGGTTCGCCCCACAGCAGTTGGACGTCCGCGCGGCGGGCCGCGACCTGCTCGGCGGCGGCCGAGGCCCCGCCGAAGTACAGCGGGACGGGGTGCTCCAGCGCCGGGTCGACCAGCTGCGCGCCCTCGATCCGCAGGTGCGCGCCCGCGTGGTCGACCCGGTCGCCGTCCAGCAGTCCGCGCAGCACCGCCATCACCTCGTCCGTGCGGGCGTAGCGCTCGTCGTGGACCAGGTGGTCGCCGTAGGCGCGCTGCTCGGCCGGGTCGCCGCCGGTGACCACGTTCAGCCGGAGCCGGCCGCCCGCGAAGCGGCGGAACGCGTCGGCCTGCTGGGCGAGCAGGGTGGGGCTGGCGAAACCGGCCCGGAACGCCACCAGGAACCCGATCCGCGAGGTGTGCTGGGTCAGCGCCGAGGCCAGCACCCAGGGGTCCACGCAGCCGAGCCCGACCGGGGTCAGCAGCGCGGCGAACCCGGCCTGCTCGGCGGCCCGCGCCACCTGGGCGAGGTAGCCGACGTCGGCGGGGCGCCGGGTCGCGGCACCGGTCCGGCCCTGCACGGCGGTGACGCCGCCGGGGTCGCGGCCGTCCCCGCCGGTCGGCAGGAACCAGTGGAAGACGGGGGGTTCGGGCGGGGTCGGGGCATGGGAGGGCACGGTGGGTCCTCTTCTCCGGCGGCGGGCCGGGGGCGGGGCAGCGGCGCGACGGCCGCGCGGAGCGGCGACCGGGCGCGGTCAGGACGTGGCAGGGGGACGAATCGCTATCGGCCGGAACAGGACACGGCCGGACGCGCGGTCAGGCGCGGCGACAGGCAGCGGAACACACCCGGAGGAGGTCGATGTGACCCCGGGTGGTGAGAAAGACTCGCTGCGACATGCCGGGGAAGCTACCACGTCCGGGCCGGTCGGAGGCAGGTCGTGTCCGCATCGTGGGCGGCCGCGTCCCGCATGGTGTCACGGGGCGGGTCGGCCGGTCACCGTGACGGTCCGTTGGCTCCCCGGGCCGGCGACCGGACCGGAAGCACGCGTTTCGCCCAAGCCCTTGACCGCCTCCGGTACGTCGCTATCGTCTCCCTCAGTATCCGGTCTAGACCTATGGCCGTCTCCCCGACCTGTCGCACCGGTCGCACGGAGGTCCCGCACGTGACCGCACCCCGCGCCACGGCGGCGTCCGACGTGTCCCCAGAAACCGGCGCGTCCGGACGGCCCGGACCACCCCCACACCTGCGAAGGGCACGGAAACGATGCAGACCAAGAGAAAGGTGACCGTCGCCGTCGGCGCGCTGGTCGCCCCGCTCCTCGGACTCACCATGTCCGCGGGCACCGCGAGCGCGCACGGCTGGGTCACCGACCCCGCCAGCCGCCAGGCGCAGTGCGCCAACAACGTCGTCAGCTGCGGCCAGATCAAGTACGAACCGCAGAGCGTCGAGGGCCCCAAGGGCCTGACCAGCTGCAGCGGCGGCCACCCCGAGTACGCCGAACTCGATGACAACAACAAGGGCTGGGCGGTCACCAACGTCTCCTCCACCCAGACCTTCAGCTGGCACCTGACGGCCCGTCACTCCACCGCGAGCTGGCAGTACTTCATCGGCTCCACGCTGATCGCCCAGTTCCCCGGCAACAACGCCCAACCCCCCGCCGACCTCAGCCACTCGGTCAACTTCGGCAGCTTCACCGGCCGCCAGAAGGTCCTCGCGGTCTGGAACGTCTCCGACACCGCGAACGCCTTCTATTCCTGCATCGACGTCAACATCGGCGGCACGGGCGGGACGACGGGCGGAACGACCGGCGGCACCACGGGCGGGACCACCGGCGGAACGACGGGCGGGACGACCGGCGGCGGCACCGGCGGGACGGGCACCTGCACCGCCCCGGCCTGGGACGCCGGCCGCGTCTACAACGGCGGCGAGACCATCTCCTACGCCGGCCACAACTGGCGCGCCAAGTGGTGGACCCAGGGCGAACAGCCCGGCACCACCGGCCAGTGGGGCGTCTGGGACGACCTCGGCGCCTGCAAGTAACACCGCCCGACCAGCCCGCCCGGCGACCTCCTGTGGGGGAAGGCCACCGGGCGGGCACCACATTTCCCCCCAGGGGCCCGGGAGCGAAACTCCGTCCCGGACCCGCTGGGAGCGAAGCTCTGTCCCGGGCGCGCTGGAAACGAAGCTCCGTCCCGGGCCCGCTGGGAGCGAAGCTCCAGGGGCCCGGGGAACGGCGGGGCCGAGGGGCGGGTGACCGACGGGCCGCGAAGCGCCGACCCCGTTTCGGGCCGGAGGTCTTTTGGCCGACGCCCCGTAGCGCCCCACTGTCCTCCGGCCCCGCGCCTCTCGGCCCCGCCGTTCCCCGGGCCCCTGATTTCGTCCCCTCGTCTGCCGAAGAGTTCCCCCGGGCTCCTACACGCCCAGCTTGGCCAGCAACTTCGCCCACCAGCCGCGCCGTTGGGCCGGGACGGCGGCTGTCGGCGGGGCCGACGGAGGCGGCGGGGGCGTGTAGGTGGGCTGGGCCGGGATGTGGACGGCGGCCGGCGGCGGGGTGGTGATGGCGGGGGCCGCGGTGCTGGCGGTGGGGGCCTGCGGCTGGAGGGCCGTCCGGGGGGTGAAGCGGGCCGGGAGGGCGGTCAGGTGGCGGGACATCCAGTTCCCGCGCCAGCGCAACTCCTCCTCGCCGACCGAGAGTTGCAGGTCGGGCAGCCGGGTCAGCAGGATGTCGATGCCGGTCTCCGCGATCGCCCGGCCGATCTCCTGGCCGGGGCACTCGTGCGGGCCGCTGCCGAAGGCCAGGTGGGAGCGGTTGCCGAAGAGGGGGGTGTCCAGGTCGGGGCGGACGGCGGGGTCCGCGTTGCCGGCCGCCAGGCCGAGCAGGAGCATGTCGCCGGCCTTGATCGCCCGGCCGCCCAGCTCGGTGTCCCCGGTCGCCCAGCGACCGGGGACGAGCATGAAGGGCGGCGAGTCCCACAGCACCTGGTCCAGCGCGTCCGGCAGGGTCATCTGACCGCCCGACAGGTGGGCCCGGAAGCGCCGGTCGGTGAGCACCATCTTCAGCGTCTCGGAGATCAGGTTGCTGGTGGTCTCGTTGGCGGCGAGCAGCACCGAGCGCAGGTGCTGCAGCACCTCGTCCTCGGTGAGCGCCGAGGTGTGCTCGATCAGCCGGGTCACCAGGTCGGGTCCGGGCTCGGCCCGCTTGCGCTCCATGGTGCGGCGCAGCGACTCGACCACGTACTCGTTGCTGGCGTACGCGGTCTCGGTGCCGCGGACCAGGTCGCGGGCGGCCTCGACCAGCCGCGGGCCGTACTCCTCGGGCATGCCGACGAGTTGGGTCATCACCAGCATCGGCAGGTGCTCGGCGAACTGGGAGACCAGGTCGACCCGGCCGCCGTGGCCGAAGCCGGCGATCAGCTGGTCGGCGAAGCGGGTGACGTAGCGCCGCATGCCGCGCCGGTCGAAGCCGTTGAGGCCGTCGGTGACGGCGGTGCGCAGCCGGCGGTGCTCCTCGCCGTCGACGAAGGAGCAGGTCGGCTGCCAGGCGATCACCGGGAGGACGGGCGAGTCCGGGGCGACCCGGCCCTGCTGGAACTCGGTCCAGCGCCGGGAGTCGCGGGAGAACCGGGAGGGGGTGCGCATCGCGGTGAGGTTGGCGGAGTAGCCGAGGACCAGCCAGGCGGGCAGGTCGCCGTGCAGCCGGACGGGAGCGACCTCGCCGTACTCGGCGCGCAGCTTCTCGTAGAAGCCGGCCGGGTCCGCCTCGGCCTCGGGGCCGAACAGGCTGAGCAGCGGGTCGCCCTGCGGGGCGGTGGCGCCGCGGTGGGCGGGGCAGCCGGGCGGCGGGACGGCGGCGCCCGGCTGCGGCGCGTACGGGTCGTACGCGGGTTCTTCGTACGTCACGGGGGGACTCCGGGGAAAGGCGCGGTGCGGACGGGGTGACGGGGGGTCAGCCGACGGGCTGGGCGGCGAGCTCGTACAGGTACCGCATCAGGGCCATCAGGACGTCGCGGCTGGACTCCCGGGAGCGGGCGTCGCAGGCGACGATCGGGACGTGGTGCGGCAGGTCGAGGGCGGCGCGCAGTTCGTCGACGGGGTAACCGGGCGACTCGGGGAAGGAGTTGATGGCGACCACGAACGGCACGCCGCGGTCCTCCAGCCGTCCCAGCACGTCGAAGGAGACCTCCAGGCGGCGGGTGTCGACCAGCACGACGGCGCCGAGCGCGCCCTCGAACAGGCCGTTCCAGAGGAACCAGAAGCGTTCCTGGCCGGGGGTGCCGAAGACGTACAGCACGAGTTCGTCGCTGATGGTGATCCGGCCGAAGTCCATCGCCACCGTGGTCGAGCTCTTGCGCTCCACCCCGGCCAGGTCGTCGACACCGACACCGGCCTCGGTCATGGTCTCCTCGGTGGTCAGCGGGCGGATCTCGCTGACCGAGCCGACCAGGGTGGTCTTGCCGACCCCGAAGCCGCCGACGATGACCACCTTGACGGCGTTGGCCATGCTGGCCGGGAGCAGTTCGGCCTCGCGCGGCCCGCGCACCGGTTCAGAGCCGCTGAAGTCCATGGATGACTGCCTCCAACAGGGAAAGGTCGGGAAGGGCGGCGCGCGGGATGGGCGCCCGGGCCTCGATCCGGCGCTCGGCGAGCAGCTCGGCCAGCAGGACGGCGACCAGGCTGTTCGGCAGGCGCAGGTACGCGGAGATCTCGGCCACCGAGAGCGGGGAGCCGCAGATCCGCAGGATCGCGGCGTGCTCGGGCTGCATGGTGGGTTCGGGGCGGGAGCGGGCGATGATCAGGGTCACCAGGTCGAACCCGGCGGCGCCGGCCTGCCGGCCGCGCCCCCGGCTGATCACGTAGAGCCGTTCCGGGTTGGCGTCCGCCCAGTCCTGGTCGCTCATCCCCGCCCCTCGTTGCGGCCGGCGCCCGGGGGGCACGCCGGCGGGTTCTCCGGACGGTCGGCCCGCGGCCCGGTCGGACCCGCTGCCGGGCCGCGCCTCCGACGCCCGGTCGGTTCCGCGGCCGGACAGCCCCCCGGCGGTCCGTCGGGTCGGGTCGCCCGAATCACGCGATCTGCTCGCCGCTGCGGGCGGGCGTGGTGAGGTGCTCGCCGATCCGGGCGACCAGGTCGCGCATCCGCTGGCCGACCAGCCCGGCGTCCACGCCCTCGTCGGCGAGCACCGCGAGGAAGGCCCGGGAGCCGGCCGCCATCAGGTAGAAGAAGCCGCCGCCGACCTCGATCACCACCAGGCGCATCCGGCCGTCGCCGTGCGGGAACTCGTGGCCGACGGCGTGCGCCAGGCTCTGCAGGCCGGCGCAGGCGGCGGCCAGCCGGTCCGCGGTGTCGGGGTCGGTGCCGTACTGGGCCAGCCGGAGGCCGTCGGCCGACAGGACGATGGCGTGCCGTGCGTGCGGGACGCTCTCCGCGAGGTCCCTGAGCATCCAGTCCATGTTGGTCCGTTGCTGAATCACTTCTCGCCTTTCCCTGCTGACTCTTCACTGGCGTGGCGGCCGCCGGACCCGCCGGCGGACGGCTGGTGGCCGTTGACCCCGTCGGTGAAGGCGGCCAGCCACAGGCCGGGTTGGACCGGCTCGGGGGCGGGTTCGGGGGCCTGCGCCGCGCGGGGCGCCGGGGTGCCGAAGCGCGGCGGGGCGGCGTGGCGGCGGCGCTGGGGCAGGCCGTTGGCGGTGCGTTCGACGACCACGGGCGCGTCGTCCTCTGCTGCGGGTGCGGGGGCCGGCACGGCGCGCGGGTGGCCGCCGGCCCGGGGGAAGGCCGCGGCGGCGGCGAAACCGCCGGCGGGCGTGTGGGTCGCGGCGGGCGCCGGGGCGGGGGTGTGGACCGGGGCGGGCGCCGGGGCCGGGGCGGCGGGGTCGCGGTACGGCTGGCCCTCGGGCTCCATCCGGCGCGGCGGGACCGCGGTGGGGGTGCTGCCGGCGAGCCGGCCGATGCCGTGGGCGCGGCTGGGCGCGGGCGCGGTGGTGATGTAGCGCTGCGGGACGATCAGCACGGCCCGGACGCCGCCGTACGCGGACGGGCGGAGCGAGACCTGGAAGCCGTAGGCGCGGGCCAGCCGGCCGACCACGGCGAGGCCGAGGCGCGGGGTCTCGCCGAGGTCGTTCAGGTCGATGCCGGACTGGGCCTCCTCCAGCATCCGTTCGGCCCGGGCCCGGCCCTCCTCGCCGAGGCTGAGGCCGCCGTCCTCGATCTCGATGGCGATGCCGGTCTGCACCTCGACGGCGGTGAGGTGGACGTCGGTCTGCGGAGGCGAGTAGCGGGTGGCGTTGTCGAGGAGTTCGGCGAGCGCGTGGATCAACGGTTCGACGGCGGGGCCGGTGACGGCGACCTCGGAGACCGGGTGCAGTTCGACCCGGCGGAAGTCGAGGATGCGGGAGATGCCGCCGCGCAGCACGCTGTACAGCGGCACGGGGTTGTTCCACTGGCGGCCGGGGCGGGCGCCGCCGAGCACGGCGATGGAGTCGGCGAGCCGGCCGATCAGGGCGTTGCCGTGGTCGATCACCAGCAGGTCGTCGAAGACCGCCGGGTCGTTGCCGTGCCGGTCCTCCATCTGCCGCAGGTCGACGGCCTGGCGGTGGACGATGGCCTGCACCCGGCGGGCGATGTTGACGAAGGCGCGCTGCGCGGACTCGCGCATCGCCTCCTCGTTGTCGACCGCGTCGAGGACGGAGCGGAGCACGGCGAGCCGGGCGTCGTGGAAGTCGTCGCCGGCGTTGGGGACGTGCTGCTGCTCGTAGGAGCGGAGCACGTCGGTGACGTACTCGCCGCCCTGGAGGCGGGCGACGGCGGCGGGCAGTTCGTTCTTGGCGAGTTCGAGCATGCCGGCCTGCTGGCGGGCCAGCCGGTGGCGCAGCTCCTCCTCGCGGCGGGCCAGTTCCTCCTGCGCCAGCTCCAGCGCGCGGCCGCGGCGGACCGCCTCGAACCCGGCCGTCGCCACGGCCGCCGCGCCGACCAGGCCGCACCACAGGACCGCCGCGGCCCGCCCGGGGGCGCCGGCGGCGGCGAGACCGACCGCCGCGCCGATCACCACCGCGGGCAGCAGGCCGACGAGCACGGCTGCGGGCAGCCGGTTTCCTGGTGACGATCCGGCTCGAAGCATCAGCATCCTCAATACGGTCTGGGACGGGACGGCGGAACGGGCGGGCGGGCCGGGCGGCGCGGCGGGGCCCGGGGCGCGCAGCAGCATAGCCGGTGCGCGATCGGACTGACGGTCCGTCAGCTCCCTTTTCCACCAGGAGGGTTGACCTGGCGGGCCGGGATTCCCGACGCCGGGCGGAGCGGTTCCGCCCCCGCACGCCCGGCTCATAGGCTTGTCGCATCACGCGCTCCCGCGCGCGCTGCGCCGCCGGATTCACCCGGAAGAGCGGTGCTCACGACAAAACTCCGCCCACGACCCGGCCCGGGTGGTAGGGCCGCACCCGGAAGAGACTACTGACGGACCGTCAGTTCGTCATATCCACCGAGAATATTCACGGGGCGCAACACGGTCGGCCCGGTGCGGTTTCACCGGTCCTCCGCGCGCCCGTGGGCCCCTCCTCACCCCCGGTTCACCGGGCCGGGTAGGGGCGCGGCGAACCGCCCGCCCACCGAGGGGAACCCGCATGAGCACCGCACCGAACCGCCCCGACCGCCGCACCCTGCTGCGCGCCGGACTCGCCACCGGCGCCGCGACCGCCGCCGGGGTCGCCGCCCCGCTCGCCGCCGCCGGACCGGCCCGGGCCGCCGACGCGCCCGGCACCGACACCCCGCCTGCCGACACCGCGCCCGCCGGGGCCGCGCCCGCCGACCGGGTGATCACGATGACCGGCCACCTCCCCACCGGCGCGCCCGACTTCGTCCTGCTCCCGGTGGAAGTGCCGCGCGGGGTGCGCGAGATCGCGGTGTCGTACAGCTACGACAAGCCCGCCGTCCCGGCCGGCACCCCCGGCAACTCCTGCGACATCGGCCTGTTCGACCAGCGCGGCACCGAGCTCGGCGGCCGGGGCTTCCGGGGCTGGTCCGGCGGCTTCCGCAGCTCGTTCGCGGTGTCCCGGGAAGCCGCCACCCCCGGCTACCTGCCCGGCCCGGTCGACCCCGGCACCTGGCACGTGGTGCTCGGCCCCTACCAGGTCGCCCCGCAGGGCCTGACGTACTCGGTGCAGGTCACCCTCCGGTTCGGCGAGCCCGGCCCGGCCTTCGTCCCGCAGTACCCGGCCGAGCGGGCCCGCGGCCGCGGCCGGGCCTGGTACCGGGGCGACTGCCACCTGCACACCGTGCACTCCGACGGCCGCCGCCTCCCGGAGGAGGTCGCCGCCGGGGCCCGCGCCGCCGGGCTCGACTTCCTCGTCTCCACCGACCACAACACCACCTCCTCGCACGCCGTCTGGGGCCCGCTGGCCGGTCCCGACCTGCTGATCGTCACCGGCGAGGAGGTCACCACCCGCAACGGCCACTGGCTGGCCCTCGGCCTGGAGCCCGGCCGGTTCGTCGACTGGCGCTACCGGGCCCGGGACGGGCAGTTCCCGCGCTTCGCCCGCCAGGTCCGCCGGGCCGGCGGCCTGGTCGTCCCCGCCCACCCCTACTGCCCGTACGTGGCCTGCCAGTGGAAGTTCGGCCTCCAGGACGCCGACGCCGTCGAGGTCTGGAACGGCCCCTGGACGTACGACGACGAGTCCGCCGTCGACAGCTGGGACGCGGGCCTCGCCACCGCCCTGCACGAGGGCCGGGACTGGCTGCCCGCGATGGGCAACAGCGACGCGCACAGCTCCCCGCAGGTCATCGGCAGCCCGCACAACGTGGTGCTGGCCGACGACCTGAGCCGCCCCGCGATCCTGGCCGGCCTGCGCGCCGGGCGCAGCTGGCTGGCCGAATCCGCCGCCGTGCGGCTGGAGTTCACCGCCACCGGGCACGGCCGACAGGCCGGCATCGGCGAACGCCTGACCGTCCCGGCGGACGCCCCCGTCGACGTCCGCCTCACCGTCTCCGGCGTCCCGGGCGGCACCGTCCGCCTGCTCACCGACGAGGGCCAGCTCCACCAGGAGTCCCTCCCCGCCGACGGCAACGGCACGGTGGTCTGGCGCACCACCGCCTCCCTCGCCGCCTACGTCCGCGCCGAGGTCCGCCACCCCCGCCCCGACGGCACCCCGGGCAAGGGCAACTCCATGGGCCCCGACCTCCCCTGGGGCCCGATGGCCGCCCTCACCAACCCGATCGTCCTGCACACCGCCTGACGGCCGGTCAGCCGCGCCAGAGGCGCACGCCCCCGCCGGCCGCGCCGCGCACCCCCAGCAAAAGCAAAGGTGCACGGCCCGGCCGGCGAGGCTCAGGTCAGCTCCAGCACCTTCCGGCTGCACCCCCTCGCTCCCCCTGCGCGAACTCACGCTCCGCGCAGGACGGTTCAGGTCGACTCCCGTTCCCTCCGGCCACCGCCTTCCGCCCCGCGCGCAGCGCGAACCTCGGGGATCAGGTCAGCTCCAGCACCTTCCGGCCGCAGCGCAGGAAGATCCGGCGGGTTGCGGTGGGCCTGGTGAGGTCGTGGGTGGCGAGGACGACGTGCAGGCGTTCGTCGGCGTCGGTGCGGGTGAGCGGGACGGTGCGCTGCCCGCCGTCGGTGGTCTCGACGACGAGTCTCAGGCCGCCCGCCCCGGCGACCCGGCGGACCTGGTTGAGGCTGGGCAGTTCGCCGGCCGCCTTGACCAGGAGTTCGCCGAGCGTCGCCGCGCCGTGCGCGGCCGGATCGGCGGCGGGCAGCGGCCCGGCCGCGGAGAACCGGCGCACCGAGTAGCGGGCGCGGAAGGCGTCCCGGGCGGCGAGCGCCGCCTCCGCCCCGTGCACGGTGGCGGTGACGGCGGCGGCCAGCAGGGTCTTGACGGCCATCGGGTGGCGGCGGCCGCCGTCGACCTGGGCGAGCAGCAACTCGACCTCCTCGTCGAGCAGTTCGGTCAGGGCCCGGAGGTAGTCGGGCAGCAGCCGGTCCGCGCAGGACATCAGGCGGCCGAACATCTCCTCGGCGGGGAAGGCCAGTCCGACGAAGTTGTTCTTGGACTTGCTCATCTTGGCGCCGGTGCCGTCGGTGCCCTCGATCAGGGCGGTGGCCAGCACCACCTCCGGCCGCTGTCCCCGCGCGGCCATCACCCGGCGGCACATCTGCAGGTTCAACAGCTGGTCGAGGCCGCCGAGTTCGAGGTCGGCGACGATCTCCACCGAGTCCAGCGCCATCACCACGGAGTAGACCAGTTCGGCCAGCGTCAGCCCGCTGCCCTCGGCGAGCCGGGTGCGGAAGTCCTCGCGCTGGAGCGCGGCGGAGGCGGGCAGGGCGGCCAGCACGTCGAGGAAGCGCGGCAGCGTCATCGGCGCGAGCCATTCGCTGTTGAACCGGAACTCGGCCCGCTCGAAGTCGAAGAACGGGCCGACCTGCTGCCGGTAGGTGGCGAGGTTGCGGAGCACGTCCTGCTCCGTCAGCGGGGGGCGTTCGGCGCTGCGGCCGGACGGGTCGCCGATCCGGGCGGTGATGTCGCCGACCAGGAACACCACCCGGTGGCCCATCCGTTGCAGGCGGCCGGCCAGGATCATCGGGACGGCGTGCCCGAGGTGGACGTCCGCCCCGGTGGGGTCGATGCCGAACTTGACCGTCAGCGGGCGGCCCTCGGCGAGCAGCGCGGCCAGCCGGTCGGTGCCGGGGAGCACCTGGGCGGCGCGGGCGCCGAGCAGTTCGGCCTGCCGGGCGGGCGGGAGGCCGGAGAGGTCGGCGGCGCGGCGTTCGGCGAGCAGGCCGAGCAGGCGGCCGAGTTCCGGGCCCTCCCGCAACTCCCCCTCGGAATCGATGAGTTCGCGGATTCGGGTGACGGTGCGGTCGAAGGCGGTGGCGGCCATGGCCATCCTCTCGGGGCGTGGCGGCGCGCGGCGGCGACCGGCCGCGCACCACGAACGAGAACGGGGGTTCGAGGGTGGCCGGGACGGCGGGGTGCCGGCCGGCCCGCGAAGGGGCGGCCGCCCAGGGCTCACGGCGGGTGGCGGCGACCCGGCGACGCAAGGGCCGGGCGCGCTCAGGGGCGGCGCGCGGCAGGCGTCGGCGGGGTCGTGCGGAGGGCCGGGAAGCCCGGCCGCCCGGGAAGCGGGCAGGCCGGAGGGCGGTGCGAGCCGCCACTAATATCGCTTCACCACGCGAGCCTCCGGGAACAGGGAACGGCGGGAGCGCTCGTGCGCCCGGCACCGCCGTCGTCGCCCATCCTGTCCCAGCCGCCGTGCCCCGCGCACCCGTTTTTCTCCCGAGGGACGGAACCGGCGGTCGGCCCATGCCGGGGCCGACCGCCGGTCGCGGGCGGGTCGGTTCCGCGGGTGGATCAGTTCAGCGCGTACCCGAGGACGCCCTCCGCGAACTGCCCCTCGCAGTTGAGGTCGTTCGAGTCGAAGTGCTCGCCGTTGACGGTGCAGCGCCGCACCGGGCGGCTCGCCAGGCCGGCCGGCGGCGCGTCGTTGATGAAGCCCAGCTGGGCCACGTACTGCTGGCCCTCGCAGTTCCCGGCGACCGAGGTGAAGGTGTCCGTCGAATTCCAGACCTTGCAGGCGTACAGCGCGTGGGTTCCGGCCACCTGGCCGGTGTAGAGCCAGCCGAGGCTGCTCTCCAGGTAGTACCCGGCCGGCGTGGCCCCGGTGCCGCTCAGGTGTTCCTGGCCGTAGTAGCGCTCCAGCGCGACCGTGCCGGCCACCGGCTGGGTGAGGCACTGGACCTGCGCGGAGCCGTCCCACACGCTTCCGGGCGGCGGCAGCAGCGCGGCCGCGGGGCGGACGGTCCGGGGGGCGCCGAGGTCGTCCCGGTAGGCCGTCGGCACGCCGAGGGTGCGGCACTGGGCGGCGCTGAACCCGGCGGCGGCGGCCGATGCCAGCGCGTCGTTGACGGCCGCCTGCTTGGCGGCCGTGGCGGTGGAGTAGCCGTAGGACTCGCCGGAGTAGTTCGCCTGGGCCGGGGTCGCCGAGGCGGGTATCGCGGCGGCGAGCAGCATGGTGCCGGCGACCGCGCCGGTCGCGAGCAGTCGGGAGAGCGCCTTCATGGGGTGTCCTTCCGTCGTTGAACTGGACAGATCAATTAGCGCACCGCCACAACCGGCTTGTCATTAGCTGAGATGAATCGTGAACGCTTTTGGCTTGTTCTCAGTTTGCGTCGGCCGATCTGCTTCGCCCTCGGGCGCGGCGTCTTCCGGCCGGGCCGACGGGCTGTCAGAGTGGACGCCCCGTCCCGACGAGAGGATGAGATGACCGGATGACGATCAGTCAGGAATCGGCGGTCGACCGAGCGGTCGACCGGATGGCGCAGCTCGCCGCCGAACTGCCCGCCGCCGACGGGGTCGCCGTGTTCAACGCGATGTACCTGACCGTGACCCGGCTGGTCCGCGACCACCTCGCCGACGAGTACTTCACCGACCCGGCCGCGATGGCCGAGCTGGACGCCGTGTTCGCCGGCCGCTACCTGGCCGCGGTGGACGAGGACCGGGCCGGCCGCCGCCCGGCCGCCTGCTGGCGCCCGCTGTTCGAACTGCGCGGCGCGCCCGGCGTCCACCCGCTGCAGTTCGCGCTGGCCGGGATGAACGCCCACATCGAGAACGACCTGCCGCTGTCCGTGCTGGACACCTGCCGGCGCACCGGGTGCGACCCCGGGCGGCTGGCGGACGACTACCTGCGGATCAACACCCTGCTGGCGCAGGTCGAGGCGGAGGTCCGGGCCGCCCTGCTGCCCGCCCCCGCCGAGCTGTCCGCCGCCGACCCGCTGCTGCACGTCCTCGGCGTCTGGAGCATCGACCGGGCCCGGGACGCCGCCTGGGCCTCGGTACTGGCGCTCTGGGAGCTGCGCCGCCTGCCGCCCGCCGCCCGGCTGGCCGCCGAGGCGCTGTCCGGCTCGGTCGGGATGGTCAGCCGGGCCCTGCTGGTCCCGCTCGGCCCGAACTGACCGCCCCCGGCCGGAGGTGACCGGCCGTCAGCCCCCCGCTCCCCGGTAGCGGGCGTGGTCGACGTGCCAGACGTAGGAGTGCGCGATGGTCTCCAGGGCGGCGGCGTGCCGCGCCAGCGGGGCCGGGCCCGCGGCGGCCAGCGCGTCGATCCCGCGCCGGGCGGCCGCGGCGCGCTCCTCGGCGAGCCGGGCGGCCGCGGCGTACCCGGCGGACAGGTCGCCGCCGTGCGCCCGGACCAGCAGCGGGACCAGGTTCAGCGAGGCCGGGGCGCCCTTGGCGGACTCCCGCGCGTAGGAGCAGAGGTCGTTGAGGACGCCGGCCAGGTCGGCGACGGCCTCCTCGGGCTCCCGCACGGCCGACGTGTCCCGGTCCGCCGCGGGCAGTTCGTAGCCCAGGACGACCTCGGCGAGGGCGAGCAGGGTCCGGGCGAACACGGTGTGCGGGCGGACCTCCCGGTACTCCCGCAGACCGCTCCCCCCGGCCCCGAACCCGACCGAACCGTCCCCGGCCCCGCCCGAACCGTCCCCGTCCCCGTCCCCGGCGGGCCGGTGCGCCTCCCAGACCATGCCGAACAGGACGTCCCGCAGGCAGCCGGCCACCCGCAGGTACTGCTCGGCGGTGGCCCGGTCGCGCAGCCGCGCCAGCAGGTCGCGGAGCGCCGCGTCGAACGGGTCGGCGCCCAACGGCGCCGCGCCGCCGCCCAGTTGGTGCACGCAGGGCTGGATCCGGCGCACCAGCCCGGCCGGGTCGGCGGCGGCGGCCTCCTCACCGTGGACGTCGTCGAAGGCCGTGAGCCAGAGGAAGAGGTCGGCGGTCAACCGGAGGCCGTCCGGGTCGGCGGTGGGGAAGGTCCGGGCCACGCCGTGCGCCACGATGTCGCACAGCACCCGCCGCTTGCCGGACGGAGCGAGCAGCGGGAAGCGCTCCAGCCACTCCTCCAGGTGCGCCCCGACCTGCTCCGCGTGCGGGCTGCTCGGGAAGGGGCCGGGGAAGGCCGGGGCCAGGTCGGGCATGGTCAGGCGGGCGGTGGCGCTCACACCGCCTCCCGGGCCGCCACGGGCCCGCGCGCCTCGACGGTCATGTGCAGCGCGGAGGGGTGGACGGTGATCGCGGGCACCGGCCGGACGGTGCTGCCGGGGACCTGCCGCAGCGTCCAGCGGGAGGCGATCAGCGCGGTCAGGACGGTGGCCTCCGCCCAGGTGAAGCCGTCGCCGATGCACATCCGCTTCCCGGCGCCGAACGGGATGTAGGCGCCCCTGGGCGGCTGCGGGCGCTCGGGCAGCCAGCGGTCCGGGTCGAAGCGCAGCGGGTCGGGGTACAGCTCCGGGTCGCGGTGCAGCGCGTACGGGCTCCACAGCAGGTCGGCCCCGGCGGGCAGCTCCGCGCCGCCGAGCCGGATCGGCACGGTGGTCTCGCGGGTGACCACCCAGCCCGGGTTGTGCAGGCGCAGCGTCTCGGTGACGAGCCGTCGGGTGAGCGGCAGCCGGGGCAGGTGCTCGGCGGTGGGCGGGCCGCCGGCCAGCACCTCGTCGACCTCCCGGTGCAGCTGTTCCTCGATCTCCGGGTGGCGGCCCAGTTCGTGGAAGAGCCAGGCCATGGTGACGGCGGTGGTCTCGGAGCCGGCGGCCAGCAGGGCGGTGATCTCGGACAGGATCTCCTCGTCGTCCAGCGGCCGGCCGTCCTCGTCGCGGGCCTCCAGCAGCAGGGTGACCAGGTCGTCCTTGGGCTCGGGGTCGGCCCGGTGGGCGGCGACGATGTCGCCGACGGTGCGGCGCAGCAGGGTGCTCGCGGCCCGGAGTCGGCGGTTGCCGGGCAGCGGCAGCCGCTCCCAGCCGGAGAACGGGACGACGGCGCGGCGGATGGCGGCCTGGAAGACGGTGTCGACGCCGTTCATGACGGCCTGCGCCGGGTCGCGCGCGGGGTCGTCGGAGAACAGCACCGACATGACGACGCCCTGGGTCATCAGCTGCATCTCGTTGAGCACGTCGAGCCGCTGCCCGGGCCGCCAACCGCCGATCGTGGCCTCGGCGGTGCTGCTCATCCGGTCGATGTAGGAGTTGATCCGCTCGCGGTGGAAGGCGGGCTGCATCAGGCGGCGGCGCTCCAGGTGCTGCCGGCCCTCGGCGATCGGCAGCGGGGCGCCGCCGAACAGGCGGAGCTTGTCGAACAGCCGGCCCTTGCCGAGGTTGCCGGACTGGGTGGTGAGCATCTCCCAGATCAGTTCGGGCGCGTTGACGACGTACACCGGGCGCGGGCCGACCTGGATGCGCACCACGTCGCCGTGGCCGCGCAGCCGCTGGAGGAAGCCCAGCCGGTCGCGGAGCAGCGGTCCCACGTGTCCGAGGCCGGGCAGCCGCCCGGGGGCGTCCGGGACGGGCGCGGCAGCGGCGGTGGCAGCGGTGGCGGTGGTCACGGGCGGTGCTCCCTCGGCGGGCGGGTGCGCAGGAGTTGGCGGGCGGCGAGGACCTCGGCCCGGATCATCGCCTCCGGGGCGTACAGGGTCTTGTCGTGCCAGAGCGCGGGGTGCCGGGGGGTGTCGGCGGTCGCGGCCAGGAACTCCTCGGCGCGGTCCAGCGCGCGGGCGTGCTCGGGCCGCCGGGCCGTTCCGGGCGTGCTCAGCAGGATCTTGACGGCGTAGGCGGTCTCCTCGGGGGTGCCGCCCCAGACGCCCCAGGACCCGTCCGGGTGCTGGGTGTCCAGGGCCCAGCCGGCGGCGGCCGCGACGGCGCGTTCCGCCCGGGGGCCGGGGAGGCCGGCCAGCGCGGTGACGCACCGTTCGGTGGCGTAGTACGGGGAGGCGTGCCACTTGTCGCTCCAGTGGCCCTGCGGCTGCTGGTGCTCGGCCGTCCAGTCGGCGACCCGGCGGATCACCGGCAGGTGGGTGTCCGCGGCCCCGGGGTGGTGGCGGAGGTGGGCCCGCAGGGCCTGCAGGGCGTGCGCGTTGGCACTGAGCGAGCCGGTGTCCTCGCCGATGTAGCAGTCGTAGTGGCGGCCGTTGTCGAAGGCGGCCAGCGGGGCGGGGTCGCGGGGCCGGTCGACCAGGGCGGCGACCAGCACCGTCATGGCGGTGTCGTCGGCGTCGACCATCAGCCCGGGCGCGCCGCGGACGCCCTCGGGGTCGTAGAGGTGGTCGACCCAGCGGCGCAGGGTGGGGACGCCGACCGGGGGCAGGCCGGGGCGGGCGAGCGCGGCGGCGACCCAGAGCCGTTCGAACACGGTGATCGGCGCGGCCTCGGGCAGCAGGCCGCCGTAGCGCCGGGCCGCCGCGGCGAGCGCGTCGGCCGCGCCCTGCCGCCACGGGCCGGTGCCGGGGGCGGCCAGCCGGGCGGCGGTGGCGGCCGGGGAGCTGCCGAGCAGGCCGTCCGCCGCGGGCAGCAGGGCGTCGGGCAGCAGGCGGGCGACGCCCTCGAAGGTGTGGTGGAGCTTGAACGGGACGCCGCCGGCGGCCGCGCACTTGCGGGCGACCGCCTCGGGCGCGGCGGCGTGGTAGCCGCCGGGGACGGCGGGGCGCGGGCCGAGCGGCGGGCGGCCGTCGGCGGCCCGCCGGTCGAGCTGCTCGCCGATCCGGGCGACCAGGCCGGGGACCAGGATCTCGGCGGCGGCGGTGTCCGGCCACGGCCCGGCGGGCGGCAGGCCGGCCAGCGCGGCGAGGCCGCGGGTGGCGGCCGCGGCGAGGCGGTCGGCGGCGTCGCCGGTCGCGGGCCGCCGCTCCAGCACCGCGAGCAGCGCCTCGACGGCGCTGAGGGTCGGCAGCAGCCGGTAGGGCGCCGGGCCGTCGCCCCAACTGCCGTCGGCGGCCTGCCCGTCGAGCAGGTAGGCGATCCGGGCGGGCTCGCCGGGCAGCCAGGGGGCGGCGGACAGCACCCGGGCCGTCTCGTACGGGGACGGGCGGACGCTGCCCCAGGGGTCGGCGTCGACCGCGTCGATCAGTCCGGCCGCCGCGGCGAGGTGGGCGCGGTCGGCCGGGCGCTCGGCGAGGGCCGTCGCCCGGGCGGGGCCGGCGTCGGGGTGCTGCTGGTCGTTCATGCGTGCCTCGTGGTTGCGGAGCGGGCGATGTCCCGCAGCGCCGCGCGGGCGCCGGCCGGGAAGGGGGCGTGGTCGAGGGCGGTCAGCGCCTGGGCCAGCCTGGTCCGGATCAGTTCCTCGACGGCCTGCCGGGCCCCGGTGGCCTCCAGCACGGAGCGGACCACGGCGGCGTCCCGCTCGGTGAGGTTGGGGCGGCCGAACCGGGCCTGCAGGGAGCGCAGTTCGCGGTGCGAGGCGCGCTGGACGGCGAGCGCCATCAGCACGGTGGCCTTGCCGGCCCGCAGGTCGTCCAGGACCGACTTGCCGGTCCGCTCGGGGTCGCCGAAGACGCCGAGCAGGTCGTCGCGGAGCTGGAAGGCCTCGCCGAGCGGCAGGGCGAAGGCGCTGAGCGCGGCCTCGGCCTGCGGGGTGGCGCCGGCCAGCGCGGCGCCGACGTGCAGCGGCCGTTCGACGGTGTACTTCGCGGTCTTGTAGCGGATGACCCGGAGCGGGGTGTCGACGTCCGCGGAGAGCCGGCCGGTGGTCTGCAGGTCGAGGTACTGGCCGTAGAGCACCTCGCTGCGCATCTCGTCCAGCAGCGGCAGGACGCGCTCGGGGCGGCGGGCCGCCAGGCTCGCCCCGTTCAGCAGTTCGTCGGACCAGATCAGCGCGAGGTCGCCGACCAGGACGGCGGCGCCCTGGCCGTGCTGCGCGGCACGGGCGGCCGGGCCGCCGCGGTCGGCGAGGTAGGCGGCGGCCATCGCCCGGTGGGTGGAGGGGCGGCCGCGCCGGGTGTCGCTGGCGTCCATCACGTCGTCGTGGATCAGCGCGAAGGCCTGGAAGAGCTCCAGGCCGGCCGCCGCCCGGACGGCCGTCGCGTGGTCGCTCCCGCCGCCGGCGGCGTGCCAGCCGGTGACGCAGAGCAGCGGGCGCAGGCGCTTCCCGCCGGCCAGGAAGGTCCGGACCCGGTCGGTCAGGGCCCGCAGTTCCGGGCCGGGCGCGGACTTCTCCTTGGCGTCCAGGAACGCGGCCAGCGCCGCGTCGACCTCCCGCCGCACGGCCCGGAGGTCCGGTGCGGCGGGAGCGGGTATGACCTCGGGCGCGGACGCCTCGCGTCTCTTGTGGTCAAGAACGGCCAATGGGTGTTCCTTAAGCAGCTGATTCGGTCAGGAACGCACTTCCCCAGGCGTTTCGGCTGTCACGCCTGGTCCTGGTGTGGCGCAGAACACGCCGTTGGTACGGTTCGATCCGTCGATGCCACGTCACCCCCATTGGTGCGTACACATCCTGACGCGGCCTCAGACCGGTAGGCGCTCCCCCGCCGCCCGGCCCCGGGGCCGGGCCTCCTGGATCGGGGTGAACGCGGCGGGCAGGGCCTTCAGGCCCCGGTAGATCGGCCCGCCGTGGTACACGAGCCGCGACGCGGGCACGGCCAGCCGGATGTCCGGCAGGTACGAGGTGAGCCGCTCGATCGCCGCGGTGGCGACCAGCACGGCGGTGGACCGGGCCGGGCAGGCGTGCGGACCGGCGGCGAAGGCCAGGTGCGCCTTGTTGCCGGACCGGTGGTCCTCCTTCGGCGGGTTGCTGTGCGGGCAGGTGTTGGCCGCCGCGTAGGAGACCATCACCGGCGCGCCCGCCGGGATGAACGAGCCGTGGAACTGCACGTCGTACCGGGGGAAGTGCAGGCTGTAGTTCGCCAGCGGCGAGTCGTTCCACAGCGCCTCGTCGATCGCGTGCTGGATCGGCAGGCTGCCGCTGGTGAGACTGCCGAAGTAGCGGTCGTCCGAGAGCATCCGGGCGAGCGTGCTGGCGATCAGGTTGGTCAGCGGCTCGTTGCCCGCGCCGAGCACGATGATGACCTGCTGGAGCACGTCCTCCGGGCTCAGCCCGTTCGGGTGGTCGATGAACCACGAGGTCAGGTCGTGCCCGCGCTGCTGCGCCTTGGTGGCGTACAGGGTGCCGAGGTACTCGTTCAGCGACTGCGCGCCCAGGGCCATCTGCTCCGGGTCGGAGCCGACCATCGCGCTCAGCGCCTCCAGCAGCCGCTGCGCGTACTCGTCGGGCATGCCGAACAGCGCGTTGAAGACCATCAGCGGGAGCTGCTGCGCGTACTGGGCGACCAGGTCGGCCTCGCCGTCCGCCCCGAACCGCTGGATCAGCGTGTCGGCGTAACGGAAGGTCAGGTCCCGGACGTCGTGCGGGTCGAGCAGGCCGAAGCTGTCGGTGATGACGCTGCGCAGGTGGGCGTGCTGCTCGCCGTCGGCGAAGAACAGGCTGGGGCGCCACTGGACGTGCGGCATCAGCGGGCTGTCCGGCGGGACCAGGTCCATCCAGGACCGGGTGTCCTTGGTCCAGGTCGCCGTGTCGTGCAGCAGGTCGATCGCCGCGCGGTAGTCGGTGACCAGGTGGACGACCACGCCGGGGGAGATCTCCGCGAGGCCCACCGGCCCCTGCAGGCGCAGCAGGTCGTAGCTGCGCGCGGGGTCCGCGTCGTGCTCCGGCCCGTGGATGCGCACCGGGGTGGCGGGCGGGGTGCGGGTCACGAGGCGTTCTCCCCGGCTCGGGCGATCAGGTGGGCGGTCAGCGCGATCAGCGCGTCCAGGGTGGAGTTCTTGTCCCGGGCGTCGCAGGTCACCAGCGGGGTCCGGGCGTCCAGGTCGAGCTTGGCGCGCAGGGTCTCCAGGTTGTGGTCCGGCGAGGTCGGGAAGGTGTTGACCGCGACCGCGTAGTCCAGGCCGCGCTCCTCGATCAGGTCCATCACCTCGAAGGACTGGTCCAGCCGGCGGGTGTCGGCCAGCACCAGGGCGCCGATCGCGCCGTCGGCGATGTCCTCCCACAGCGGCAGGAAGCGGCGCTGCCCGGGGGTGCCGTACAGGTACAGGACCACCTTGGCCTGCGGCACGGTCAGCCGGCCGAAGTCGATGGCGACGGTGGTGGTGGTCTTGTCGCGCAGGCCGTCCAGGGTGAGGTCGTCCGCCGAGGCGGCGGCGTCGGTCATCACCTCGTCGGTGTGCAGCGTCGGTATCTCGGACAGCGTCCTGATCGCGGTGGTCTTCCCGATGCCGAGCGGCCCGGCCACCAGGATCTTCAGCCGCTGGTGGTCCTCTTCCGGCAGGTAGACGGGGCGGGGGCTACTTCCTGAGCGCGCGGAGTCCACTCAGCACCTCTTCCAGGAGTTCTTTGGACGGGCGGCCGGCGCTCGGGTCGGGGAGCAGGGCCTCGGGGGCGGGGACGCGGACCTGCAGGTGCCCGCCGTCGAGGAGTTGGGAGACCAGGACCTTGCACACGCCGGTCTGCAGCCTCAGGTACGCGGCCGTCTCGCTGACGGTCAGCGCGCCCCCCGTGAGCAGCGAGATGATCCGCTGCTGCACGGGGGTGTGGTGCGGGGCCGGCGGGAGCCCGGTGGCGACCACGGCCATCAGCGAGTGGACCGTGTTGCGGGTCGGCGTGCCGACGCCCCGGGTGGCCAGGTAGCTCGGGATCATCCGCCGGCGCGGCAGCGGGCGGCTCATGACGCCCCCTGTGTCCGGGCCGGAACAGACATCAGTTGTTCACCGAGCTTCTTGGCCTGACGGGCCATGATGTGCGCGACCGTGCCCATGGGCATGTCGAGACCCCCGGCGACGGCGATGAAGGTGTTGGTGCGGGCACCGGCCGGCATGATCATGTAGGTGCCGTGGGTGTTCTGCACGGTGATGGTGGTGACGGGGGTCCCGTCGGGGGCCTCCAGCGCGGCGTTGGCCGCGGCGCGGGCCGCGCCGTGCAGGGCCGCCGTCATGGCGGAGATGCCCTCCGCGGTGTCCCGGCCGAGTCCCTCCGTCGCCCCGATCACCATGCCGTCGCTCGACAGGATCAGGGCGTGCTTGACCTCTTTGCTGACTTCGGTGAGGGGGGTCAGGACCCACGACGGGTCCTCGATCACCGGGCGCGAGGGGGAAAGGGTCACTGTTCTTCCTTCGAGTCGGTGGCGGCCTGGCCGGCGGCGAGGCCCGCCTGGAACTGGCTCCAGGTGTCACGGGCCGTCTCGGGATCGGGGTTCAGATCCTGCGGTTCGAGGCCGGGGGCGTCGCCGCGGCCGCGCTCCGCGCGGGGGCGGCGACGGCGCTGGGGCAGGTCGTCGGCCTCGTCCGGAGCACTGTCCGGAGTGCTGTCCGGGGTGCTGTCCGGGGTGCTGTGCGGGGCGGCGTTCGGGGCGGCCTGGGCGGGCCACTGCGGTGCCGCGGGGGCCGCGGCGGGCATCGCGGCCATCGCCGAGATCGGCTCCTGTTCCTCGTCGATCTTCGTCAACAGGTGCGGGGGGACGGTCAGGACCGCGCGGACCCCGCTGTAGGGCGAGACCTGGTCGATCGAGACCTGGAAGCCGTGGTCGGCGACCAGGCGGCCGATCGCGGCCAGGCCGAGGGCCGGCGGGTCGCCGAGCTCGGTGAGCAGGGTGTCCTGCTGCTCGGCGCCGGAGACCAGGCGGGCGCCGCGGCGGACGGCCTCCGCGCTCATGCCGGTGCCGGCGTCGTCGATGGTGATGCAGACGCTGCCGGTGCCGGTCTGGATGACGCCGACCTCCACCGCGAGGTCGTCGCGGGAGTGCTCGAGGGCGTTGGCCATCAGCTCGGTCAGGGCCACCGCGATCGGCTCCGCGGCGCGGCCGACCACGGCGAGGTTCGAGTCGAGCAGCCGCGAGCTGATCTTGATCCGCTCGTAGCCGTGCAGCCGGGAGGAGGCGCCGCTGACGATCTCGACCACGTAGGTGTCCGGGCGGACGTGGCCGGGCCAGGCGCCGCAGACGATCGCGGCCTTCTGGACCAGGCGGATCGCCTGCTCGTTGAGGTGGTCGACCTTGAACAGGCTGTCCAGCAGCCGCGGGTCGTCGAAGTCGCTCTGCAGGCTCTCGACCTGCGTCTGCAGCCGGTACGACAGCGCCTGGATGTCCTGGCAGGCACCGCGCAGCGCGGCCCGGGCGGAGGCGTCGATCCGCCGGCGCTCCTTGGTCACGGTGTCCGTGTAGTGGCCGAGCACGGCCTCGTACAGCGGGGCGTACGCCGTCCCGGCCAGGGCCTCGTGCTTGGGGCCGGGCACCGGGTGGTGCGCGCTGACCAGGTGCAGCGCCAGGCCGGGGAGGCGGTTGGCGACCAGGTGCTGGAGCTCGTCA
This sequence comes from Kitasatospora sp. NPDC088134, assembly GCF_044741705.1. NCBI lineage: Bacteria > Bacillati > Actinomycetota > Actinomycetes > Kitasatosporales > Streptomycetaceae > Kitasatospora > Kitasatospora sp. NPDC088134. The sequence goes on along the minus strand of NZ_JBIUTD010000009.1, from coordinate 228,181 downwards.
CCGAGCTGCTGGAGCTGGTCGTGGAACGCCTGCCCGCGCAGTTCGGCGGCGGTCAGCGCCTCGGACTGCGCGGCGCTGCGCGCGGCCAGGGCACGACGCGAACGCGCCAGCAGCGCCGTGGCTACGGCACCGGCCGCGGTCGTGGCGCCCAGCACCACAGCGGCGGTCTCGGGAATCGAGGTCAACGGTCGGGTCCTCGGGCTAGAGCCGGCTCCGGAGGCCAGACGTTGCGGAGCAGCCGTTCCTCGTGAACGGGTGCCCGACCTAGGGAGTCCCGGCGTATTGCGGACGAAAACTGCTCGGAGCGGCACCGGGTGCGGCCGGGATGCCACGACCGATGTGTCATGCACGCGACAGAATGCCACGTCCACCGGTGCATATGCACCTCGCGCCGACCGGCTCGCCGCCGAACTGCCACTCCCCCAGGGCCGCCCGGCCACAACTGGCCACGCAAACACCGCTTCTGAGCGATCATTAGATCATATTGACCATCTCGCTCACTATGTCCGCCCACCTGCTGGGACGCGGCCAGGCGGCCCCGCCGGAGCCCTGCGGCGCCCGGGCCGAGCGGTCCGGCGGCGGTAGCGGGAACAGCATCGCCCAGACCGGTGTACCGGTCCGGGCGATGCTGTGTGGATCTTGCGCAGATGTGGCGGAGGGGCCGGGCCCGACCGCGCAGGTGTCAGGCCCAGCTGGAGTGCAGCGGCTTGCCCTCGGCGTAGCCGGCCGCGCTCTGGATGCCGACGATCGCCTTCTGGTGGAACTCCTCCAGGCTGGCCGCGCCCGCGTAGGTGCAGGAGGAGCGGACGCCCGCCACGATCGAGTCGATCAGGTCCTCGACGCCCGGGCGGGCCGGGTCGATGAACATCCGGGAGGTGGAGATGCCCTCCTCGAACAGGCCCTTGCGGGCCCGGTCGTAGGCCGACTCGTCGGAGGTCCGGTTGCGCACGGCGCGGGCCGAGGCCATCCCGAAGCTCTCCTTGTACTGGCGGCCGTCGGCGGTGGTCTGCAGGTCGCCGGGCGACTCCAGGGTGCCGGCGAACCAGGAGCCGACCATCACGTTCGAGGCGCCGGCGGCCAGCGCCATCGCCACGTCGCGCGGGTGCCGGACGCCGCCGTCCGCCCAGACGTGCTTGCCCAGGCGGCGGGCCTCGGCGGCGCACTCCAGCACGGCGGAGAACTGCGGGCGGCCGACGCCGGTCATCATCCGGGTGGTGCACATCGCGCCGGGGCCGACGCCGACCTTCAGGATGTCCGCGCCGGCCTCGACCAGGTCGCGCACGCCGTCGGCGGAGACCACGTTGCCCGCCACGATCGGGACCTGCGGGTCCAGGCCGCGCACCGCGCGCAGCGCGCTGATCATCGACTCCTGGTGGCCGTGCGCGGTGTCCACCACCAGCACGTCCGCGCCCGCCTCCAGCAGCGCCTTGGCCCGGCCCGCGACGTCGCCGTTGATGCCGACGGTGGCGGCGATCCGCAGGCGGCCGTTCGCGTCCACGGCGGGGGTGTAGAGGGTGGCGCGCAGCGCGTTCTTCCTGGTCAGGATGCCGACCAGGGTGCCGTCGGCGGCGACCACCGGGGCGAGCTTGCGGTGCGCCTCGTTCAGCCGGTCGAAGGCGGTGCGCGGGTCGATGCCCTCGTCCAGCAGCAGCAGGTCGCGGGACATCACCTCGGCCAGGCCGGTGAACCGGTCCACGCCCTGGCAGTCGCCCTCGGTGACCACGCCGACCGGCTTGCCGCCCTCGACCACCACCAGCGCGCCGTGGGCGCGCTTGGGCAGCAGCGAGAGCGCGTCGGCGACGGTGTCGCCCGGGGCGAGGGTCAGCGCGGTGTCGTGCACCAGGTGGCGCTGCTTGACCCAGCCGATCACCTCGGAGACGACCTCGATCGGAATGTCCTGCGGGATCGCCACCAGCCCGCCGCGGCGGGCCACCGTCTCGGCCATCCGCCGCCCGGCGATCGCGGTCATGTTCGCCACCACCAGCGGCACGGTGGTGCCGGTCCCGTCCTGCGAGGAAAGGTCGACACCCTGCCGGGAGCCCACGGCGGAACGGCTGGGGACCATGAAGACGTCGTCGTACGTGAGGTCGTACGCGGGCTTGAGGTCGTTCAGGAAGCGCATGAAGGGGCTCTCTGGCTGGGGAGAAACGTTTCGGCGCGTCGCGGCCGAGCCGCGCACACCCAACGTTCGATTCTCGGTGTTTCCCCACCTCGGAGCCAGCGCACGCCGGAATCCTGAAGGTCAGCACAATCGGAGGGGGCCGCTCCCGCCGCCCCTTCGTACGATCCTCCAAGCCCGGCGCGCGGCCCCGGGGCCGGACGCGCCGCCGCTCCTGCGGCCCCGGCCCCGATCCGTGCCGTGCGGTGCCGCCCGTCAGGGCACGACGACCAGCTTGCCCCGGGTGTGGCCGGTGCGGCTGGCGTCGAAGGCGTCGCCCACCCGCTCCAGCGGGAAGGTCTGCGCCACCTCCACGGTCAGCGTCCCCCGGTCGGCCAGCGCCGCCAGCTCGGCCAGCTCGGCGCCGTCCGGGCGGACCCAGATCCAGTGCCCGCCGTACTGCTCCACCCCCGGGTCGGCGACCGAGACCTGCCGGCCGCCGTCGGCGAGCACGGCCAGCGTCACCTCCAGCTGACCGCCGACGAAGTCCGCCACCGCCGACACGCCGTCGGGCGCCAGCGCCCGCACCCGGTCGACCAGGCCCTCGCCGTAGCTCACCGGTTCGCCGCCCAACGCCTTGACGAAGGCGTGGTTGCGCTCGGAGGCCGTACCGATCACCCGGGCCCCGAGGTCCCGGCCGAGCTGCACCGCCAGGCTGCCCACGCCACCGGCCGCGCCGTGCACCAGCAGCACGTCGCCGGGCCCGACCTCCAGCCGCTTCAGGCTCCGCAGCGCGGTCAGTCCGGCCAACGGCAGCCCGGCCGCCTGCGCCCAGTCGAGCGCGGCGGGCTTGCGCGCCACCGCCGGCGCGGCGACCGCGACGTACTCGGCGAAGGTGCCGGCCTGCACCACGTCCTTGCGGGCGTAGGCCATCACCTCGTCCCCGGGCGCGAACTCGGGGGTGTCGGGACCGGTCCGGACGACCACGCCGGCCACGTCCCAGCCGGGGACGACGGGGAAGACCGCGTCCATCATGCCGTCCAGACCGCCCGCCATCACCTTCCAGTCGACCGGGTTGACGGCCGCCGCCCGGACCTCGATCAGCACCTGCCCGGGGCCCACCTTGGGGTCCGCCACCTCGCCGTAGCTCAACCGCGAGTTGTCCGGGGCGTACGAGTCGTAGGTCACCGCGCGCATGAACCGACCTCCAGGGGTGCCGTTGTCACCGTCCGGCGCGCCGTCAGCCGAGGTGCGGGCGCCACCGCCCACGCTATCCAGGCAGGGGCGTCCGGCCTCCCCGACAGGCCGTCGGCGCGCCGGAACTGTGGTCGAACGGCCCGGTGGCGGCCGTCGGGGTGAAGGTGCGTACCCGCACGGGTGTGGTGTCGTTGGGCCCCCGGAAGCAGGTGGCGGGCCGCTCCCGGCGGGAGCGGCGGCGCCGGACGACGACGGAGGGAAAAGCGTGGACGTGAGGAAGTCACTTCGGGCGGGCGGTGTCGCGGGCGCGGCCCTGGCCCTGCTGGCCGGCGGCCCGGGCGCCCAGGCGCTGGCCGCGCCGACCGTCCGCGCCGCGCAGTCCCGGGAGTTCACCGAGAACGGCACGTTCGTCGTGCCCGACGGGGTGAGCGGCTTCACCGTGGAGCTGTGGGGGGCGGGCGGCGCCGGAGCGCGCGAGGGCGGCGGCGCGGCGGGGGGCACCGGCAACGGGGCGGCCGGAGGCGGAGGCGGCGGCGGGGGTGGCGGCGGAGGCTACTACCTCAAGTGCCGGTTGACGGGCGTCGAACCCGGCACCCGGTTCTGGGTCCGCATCGGCGCGGGCGGCGCCCTCCCCGAGACCGGCGGGTCCGAGGAGGACGCCCCCTCCAGCCCCGCCGGTGGTGACTCCTCGATCACCGTCCGGAACGGCCGCACCGTCGCCTCCGTCAAGGGCGGCTACGGCGGCGCCGCATCCTCCCGCTGGGCGACGAACGGCAACGGCCGGCAGCGCGGCCTCGGGGGCGGAGGGGGAATCGGCGGACCCTACGGGCCCGGCGCGAACTGCACGGACACCGCGGGCATCCACACGAACCGCCTCGCGGAGCAGAACGGGGGCAGCGGCGGCGCGGGCGCCGACGGGACCGACGGCGCCGACGGCTACTCCGGCTTCCTCGGCCTCAAGCACTACGGCGGCCGGGGCGGCGACGGGGGCCGGGGTGGCGACGGCGGAGCGGGCGTCAACGGCCACGGTGGCGGAGGCGCGGGCCGGGGCGGAGCAGCGGGCACCGGCGGCAGCGACACCTCCCGGAGCGGGGAGGACGGGACCGACGGCAGCGACGGCACCCCCGGCGCCGGAGCGGCCTCCACCAAGGGGGCCGACGGCTACGCCGTGATCACCTGGTAGGCGTACAGCGCCCCGGCCGGGGTCGCGGTCGCCCGGAGCGCGCACCTCGCCGAGCTGCCGGTGGTGGCGCCGTGGCGCGGCCGGACACCAGGGGGAAGGACGGCACGCTGGGGGCAGGCGCCCTCGTCGGCGGGCGTCCTCCCCGTGGGCTGCGGTTCCTGCGCTCGGCGATCCGGCCGGTCGGCGATCCGGCCGGTCGGCGGGCTGCGGGAGCACCGCGCGGATGCCGCGCCGCCGCAGGTGGGGTGCCGAACGGCGGGTGAGGGGCAGGCGCCTGGTCCCCCAGGACCGCGTCCGGCGTCGTGCGCGGTCGGCCGACCGGTCGGGGAACCCGGGTACGGGCGCCGTCACCTGCCCGAACGTGGGGGCGTCGATCACCTGCCGGTGGTCAGGCCACCGCCCGCCCCGCCGAGGCGTCCGGCCCGGTGGCAGCGGCTCTGTCCGCGCCCCCTGGGGTCCGGTCCACGACGCACCGGATCCGGCGAGCCGATGACCTGAAAGAAACGGCCTAGTAGCCGCGCCAGTTCGAGCCGTAGCCGCGGGCGGCGGCCATGTTGTCCATCGAGCCGTAGCGGGCGTCGCAGTAGCGGGAGCTGGCGATCAGGTTGTCGACGGGGTTGCGGATGTCCGTGTGGCCGGGCAGCGCGTAGGCGCGGAAGGTCGGCTGGATCATCTGGGTCAGGCCGATCGACGGGGTGCCCATCTTGGCGTTCGAGTCCCAGTTGTTCTGGGCGTTCGGGTTGCCGGAGGACTCGGCGATCGCGGCGGCCCGCATCGCCTTCGCGGACGGGACCGGCTTGCCGGCCGCGGCGAGCGCGTCGCGGGCCTCGGCGATCCAGCCGTCCAGGTTGTTCGGGTAGCTCTTCTTGGCCGGCGCGGCGGGCTGCTGCGGCTGCGGCTGCGGCTGGGCCGGCTGCTGGGGCTGCTCCGCCTGCTGGGGCTGGGCCGGCTGCTGCTGCGGCTGCTCGGCCGGCTGGGGCTGCGGGGCCTGCTGGACGGGCTGCCGCTCGGCGCTGCGCGAGGCGGCGCCGTCGGTGGCCCGGCCGTCCGCGGCGACGACGGCGTGGTCGGTGCGGTCGGGGTGCGCGGGGGCGGCGATCGCCTGGGTGACGGGCACCAGGGTGCCGAGCGCGATGGCGCCGGTCACGCCGAGGCCGAGGACGGCGTCGGGCATGCGGTGGTGGCCCATCCGCAGCTGGGGCAATCGGCCGAGGTTGTGCTTGATGCGTCGCATGTCGGGTACCTCCGAGAGTCGGTTCCAGGTCATGCCGAGGCCCGGGCGGACATGCGGGACTCCCGCGCGGTGCGGGTTCTCCTCGGCCCGGGACGGCCGGCCCGGCGGCTCCTGCTCACCGGGAACGCCGCCCCGCGGTACTCGCGGTCGGCGGCGCCTTGGGCCCCGTGAGCAGGTGGTCCGGCTCGGGGCACAACCACGAGACTGCCGGAGGCCCAACGGCGCGGCAAACATCCGGGATTCACGCCTGCACAGCTTCTTCACATGCCGGAATCCCTTGTGCCGCAAGGGCTTTCGCCGCTCCGGCACCTCCGTATTCCGACCCGCCTGTGAAGAAGGCCACAGCAGGCCGCAGGGGTGCCCAACACCCCTACCGGAACGGGAATTTGGGCCTCGGCCAGTCCCGCCAAGGGATTTCGCCCCGGCCGGGCCCGCCCGCCCCGCCACCGCCGTGTGACCCCCGCCACCGCCCGGCCCTGTGACGCCGCTCTCGCCCCGGCCACGCAGCGCAGCCGCCCGGCCACCGGGACGCACCGGCCGGTGACCCGGCTCACTCCGCGGCGCGCCGACCGGCCTCACCGGACCCCACCGAACCTCACCGACCGACCCCGCCGTACGACTGCGCCGTACGACTGCGCCCCACGACCCCGCCGACCGATCGTTCGGGAGCGCCTGGTTGACTGCGGCGGGAGGTAAGAGGGTGGAGGCGTTGGCCGCGGCGTTCGCGCCGATCTGGGTGTTGACGGCGGTCGGCTGGCTGGCCGGGCGGACGGGGCTGCTGGGCGCGCAGGCGGAGGCGGTGCTCGGGCGGTTCGTGTTCCACGTCTCGATGCCGGCCGCGCTGTTCACCGTGGTGGCCCGCACCGACCTGGCCGGGTTCGCCAACACCTCGATGCTGGCGTTCGCCGCCGGAACGCTGGTGGCGACCGTCCTCGGCCTGGCCGCGAGCCGCCGGCTGTTCGGCCGCCAGCCCGCCGAGCGGGTGGTCGGCGCGCTGGCGGCGGGCTACGTGAACTCCGGCAACCTGGGCATCCCGGTGGCGGCGCAGGTGCTCGGCGACGCGTCCTTCGTCGCGCCGGTGCTGCTGTTCCAGGTGCTGCTGGTGACCCCGGTCATGCTGGCGGTGCTGGACGCGCGCACCGGGGCGTCCGCCGCCGCCCGGCCCGGCGAGCGGCTGCGGCGGCTGGCGCTGCTGCCGCTGCGCAACCCGGTGATCCTGGGCGCGGGCCTCGGCGCGCTGTTCTCCGCCGCCGGCTGGCACCTGCCGGGCGCGCTCGCGCACGCCGTGGACCTGCTCGGCGGCGCGGCCGTCCCGACCGCGCTGGTCACCCTCGGCCTGTCCCTGCACACCCCGCCCGGCGAGACCGCGGAGCGCCCGGGCCGGGCCGAGACCGCCGTCGCGGTGCTGCTGAAGACCCTGGTCCAGCCGCTGGCCGCGCTCGCCTTCGGCGCCCTGGTGCTCGACCTGCCGCGCCCGCAGCTGCTCGCCGTGGTGCTGCTCTCGGCGCTGCCGACCGCGCAGAACGTGTACGTCTACGCCCGGCTGTACGGGGCGGTGCCCGCGCTGGCCCGCTCCGCCGTCCTGGTCTCCACCGTGCTGTCGATGGGCACCCTCTCCGGCATCGCCTGGGCGCTGGGCGGCCGTTGAGCCCGCCCGCCGGCGGGGTGCCGCGGATCACGGCTTCGCCCCGGGCGGCGCCGCTCACGTAGAGTTCGACCGGTACGCATGGGGCGATCGAGGAAGCATCAGGCAGTGACGAACCCGCAGACCGGCCCGGACGCCACCCCGGACGCCACCACCCCGGAGACCGGACTCCCGGACACCGGACTCCCGACCGCCGACGGCACGGCCACCGACGACACAGCCAGCGCCAGGAACCCGGCGGTCGCCGCGGCCGACGGGATCGACTACGGCAAGGGCATCGACCCGGACCGCCTGGAACTCTGCCTGAGCGTGATCGCCGAGCTGGACGAGATCCACGTCGACCACCCGGACGCGATCCGGGTCCGGCTGGCCGTCGGCGGGATCTTCCGCACCCTCAAGCAGCGCCGCCGCCAGGAGACCCGGGCCCGGAAGACCGCCAACGACCGCGCGGTGACCGCCCGGACGGCCACCGGCGCGGCCGGCCGGATCGACGACGAGACGGCGGGCGCCTTCGGCCTGACCACCGAGACCACCACCGAGCTGGCCGGCATCCTGGAGCGCCCGCGCTCCTGCTACACCTGCAAGCAGCGGTACGTCGAGGTGGACGCCTTCTACCACCAGCTGTGCCGCGACTGCGCCGCGCTCAACCGGGCCCGCCGGCACGCCCGCGCGGACCTCACCGGCAAGCGCGCGCTGCTCACCGGCGGCCGGGCCAAGATCGGGATGTACATCGCGCTCTGCCTGCTCCGCGACGGCGCGCACACCACCATCACCACCCGCTTCCCGAACGACGCGATCCGCCGCTTCACCGCGATGCCGGACAGCGCCGAGTGGATCCACCGCCTGAAGATCGTCGGCATCGACCTGCGCGACCCGGCCCAGGTGATGGCGCTGGCGGACGAGGTCGCCGCGGACGGCCCGCTGGACATCCTGATCAACAACGCGGCGCAGACCGTCCGCCGCTCCCCCGAGGCGTACCGCGAGCTGGTGGCCGCCGAGTCGGCGCCGCTGCCGGCCGGGGCGCTGCCCGCCTCCACGGTGATCGGCCGGTTCGGGTCGGGCGCGGTGGACGTGCCCGCGCTGCCCGGGCAGAGCCGGGTCGAGCGGCCGTCGGTGAGCGCCGAGCAGGTCACCGCGCTGGCGCTGGTGACGGGTTCGGCCTCGCCGGAGCGGATCGCTGCGGGCACCGCGATCGACGCGGGCGGCCTGGTGCCGGACCTCGCCCCCACCAACAGCTGGGTGCAGACCGTCTCCGAGGTCGGCCCGATCGAGCTGCTGGAGGTACAACTGTGCAACTCCACCGCCCCGTTCATCCTGATCTCGCAGCTCCGCCCGGCGCTCTCCGCCTCCTCGGCGCGGCGCAAGTACGTGGTGAACGTCTCCGCGATGGAGGGCGTCTTCGACCGCGGCTACAAGGGGTCCGGCCACCCGCACACCAACATGGCGAAGGCCGCGCTGAACATGCTGACCCGCACCAGCGCGCAGGAGATGTTCGAGAGCGACGGCATCCTGATGACGGCCGTCGACACCGGCTGGATCACCGACGAGCGCCCGCACCCCGAGAAGATGCGCCTGCACGAGGAGGGCTTCCACGCCCCGCTCGACCTGGTGGACGGCGCGGCCCGGGTGTACGACCCGATCGTCCGGGGCGAGTCGGGCGAGGACCTGTACGGCTGCTTCCTGAAGGACTACCAGAAGGGCAAGTGGTGACCGACCCCGGACTCCCGCCGCTGCCACCGCTGGTGGGCGCGGGCGTGATCGTGCCGACCGGGGACGGGCGGGTGCTGATCGGGCGCCGCACCGCCGCCGGGGAGCCGCCGACCTGGAGCCTGCCCGGCGGCAAGGTCGACCACCCCGGCGAGTCCTTCGAGGCCGCCGCCGCACGGGAGTTGGCCGAGGAGACCGGCATCGTGCTGCCCGCCGGGCGGATGCGGGTGCTGGCGGTGCTGGTCGACCACGAGCTGGGCCGGACCCGGGTGACGGCGGCGGTGCTCGCCCCGCCGAGCCTGGCCGAGGCGCTGGTCACCGAGCCGCACGCCTGCGCCGGCTGGGAGCGGGTCGCGGTGGACGCGCTCCCCGAGCCGATGTTCTACCCGTCCGCGCAGGTGCTGGCCTGCTGGCTGCCCGACTACGCGGCGCCGGACGGGACTTGGCGCTATCCGGTGGCGCCGTCGCTCGCCTGACGATCCGCTCGCCCGACGAAGCGTCGGCCCGCCCCCGGACCGGGGGCGGGCCGTCGGCGTCGGGGCGCTCAGCGGCGGGCGGCCGCTCCGGCGCGGGCGCCGACCCGGCGGACCAGCAGGACGAAGGTCCGGGCGTGCGCGGTGCCCTCGGCGACCCGCGGCCAGTCCAGCGCGGCCAGTGCCTCGGACGCGGCCGGGTGCACCTCGCCGTGCACCCGCACCTCGGCGTCCGCGCCGCCCTCACCACTGCCCAGCAGCACCTGCACGCCGACGAGTTGGTCCCGTCCGAGGTCGCCGCCGAGCGCGGGGGCGAGGGCCGGCAGCACCGGGTTGCGCACCAGCCAGTCCTGCACGTCGTGGAAGCGCCCGCCGGTGCCCCAGCCGACCACACCGCCGTGGATGGCGTGCCAGCCGGGCAGGCCGTCGGGGTCGCCCGGGTCCAGGTGGCCCGCGAACCGGCCGTTGTGGGCGACGAGTTCGATGAGCGCGACGCCGGTGGTGGCCGCCCACACCTCGATGCCGCGGCGGACCGGGTCCCGGTCGGCGCCGTCGATGCCGGTCACACAGCCGGGGACGGCGGTCTCCGGGCGGTCCCGGTCGGCCAGCAGGAGCAGATCGAGGTGGTGCGGGTGCGCGTCGTGCGATTCCCCGAGCCGCACCGCCAACGCGCCCGGCCCGCGCACCTCCTGCCCCTCGACCCGCCACGACTCCCCGTGCAGCGAGGACAGTTCGTCTACCACCGCACCCAACACGACCTGCGCGGAAGGCCGTTCCGGCCGCTTGCCGGCGGCCTCCGGACCGGTCCCGGACCGGCCGCGCCACCATGATCCCCATGCCATGGCGCACACCGTAACGGTGTCCCGGTTCGTCGACAATGCGGGAACGACCGCCCCGGGCAAGGTGGTCGTTGTCGTCCGCTATGTGTATCGTCGCTATGCGCGATCAGGGACTTACTCGGGGGCTGCAGCTGGGGGCGGCATGGCGCTACAACTACCATCGGGACTCAACCACTTGCTCGGCCTGCTGGGCGTGCGATTCCCGAGTGCCAATGAAGACGAACTGAACCAGCTGGCAGACCAGTTGGAGAAGTTCGCGAGCGCGCTCGACTCCGCCCAGATGACGGCGGACAAGGCGCTCACCATGCTCCACGAGGTCTACCAGGGCGATTCGGCGGACCGGCTCTCCGAGCTGTGGAGCACCATCACCAAGTACTCGAAGGTGATCGTCGAGCTCTGCCAGACCGTGGCCAAGGTGCTGCGGGCGGCCGCGGTCGTGGTCGAGCTGGCCAAGACCCAGTCGATCACTCAGCTGTTCTCCATCCAGGCCCAGTTGGCGGCGGCGTCGTCGACCGGCCCGTGGAGCGCCGCCGCGGTGCTGCAGATGGGCCGCATGATCATGAACCAGCTGCTGGACGCCGCCGTCAGCAAGCTGGCGAGCACGCTCACCAAGCCGATCGAGGACATGATCGACAAGGCGGCGCAGCAGATCGCGCCCACCCCGGCGGCCCGTTCGAACAGCCAGGGCTTCAACATCGACCTCGCCCAGCTCGCCAGCTGCGCGATGGACCTGCGCCGCGGCTCGGACGACATCGAGTCGCACGGCCTGTCGTTCCAGCGGATCGCGCAGGGCCTGAAGATGGGCGACTCCGGCGACCGCTTCGGCAAGATCGTCATCGAGATCGCCCAGCACATCCTGCAGACCATCGCCGAGACGGTGCTCAAGCGCATCCTCGGCTCGTTCCGCAGCACCGCGGACAAGATGGACAAGATGGCCGGGAACCTCGGTGAGAACGAGGACAGCAACCGGATGTCGCTGAACAGCATCGCCTCCACGGTGGCGAACCCGTACAGCCCCGGCACCGCGCTCAACGCCGCGGGCCACCCCGGTTTCACCGGCGGCGGTTCGTCGCGCGGCTCGTCGGACGCCGGGCTGGGCGCCTTCGCCGCGCTGATGCCCAAGCTCGGGCCGGTCGGCTCCCGCTCCGGCGGGACCGGCGGCCCCGGCGGCGGCAACCGCAGCGGGGTCAACACGCTCGGCCTCAGGGAGCCCAACCTGGGCGCGGCGACCGGCGGCCACGGCGGCGGCGGGGGCTCCGGCTCCGGCTCCGACGGCGGGCCCGGCGGCTCCGGCGGCGCGCACGGCCCGCTCGGCGTCGGCACCCGCCTCGCCGTGCCGGGCAGCGGCGGCAGCGGGGGCAGCGGCACCCGGGTGAGCACCAAGCTGGAGACCGACCACCGCCTGGACGGCGGCGGCTCCTCCGGCGGCTCCGGCTCCGGCACCGTCGGTACCTCCACCAACAGCGCCGGCTCCGGCGCCCGCCCCGGCGGCATGGTCGGCAGCCCGATGGGCATGGGCATGGGCATGGCCCACGGCTACGGCCCGGTCGGCGGCGGCTCGCGCGGCGGCGGCAGCGGTGCCGCGGGCCGCCGCGGGCAGCACGTCACCGGGGAGGACGAGGAGGAGCAGTACTCCGACGGCATCGTCGCCGAGGACCCGCTGCTCAACATGTACGCGGCCCTGCAGCTCGGCCGCGTCATGCCGGTCCGCCAGGACGCCGCGGAGAACGAGCACCACGAGCGCGACGGCCGCTACGACGGCGAGTTCGACGAGGAGTACGACGAGATCTGAGGCACCACCCGCACGACCGGACGGGCCCGGGGGAGCACCCCCCCGGGCCCGTCCGGTTTCCCGCTCCGGTCAACCGTTCGCTTGACGCATTGCACCCCATGAATTGACCGTGAACGGTAAACTTTCGCCCGTGGTGGTATGGACCACGAACGAATCCGCTGGTTAGGGTCGGAACAGGCCCGCCCGGCCGGGCGTCCGTGGCCGCACCGAAGCCCCCTCCCGACGGGACGAGTCCGTGACCGACACCTTGGTGGCCGCCGAAGGCGATCGCTACGAGGAGGCGCTCCTGGACGCCACCGCCGCCTGGGTGGCCCGGCACCGGCCGCCGGGCAGCGGGGCGCTGGCCGAACTCGGCGCGCGGGAGGGCGCGTTGACCCGGCGGCTGCTGAAGGCCGGGTACACGGTGCACGCCGGGGAGGCCGACCCCGACCTGCGGGCCCGGCTGTTCGCGGCGTTCCGCGGCCGCGCCCGGCTGCGGCTGAGCGCGAGCGACCTGGCCGACCCGCCCCCGGTGCGCCGCCGTTTCGGCGCGGTGCTGCTGATCGACGCCCTGCGCCCGGGCCAGGACCTGGAGTTGCTGCACGCCCTCCCGACCGACCTGCTGTTCGTCGCCCTCACCCCGCCCGCGCTGGACGGCCGGCTGCGCCCGTGGCTCTCGACGCAGCAGGGCTGGCTGCTGGTCGAGGAGATCGACCTGGCCGCCCCGGGCACCGGCCCGCGGGCCCCGGGCAGCCGCGGCGTCCTGCTGCGCCGGGCCTGCTGACACCCCGTCGGGCGTGAGGGGATGACGTCCCGTCGGGCGTGGGGATGACGTCCCGTCGGACGTGGGGGTGACGTCCTGTCAGTCGTGCCAGACCTCCCGGACGGGCCGCAGCGGGTCGGACTCGGTCCGGGGCGGGTCGTCCCAGCGCATGGTGGCGCGGTTGTCCGCGTAGGGCTGCCAGTCCTCGCCGGGGTCGAGGTCGCGGACGAAGGCGACCCAGGCGGCGTGGAGCCGGTCGGCGAGGGCCTGCGGGGGCTCGGCACCGAGGGCGGCCTCGACGCCCTCCGCGCCGAGCAGGTCGAAGGCGAACGGCAGGTCGGTGCAGTGGTAGGCCTGGCCGGTGCGGCCCTCGGCGGTGCCGGCCCAGTCGAACTGGTAGAGCCAGGTGGGCAGTCCGCGCTCCCGCCGGGCCTCGGCGAGCGCGGTGCCGGGGGCCCGGAACAGCAGGTCGGTGAGGAGGTCCCCGAACCCGGCGTCCGGCCGTCCGGCCCGGAACCGTTCGGCGCGGCGGGCGTCGATGCCGAACGCCGCGAACAGGCTCAGGAGAGCGGCCGCCCCGGACTCCCCGTCATCGGACTCCCCGCCGTCGTCCGGTTCCCCGCCGTTCGGGGCGGTGAACTCGTCGGCGGTGAAGCCGAGCACCAGCGGCACCGCGGACTCGGCGGCGGCCTCGGCCACCGGCCGGGGCAACAGGTCGCCGTCCACGGCCGGGGCGAGCGACTGCAGGGGGTCGCCGAAGGCGCTCAACGCGTCCTGCAGTTCCAGGAGTTCGGCGTCCTCGGCGTCCTGCAGCGCGGTGGCGGTGAGGGTCTGTCCGGTGCGGGCCGCGAGGGCGGCGGCGACGGCGGGGGCGGCGGGCTGGAGGAGAGCGCCGGAGACCGAGATCGCGGCGCGGAACAGCCCGGCGGCGGCGGGGGTGGCGAGCAGGGTCTGCACGGCGCCGCCGCCCGCGGACTGTCCGGCGACGGTGACCTTGGCGGGGTCGCCGCCGAAGGCCGCGATGTTGTCGCGGACCCACTCCAGGGCGGCGATCCAGTCCCGGACGCCCCGGTTGTCGGGGGCGTCCGGGAGGTGCAGGAAGCCCTCGATGCCGAGCCGGTAGCCGACGCTGACCAGCACCACCCCGTCCCGGTTGAACGCCGCGCCGTCGTACCAGGGGCTGGCGGCGCTGCCGGCCACGTACCCGCCGCCGTGGATCCACACCAGGACCGGCAGCCCGGCCCCGGCGCGGGCCTCGGGGGTGAAGACGTTCAGGTTGAGGGTGCCGCCGCCGGGGATGCTCGGCTCGGGGATGGTGGTGACGGCCGAGAACGGGCGGCGCTGCGCGGTCGGGCCGTAGGCGGTGGCGTCGCGGACCTCCGTCCACGGCTCGGGCGGCACCGGGGCGGCGAACCGCAGTGCCCCGACCGGGGGTTGGGCGTAGGGGATGCCGAGGAAGCGGACGCTCCCGTCGGCGCGGCGCTCGCCGCGCACGGGGCCGCTGCGGGTGGGGACGACGGTCATGGCTGCTCCTGGGGGGGCTCGCGGTCTCGGTGGCGGACGGGTGGTGCGCGGTGCGTCTTCTCATCCTGGGCTCTCTTCCCACGCTGCCGTCACAGGCCGTCGGCGAGATCGCGGCCATCAGCGAGGCCGCTGCCGAGATCTCGACCGCTGCCGAGGTCCAGGCCGTGGCCGTGCGGGAAGACCGGGTCGGCGGTGTCGTTGGGCACGTCGGGGCGGGAGGCTTCGACGGCGGCCATCGAGCGCGGGAGTTCGAACGGCAGGCGGCCTTCGGGGCGGGCCAGACCGAAGACCGCGTCGAGCAGGGCCTCGTCCTCGGCGCCGTAGTCGGCGATCAGGGCGTGGGCCCGCTCGGCGATCTCGGGGAGCACGGCGGGGCGTTCCAGGTTGATCAGGACCACGGTCGGGACGGTGTCCAACACCCGCAGGATGTCGGCGAGTTCGGAGCGGGTGAAGTCGAGCCGACCGGAGTGGAACAGCGACTCGAAGCGGTTGGGCCGGTGCTCGTAGGGGGTGTGCAGGCGCAGCAGGGCGAGGTCGGCCTCGGCGGGGGTGGCGGCGGGGCGGCCGTGGCGGGCGACGGCGGCGGGGTCGAGGCCCTCGGTGTAGAGGCGGGGGGCGGGGCGGGTGACGGGGAGGGTGCGGTCGCGGTTGCTGAGGACGGTGAGCGAGCGGCGCTGGGCGGCGGCGCCGGCGGCGCGGAACTCGGGGTTGCCGACGATGAGTTCGGCCCGGTCGGGGTCGACGTGGCGGCGGTCGTCGAACAGGCCGAGGACGAACTTCTCGCGGAGCAGGCGGCGGACCGAGTCGTCGAGGCGGTCCTCGGCGATCCGGCCGGTGCGGACCAGTTCGACCACCAGCTCGGGGCACTCCTCGCCGCCGAACTGGTCGACGCCCGCGTCGAGGGCCTTGGCGGCGCGTTCGGCGGGGGTGAGGTGTTCGACGCCCCAGGCGCGGGCCTGGTGCGGTTCGCCGAAGATCTCGTCGTCGTTGAGCAGGCCCCAGTCGGTGCAGACGACGCCCCGGAAGCCGAGTTGTCCGCGGAGCAGGTCGGTGACGACGCCGCGGTTGAAGCCGAAGCCGACCTCCTCCCAGTCGGTGCCGATCGGCTGCCCGTAGTAGGGCATGATCTGGGCGGCGCCGGCCGCGATGGCGGCCCGGAACGGGGCGAGGTGCAGTTCGCGCATGCCGCCGGGGTAGACCTGCTCCTTGCCGTGCGGGAAGTGCGGGTCCTCGCCGTCGCGCTGCGGGCCGCCGCCGGGGAAGTGCTTGACCATGGCGGCGACGCTGTCCGGCCCGAGGCGTTCGCCCTGCAGGCCGCGGACGTAGGCGGCGGCGAGTTCGGCGGTGAGGACGGCGTCGGAGCCGAAGGTGCCGGTCTGCCGGGACCAGCGGGGTTCGGTGGCGAGGTCGAGCTGCGGGTGCAGGGCGACCCGCAGGCCGACGGCGAGGTATTCGCGGCGGGCGGTGTCGGCGAAGCGGTGGACGAGTTCGGGGTCGCGGACGGCGGCCAGCCCGATCGGTTCGGGCCAGGCGGAGAAGGCGCCGGCCCGGACCGAGGCGCCGATGTTGGCGGTGAAGGAGTGCCGGGGGTCGGTGGACAGCGTGACGGGGATGCCCAGGCGGGTGCCGGCGGCGATCTCCTGGACGGCGTTGTGCCACTCGGCGATCCGGCGGGGTTCGGCGGTCCCGACCAGGTTGAAGTGGCTGAGCCCCTGCCGACGGATCAACCCGCTGGTGTCGGCGGGGAATTCGCCTTCGTCGCCGTCCTCCACCGGCCGCCCGTCGGCGTGCATCGGGATCATGGTGTGGAACAGCAGTCCGGCCTTCTCCGCCAGAGTCATCCGGCCGAGCAGGTCCTCGACGCGCTCCGCGACCGGCCGGGCCGGGTCCTGGTAGGGGTGGCCCGTGTGTGCTGCTGCCATGGGTGGTGCTCCAAAGGGGGGTTCGCGGCCGACGGGGTGCCGGGCGGAGGGTCGGACGGGGTGTCGGCGCACGGGTCGGCAGCGGACGGACCATCCGGTCGGGGCTGCCCCGGGGGCCGGGGCCGGGGCCGGGGCCGGGGTCAGTCCACCAGGGCGCGCCGCCCCTCGGCGATCCGGTCCGGGTCCCAGCCGCGGTGCGGGACGGAGTCCAGCAGCAGCCGGGTGTAGGCGTGCCGGGGGTCGGTCAGCACGGTGGCGGTGGGCCCGGACTCGACCACCCGGCCCTGCCGGAGCACCACCAGCTGTTCGGTGACGTGCCGGACCACGGCGAGGTCGTGGCTGACGAACAGCAGCGCGATGCCGTGCTCGCGGCGGATGCCGGCCAGCAGGTCGAGGATCTGCGCCTGGATCGAGACGTCGAGCGCGGCCACCGCCTCGTCCAGGATCAGGACGCGTGGCCGGGCGGCCAACGCCCGGGCGATGGCGACGCGTTGGCGCTGGCCGCCGGAGAGGGCGCGGGGCAGCGCGGCGGCCTCGCGGGTCCCGAGGCCGACCTGGTCGAGGAGTTCGGCGACCCGCCCCTTGCCGTCGCCGCCGTGCAGCCGCAGCACCTCCTCGACGGCCGCGCCGACGGGGATGCGCGGGTCGAGCGACAAGTACGGGTCCTGGAAGACCAGTTGGATGCCGCGGGCGTGGGCGAGGCGGGCGGTGCGGCCGCGCGGGCGGACCAGGCGGTCCGCGCCGTCCAGGGCGACGGTGCCGGCGTCGGGGTGTTCCAGGCCGACCAGCATGCGGGCGGTGGTGCTCTTGCCGCAGCCGGACTCGCCGACCACGCCGAGCGCCCCGCCGGGGGCCAGCGCGAAGGAGACGCCGTCCACCACGGTCCGTTCCCCGAAGCACTTGCGCAGCCCCTCGACGACGAGTCCGGCGGTGTCGGCGGCGGGCCCGGCAGCGGCGGCTCCGGCGGTCGTGGTCACGGGATGGTCCCTTCGTCGGCCCGCAGGCAGGCAGCGAGGCCGTCGCCGTACGGGAGGAGGAGCGGTCGCTCGGTCTCGCAGCGGGGGCGGACGTGTCCGCAGCGGGCGGCGAAGGCGCAGCCCGGCGGGTTCTCGGCGAGCGAGAGCGGGCGGCCGGGCACCGGCCGGGGCGGGGGCGCGCCGGGGTCGAGGCGCGGGGTGCAGGCGATCAGTCCGGCGGTGTAGGGGTGTCGGGGGCGGGCGAACAGGTCGTCGGTGCGCCGGGTCTCGACGATCCGTCCGGCGTACATGACGTAGACCCGGTCGCAGACGGCGGCGGCGAGTTCGAGGTCGTGGGTGACGAGGAGCAGGCCGGTGCCGCGTTCGCGCTGCAGGCGGGTGAGCAGGGCGATCACCTCGGCCTGGGTGGTGACGTCGAGCGCGGTGGTGGGTTCGTCGGCGAGCAGCAGGCCGGGTTCGCCGGCCATGGCGGCGGCGATGACGACGCGTTGCAGCATGCCGCCGGAGAACTCGTGCGGCCTGCGCCGCAGGGCGCCGGCCGGGTCGGGGAGGCCGACCGCGGCGAGGAGTTCGACCGCTCGGGCGGTGGCGGCCGCGGCGGGGGTCCCGGCGGCGCGCAGGCCCTCGGTGAGGAAGTCCCCGATCCGGTGCAGCGGGTTGACCACGGCCCGCGGGTCCTGGAACACCATGGCGACCTGACGGGCCCTCAGCTCGCGCAGCTCGGCCGCCCCGGCGGTGAGCACGTCGCGCCCGCGGACCAGGACCCGCCCCTCGGTGACGGCCCGGTCGGGCAGCAGACCGAGCACGCTGCGGCAGGCCACCGACTTCCCGGAGCCGGACTCGCCGACCAGGCCGACGGTCTCCCCTGCGGCCACGTGCAGCGAGACCCCGTCGAGCAGCGGCCGGGCGGCCCGCCCGCCGGGCAGCCGCACCGTCAGCCCGTCGATCCGCAGCAGTTCCCCGGACGCCGCCGGACCGCCGGAGCCAGGGCGCCCGGAGGTCCGATCATCAGACATGGGAGGTCCGAAAACCGGATGATCGCCAGTCCGATCGTCCGAGGTCGGATGAATGTCCGTCATATCAACGCTCCCGTCGGGCGAGCCGGTCGGCGATGCCCTCGCCGACGATGCCGAAGGCGACGACCGCGATCACGATGCACGCGGAGGGCGCGAGCGCGGGCATCATCGCGCCCTGCTGGAGCGCGGACTCCCCCTCGTTGATCATCGCGCCCCAGTCCGCGGTGGGCGGTTGCACGCCGAAGCCGAGGAAGGAGAGCGCGGCCAGGTCCATCAGCGCGTAGCCGAAGTTGATCGCGGACTGGGCGAGCACGGTCGGCGCGATGTTGGGCAGCAGGTGCCGCAGGCAGATCGTCCAGCCGGACCAGCCCTGGACCCGGTAGGACTCCAGGTAGGGGCGGGCCTTCTCCTGCTGGGCGAGGCCGCGCACCAGGCGGCCGACGTACGGGGTGTAGGCGACCGACATGGCGATCACGGGGGCGGTCATGCCGGGCCCGGAGAGGGTGACGAACATGACGGCGAGCAGCAGGCCGGGGACGGCGAAGACCAGGTCCAGGGCGCGGGAGAGCAGGGTGTCGGCCCAGCCGCCGCACCAGCCGGCGACGGTGCCGAGCAGCAGGCCGCCGGCCGTGGACAGGGCGATCACCAGCAGGGGCCCGAGCAGTCCGGTCCGGGCGCCGTGCAGCAGCCGGGAGAGCACGTCCCGCCCGGACTGGTCGGTGCCGAGCAGGTGGTCGGGGCCGGAGCCGGCCAGCGGGTCGCGCAGGTCGACGGCGTTCGGGTCGTGCGGGGCGAGCAGCGGGGCGAGGACCGCGACCAGCACCAGCAGGGCGAGGACGAGCGCGGCGGCGGTGAACAGCGGTCCGCCGCCGAGGCCGCGCAGCCGGCCCAGCAGCGGCCGGCGCACGGGTGCGGTGAGAGCGGCGGCGGTCATGCGGCTCCTCCCGCAGGGGCGCCCGGCACGACGGCCGGCCCGGTGCCGGGCCCGGTCGGCCCGGCCTGGGCGGCCCCCCGGCCGCGCCGGACGGCCCGCGCGGTGCGCGGGTCGATCAGCGGTCCGAGCAGGTCGACGGCGAGGTTGACCAGGCCGAAGCAGAGCACGGTGAGCAGGGTGACGGCCTGGACGACCGGCAGGTCCTTGGCGCCGACGGACTGCACCAGCAGCGAGCCGACGCCGGTGGTGTTGAACGCGGTCTCCACGACCGAGGTGGAGACCAGCAGCCCGGCCAGCGTGGTGCCGCCGACGGTGACGACGGGGCCGAGGGCGCCGCGCAGGACGTGCCGGCGGATCACCTGCCGTTCGGGGACGCCCCGGGAGCGGGCGGCCTCGACGTGGTCGCGGCCGAGTTCGTCGAGCATCGCGGAGCGGGTGACCCGGGCGAGCAGGCCGGCCAGGGTGACGGCGAGCGCGAACGCGGGCAGGGTGAGGTGGTGCAGCCGG
This sequence comes from Kitasatospora sp. NPDC088134, assembly GCF_044741705.1. NCBI lineage: Bacteria > Bacillati > Actinomycetota > Actinomycetes > Kitasatosporales > Streptomycetaceae > Kitasatospora > Kitasatospora sp. NPDC088134. The sequence continues at coordinate 208,391 of NZ_JBIUTD010000009.1, read as the reverse complement.
TCGGCGAGCCCGGTGCCCTGCGAGCCGGGGCCGGGGAACCAGCCGAGCCGGACGGCGAACAGCGAGACCAGGGCGATCGCGGTGACGAACGGCGGGGTGGCGGTGGCGATGCCGGTGCCGATCAGCACCAGCCGGTCGAGCGGGCCGGGGCGGAGCGCGGCGGCGGCGCCGACCAGGGTGCCGCCGAGGCAGACCAGCACGGCGGCGTACCCGATCAGCAGCGCGGTGCCGGGCAGCCGGGAGCCGATCAACTCGCCGACGTCCTGCCGGAATTGGACGGACCGGCCGAAGTCGCCGTGCAGCGCGCCGCCGAGCCACTTGCCGTACTGGACCAGGAAGGGGTCGTCGAGGTGGTACTGGGCGGCGATCGCGGCCCGCGCCTCGGGGGTGGCCGGGTGGCCCTTGAGCAGGAAGGAGACCGGGTCTCCCGGGGCGAGGTGCACGGCGCTGAAGACCAGGAAGCTGGTCACCAGCAGCACCGCCACCAGTCCGAGGACCCGGCCGAGCAGGTAACGGGCCATCAGCGGGCGGCGCCGATCGTCGCGGCCCACGGGTAGTAGAGCTGGGGGATGCCGGTCGGCGCGCCGGTGATCCGGCTGCCGAGGAAGACCGAGAACGGGGCCTCGTACAGCGGGATGCTGGGCAGTTCGCGGACGGCGATCTGCTGGAGCTTCGCGGTGAGGTCGGCGCGGGCGGCCGGGTCGGCGGTGCCGGCGGCCTTGTCGAACAGGTCGTCGAACTCGGGGTCGCTCCAGCCCGCGTAGTTGCCGAAGTCGCCGGTGCGCAGCGACTGGTAGAACTCCAGCGGGTCGGGGGTGCTGTCGTAGCCGTTGGTGACGACCAGGTCGATGCCGGCCCGGGCGGCGGGGTCGGTGAACAGGGCGGTGTAGGCGTCGGGGGCGACGGGGCGCAGTTCGACGTCGAGGCCGATCTCGCGGCCGGCGGCCTGCACGGCGTTGCCGACCACGCTGATCTCGGGGGCGAGCGAGCTGGTGGCCATCACCACCTTCTTCCCGGTGGCGCCGGCCTCCTGGACCAGCTGCTTGGCCTTGGCCACGTCGTGGACGGGGGCGGGCAGTTGGGCGAAGTACCCGGCGGTGCGCTCCGGGACGAGGGCCCAGGCGCCCTGCGCGGCGGGGGCCTTGGCGGGGACGCCGACGCCGCCGGCCGCGGACTTGACGATGCCGTCGCGGTCGAGCGCCAGCGACAGGGCCTGCCGGACCTTCAGGTCGCGCAGGGTGCCCCGGAGGTCGAGCACGGCGAGGTCGGCGGCGGCGGTGTTGGGGCCGAACCACACCTTGCCCTTGTCGGTGCCGTTGAGCTGGGCGAGCGAGGCGGAGGGCACCATGTAGCCGCCGTCGACCGCGCCGGAGAGCCAGCCGTTGGCGCGGGCCGCGGAGTCGCCGACGAAGACGAACTTCACCTTGTCGGACTTCGGCGCGAGCGCGGCGTCCCAGTAGGCGGCGTTCTTGCGCAGGGTGATGCTGTCGCCCTGGGCCCAGGTGTCGATCGCGTAGGGGCCGGTGCAGTCGACGCCGGTGCCGGGGCTGCCGTAGTCCTTCCCGGCCTTCTCCAGGAACTTCGCGCTCTCCACGGTGCCGGGCGAGGCGGCGAGCAGTTCGTCGAGCAGCACGTCCGGCTTGCTGAGGGTGACGGTGACCTCCAGCGGGCCGCTCTTGCTGACCGCGACGACGTTCTTGAACGCCGAGCCCCAGGCGGAGCCGGTGGCGGGCAGCAGGTGGCGGGTCAGCGAGGCGACCACGTCGTCGGCGGTCATCGTCGAGCCGTCGTGGAACTTCACGCCCTCGCGCAGGGTGTAGACCCGGGTCAGCGGGTCGGGGCTGGCGGACTTCACGGCCAGCCCGGGTTCGATCTTCAAGTCCGGGGTGACCCGGAACAGTTGCTCGCAGACGTTGGCCAGCACGGTGTTCGGCGGGTAGTCGTAGGCGAGCGCGTAGTCGAGGGTCTGCGGCTCGGCGTACAGCGACCAGGTGAACGAGGGCAGCGGGCCCTTGGCGGCCGGGGCGAGCGGGGTGGTGGCGAAGCCGCTGCCGTCGGAGGCGGTGGCCGGGCCGGGTTTGCCGGTGGCGCCCGAGCAGGCCGTCAGCAGCACGGTGCAGGCGGCCAGCAGGGCGGTGGAGCGGACGGCCGTGGAGCGGAGGAAGGCGGTGGAGCGGAAGGCGGATCTCGCGGAACGCGGCAGGAGGCGCACGGAAGAACCCACCCCTTTCGAGTCGGGAGGGCTGTGGGTTGCGTTGGAGTATTGATGCGGGAACGTTCCCGCACAACCCTCCGCGGGAACGTTTTCGGATCACGGTGCGACAACGGTCCGTCCCGACTGCGGGAACGATTCGGCACAGCGTGCGGCGTCGGGCCGCCGCGCCGTCCGCGGGGGGTGACGCGCCCTCACCCGCCCTGGCAGCATCGGCGCATGAGCGACACCCCGCCCGCCGGGGGCCCGGCCCCCCGCATCCGCCTGGTCGACGTGGCCCGCGAGGCCGGCCTGTCCAAGACCACCGTCTCGGCCGCCCTGAACGGCACCGGCCGGATGTCCGAGGACGTCCGCCGCCGCGCCCGCGAGGCCGCCCGCCGGCTCGGCTACCGCCCGAACGCCACCGCCCGGCTGCTCCGGGCCGGCCACGCCCGGCTGATCGGCTACGCGGTCGGCGAGTTCGCCGCCGACCCCGGCACCTACCTGGGCTCCCCGTACTTCGCCCGGCTCACCAGCGCCACCGCCGCCGCGGCGCTGGAGCGCGGCTACGCACTGGTCCTGCTGCCCGCCGGCTGCGGGCCCGAGGAGTGGGCCGACCTGCCGCTGGACGCCGCGATCGTCGCCGACCCGATCGACCACGACCCACTGGTCGAGGACTTCCTGGCGGCCCGCGTCCCGCTGTTCACCGACCGCTCCGTGGAGGGCCGCCCGGGCGCGCACTGGGTCGACGTGGACGCCGAGGCCGCCGTCCGCGAGGTCCTCGACCACCTGCACGGGCAGGGCGCCCGGCGGGTGGCGCTGCTCTCCCCCGGCACCGCCACCCGCTTCCACCGCGCCGTCACCGACACCTACCTGCACTGGTGCGCCGAGCACGGCCTGACGCCCCGTCAGGCGTACACCGACGGGCCCGGCGACGGCCCGGTGCTGGCCGCCGTGGACGCCCTGCTGACCGGCCCCGGCGACCCGCCGGACGCGCTGTTCGTGCTGGCCGAGGCCGGGCCGCCGCTGGTCCTGGACGCGGTGCGGCGGGCCGGGCTCGCCGTCCCGGAGCAGCTGCTGCTGGTGTGCGCCAGCGAGGAGCCCTCCGCGGAGCACACCCGCCCGCCGGTGAGCACGCTGAGCATGTCGCCCGCCGCCGTCGCGGTGAAGGGCATCGAGCTGCTGATCGCCGCGCTGGAGAGCGGCAGCCGGGAGCCGACCGGCGCGCTCGTCCCGACCAGGCTGGAGATCCGCGCCTCCTCGCTCCGCCCGCCGGACTGAGCCCGCCGCGCCGGGCGCCGCCCCTTACGTCAACGGCATTGACGTTGACGGCGGGCGCACGGTCTGATGGCCGCGTCCGGGCCCCGCGTCTCCGCTCCGGGGCCCGGACCGCCCCCATGCACCGAAGGAGCACCCGCCATGGCCGACCCCGTCCACGCCCTCCGGGACGTCCGGTACACCCCGTTCTGGCTGGACCGCCCCGACCGGCCCGAGCCCGAGTCCGCCCTGGTCGGCGACGCCCGCTGCGACCTGCTGGTGGTCGGCGGCGGCTACAGCGGCCTGTGGACCGCGCTGATCGCCAAGGAGCGCGACCCCGCGCTGGACGTCGTCCTGCTGGAGGGCCGCGAGATCGGCTGGGCCGCCTCCGGCCGCAACGGCGGCTTCTGCGAGGCCAGCCTCACCCACGGCCTCGGCAACGGCCACCAGCGCTGGCCCGGCGAACTCGCCGCCCTGGAACGCCTCGGCCGGGCCAACCTCGACGCCATGCAGGACGCCGTCCGGCGCTACGACATCGACTGCGACTGGCGGCGCAGCGGCTCCCTCACCGTCGCCACCGAACCCCACCAGGTCGACGAACTGCGGGAGTTCGCCGCCCTCGCGGCCCGCTACGGCACCACCCTGGACGTCCTCGACCGGGACGCCGTCCGGGCCGAGATCGACTCCCCGACCTTCCTCGGCGGCCTCTGGGACCGCGAGGGCGTCGCCATGCTCGACCCGGCCCGGCTCGCCTGGGGCCTCAAGCGCGCCTGCCTCGCGCTCGGCGTCCGCATCCACGAGCACTCCCCCGCCACCGACCTCGCCGACGGCCCCGCCGCGCTCACCGTCCGCACCCCCTACGGCCGGGTCGCCGCCCGCAAGGTCGCGCTCGCCACCAACGCCTTCCCGTCCCTGCTGCGCCGCCACCGCCCCTACACCGTGCCGGTGTACGACTACGCGCTGATGACCGAACCGCTGACGGCGGCACAACTCGCCTCGGTGGGCTGGCGCAACCGGCAGGGCTGGGCCGACAGCGCCAACCACTTCCACTACGTCCGGCTGTCCGCCGACAACCGCATCCTGTTCGGCGGCTACGACGTGGTCCACCAGTACCGGAGCCGGGTCGGCGACGAGCGCGACCGCCGCCCCGAGACCTTCGCCACCCTGGCCCGGCACTTCGCCCGGACCTTCCCCCAGCTCGAAGGCGTCCGGTTCAGCCACGCCTGGGGCGGCGCCATCGACACCTGCACCCGGTTCTCCGCCTTCTTCGACCTCAGCCACCGCGGCCGGGTCGCCTACTCCGCCGGCTACACCGGCCTCGGCGTCGGCGCCACCCGCTTCGGCGCCGAGACCGTGCTCGACCTGCTGGCCGGGGAGCGGACCGAGCGCACCGCCCTGGAGATGGTCCGCCGCAAGCCCCTCCCCTTCCCGCCCGAACCGGTCCGCTCCCTCGGCATCGGCCTCACCCAGTGGTCCCTGCACCGCGCCGACGCCGACGCGGGCCGTCGCAACCTCTGGCTCCGCACCCTGGACCGCCTCGGCCTCGGCTTCGACAGCTGACGGATCGTCAACTCTTTTTCTCCGCCGGCGAAAGGAGCGGGCCCGGGGCTACCCCCGGGGCCAGAGCGGTTCGGTGGCCCGGGTCTCCGCCTCCCGCAGCACCCGCAGCACGTTCCGTCCGGTCAGCGCCTCCAGTTCGCCGACGGACCAGCCGCGGGCGGCCAACTCGCCGAGCAGGACGGGGTATCCGGAGACGTCGGGGAGGTCGACGGGCAGCCGGTCGACGCCGTCGAAGTCGCCGCCGAGGCCGATGTGGTCGAGTCCGGCGATCTCGCGGGCCCGCTCGACGTGGTCGGCGACCTGGGCGGCGGTGGCCTCGGGGCGGGGGTTGGCGTCGAGCCAGCGCTGCAGCTCGGGCGGCGGGGGCGCGCCGGGGCCGGCGGCGAACGCGGCGGCGGTCTCCGCCGCGACGGCGGCGGGGTCCTCGCCGGGGGCGGGGTGGCGCGGCCAGGACCAGGGCTGCTCGGGCAGGCCGAGCCGGGTCCGTTCGGCGGCGAGCGCGGCCCGCCAGGCGGCGGCCTCGGTGGACACGAAGTCGGGCACGAAGGTGAGTTGGACCACGCCGCCGTTGCCGGGGAGCAGCGCCAGCACCTCGTCGGAGACGTTGCGCGGGTGGCCGGTGACGGCCCGGCAGGACGAGTGGCTGAAGATCACGGGCGCACCGGCGGCGGCGAGCGCGGCGCGCTGGGTGGACTCGGCGGTGTGCGAGAGGTCGACCAGGACGCCGATCCGGTTGAGTTCGGCGACCACGGCCAGGCCCTGCGCGGAGAGCCCGCCGACACCGGGGGCGTCGGTCGCGGAGTCGGCCCAGGGCGTGTTGTGGTTGTGGGTGAGCGTCACGTAGCGGACGCCGAGCCGGGCGTAGGCGCGCAGCACGCCGAGCGAGGAGGCCAGCGAGTGGCCGCCCTCGATGCCGAGCAGCGAGGCGATCCGGCCGTCGGCGATCGCGGCCTCCGCCTGGTCGGCGGTGACGGCGGCGCGCAGCCGGTCGGGGTAGTGGGCGATCAGCCGGTGGGTGAGGTCGAGCTGTTCCAGGGTGGCGACGGCGGCCTCGGGCTCGGGCAGGTCGGAGGGGACGTAGACGGACCAGAACTGGGCGCCGACCCCGCCGGCCCGCAACCGGGGCAGGTCGGTGTGGAGTTCGGGCCGGTGCGCGTCGAGCCCTTCGACGCTGCCGCCGGTACGGGCCCGGAGCGCGACCGGCAGGTCGTTGTGGCCGTCGACCACGGGGGTGCGGCGCAGCGCGAGCGCGGCGCGGGCCTGCGGGGAGTCGTCGTCGGGCTGCGTCCCCCGGGTTGTGCCGTCCACCTGTCCACCCTCCCGTTCCGCGCGGAACCTGGCCCGAAGCTAGATCAACAACTCGCGGCGGGTCAAGGACTGTTGACACTCCCGCAACACTGCGGCCGCCGGGGCCCCCCCCGGGGGGGGGGGGGCGGCGGGGCCGGGGGTCTACGGCACTGCATTGCACCGGGGACGAGTGCAGGGTCGAAGGGGGGGGGCCGGGGGCGGGGGTGGGGGGGGGGGGGGCGTTGGCC
>NZ_JBIUTD010000009.1:134777-201838 GCF_044741705.1 Kitasatospora sp. NPDC088134 | reverse complement strand
GGCCCCGCCACCCCCGCCCCCAACCAAAAAAAACCCCCGGGGGGGTTCCCTTGTTTGGACCACCCCCCCCCCCCCCGGGCGCGCGCCCCCCCGCGGGGGGGGGGGGGGCCCCCGCGGCTCCGGAGATCTACGGCTCTCCTTGCCTACGGGAAGGAGACCAGGTTCGACGGGACGGTCCCGGTGCCCGAGGTGGGGGCGCCGGTGTCGTTCACCACGTGGGCGAACTGGCCGTTCCCGCCCAGGGAGTTGACCAGGACGTCGTGCAGCTTGACGCCGGGGGCGGCCGGGACCTCGAAGCCGTGGTCCATCACGATGCTCGGGTCGACGTTGAAGTAGCAGTAGCTGCCCAGGCCCCAACCTTCGTGCGTGGTCACGGAGTTCTCGACCTTGTAGGCGGCGTAGCCACGGACGCTGCCGTTCTGGATCGCGGCCTGGTTGGGCGCGTCGTAGGCCTTCTCGTTCTGGAAGAAGATCGTCCGGCCGCCGTTGCCCTTCCACCACACGTCGTACTTGTTGAAGTGCTCGACGAACAGGCCGGTGGCGAGGACGTCGTTGCCGCCGACGACGAAGCCGTAGTCGGAGCGGTTGGTCTCCCAGCCGACGCCGGCGCCGTGGTCGGCGCGCCAGATCCAGGTGTGGTCGACGATCGTGTTGTTGCTGTTGATCACCATGCCGCTGGTGGTCTTTCCGGCTCCGGCGCCGCCGACCCGGACGAAGACGTCCTGGACGACGATCGGGTCGGCCGCGTGGTTCGCGCCGGGGGTGTCGCCGCCGACCTGCAGCAGGGTGGGCGAGTTGACGGTGCCGGCGTCCAGCAGCAGGCCGGAGAGCTTGACGCCGTCCACGTCGGCGACCTTCAGCGGGGTGACGCCGTTGTCCGGGACGAGGGTGGCGAAGCCGAGGCCGAGCACCACGGTGTCGGGGCGGGTGACGTTGATGCTCTGGTCGACGTGGTAGACGCCGGGGGTGAAGAGCAGGTTGAGGCCCTGCGACAGCGCCTGGTTGATGCTCGCGGCGGTCGCGCCCTGCTTCACCACGTAGAACCGGCTGAGCGGCAGCGAACTGCCCTGCGGGGTGCCGGTGCCCCAGGAGGTGCCGCGGGCGTTGGTGCGCCGGGCGGGCACGAACACCTTGTAGTCGCTGCCGTCCAGGTAGAGGAACGGCTTCTCCTGCGAGACGGGCGTGCTGTCGAGCGTGGTGTAGGGCGGGTTCGGGAAGCCCTGGACGGGGGCGCCCTGGACGCCGGAGAACACCTGGTTCCACACGCCGTTGGAGAAGCCGCCGATGGAGCTGTCCCGGGTGTACCACTGCTGCTGCGAGTAGTTGCCGATCTGGCCGTCGATCCGGGAGTCGGCGATGTAGCCGCCGGAGGCCCAACCGTAGCCGTTGGGGGCGAGGTTGAGGCTGCCCTCGACGTGCATCCGGCGGAACGGGGCGGCCTGCGAGACGGCCCAGCGGTCGCTGCCGCTGACCGGCTTGAGGCGCAGGTTCTCGGCGGAGCGCCAGAAATTCTGGGTGGCGTTGCCGTTGAACCAGCCCGCGTCGACGGTGACATCGCCGTTGAAGGTGGTGTCGTCGGGGTTCAGGCCGAGGCCCTGGATCGAGGTGTAGAAGCCGAGTTGGGCATTGATGTTGCTGTACGTGCCCGGCTTGAACAGCAGCGCGTAGCGGTCGCTGCCGAACTGGTTGGCCTCCTGCTTCTTGAACACGGTGTCCACGGTGGCCTGGATGTTCGGCGTGGACGGGTCGAAGACCAGCACGTTCGGGCCGAGGTCGCCGCCGCCCTGCACCGGCGGGACGGTCGACCCGGCGCCGGTGTGCACGCCCAACTCCCAGAGCGAGTAGCCGTAGTTGGTGGCCCGCTGGGTGCCGTACATCCGGACGTAGCGGCCGGAGCCGGCGACGCTCAGCGTCTCGTTGCCGCCCGCGCCGGTGGTGGTGGAGTACAGCGTCGCCCAGCTGGTGCCGTCGCTGGAGGCCTGGATCTGGTACGCCTTGCCGTACGCGGCCTCCCACTTGAGGTCGACCTGGCAGAGCTGCTGGACGGAGCCGAGGTCGACCTGCAGCCACTGCGGGTCGGCGGCGGCGCTGGACCAGCGGGTGCCGAGATTGCCGTCCACCGCGCCGGCCGCCGGGGTGCCGCCGTTCTCCTGGCTGGAGGCGGTGGCGGTCTTCCCCTGCGCCGCGTTGTCGGCGGAACACCCGGCGGGAGCGGTACCCGGCGTGCCGTACACCTGGAACTCCCAGAGCGAGTAGCCGTACGCGGTGCCACGGGCGATGCCGCTCATCCGGACGTAGCGGCCCGAGCCGGAGACGTTCAGCACCTCGGTGCCGCCGGCGCCGGTGCTGGTGGCGTAGATCGTCGTCCAGGTGCTGCCGTCGTCGGACGTCTGGATCTGGTACGCCTTGCCGTACGCGGCCTCCCAGTTGAGCTGGACCTTGCTGATGGTGGCGCCTGCGCCGAGGTCGACCTGCAGCCACTGCTGGTCCGAGGCCGCCGAGGACCAGCGGGTGCCGAGGTCGCCGTCCACGGCGCCGGCGGCCGGGGTGCCGCCGTTCTCCTGACTGGAGGCGGTGACGGTCTTTCCCTGCGAGAGCAGCGTGTCCGCGGCCCGCGCGGTGCCCGGGAACGTCATGACCGCCCCGGCGACCAGGGCCGCGGCGGCGAGTACGGCAGGCGTCCGGCGCGCGGGGGCACCGGAAGGGGAAGAAGCGAGCCGCATGGCTCCTCCTGCTGTGAGCGATGGGTGGGGGAGAACAACGGAGAGCGCTCTCCGAGCATGGACGCCCAAGCCGCCCTCCGGAGTGGGGACCCCACGGAGAAGCAGCCGGAAACCTCGACGTCACCTGCCCGAAACGCCTCGCCATGAGGTTAGTTCATGGCGAGAGAAAAGCCGAGACCCTTACGCCGAGAACTTCCACCGACCGCTCCACCTCGGAGAGCGCTCTCCAGCCTGGACGGTCTACTGACCCTGCTCCGGGCCCAGGTCGCCCCGCATCACCTGCTGAGGCCGTCCACGTGGTCGCCGGCGTCCTGCGCCGACCGGCAGCCCTTTTCGCCCGGCCACCGGCCCTGCCCCAGCCGTGGCGTCGCTGCGTACGGCCCTGATCCCGGCGCGTCGGCAGCACGTCACTTCCGGATCACCGCTCAGGGCGAACAGCGCGGTGCTGCGGCCCCGGCGCGACGTGACGCCGATCGCGTTCCACCGGTGCTGCAGTCGGGTCCCGGACAGGAGCCGCGCTCACCGCCGAGGGAGCGTCCCACGTCGAGGGGGCGGCCCACGCCGAAGCGATCGGCCTGCGGCTGTTCTCGGCGACGGCCCGCGCCCGGAAGGACACTGCCACTTCGTCCAACCGCCGCTCGGCGATCCGTACGACGGCAGCTACCGGGCCCCACGGCGATCCCGGGCCTGCCCGCCGCCGGCCTGCGACGGCTTCATCGGCATGTCCATCCGGAGATCCGGCCGCTGGACGAGGCGGTCGCGGGCGGCGGCCGGAGCGTGCTCCGCGCGGGGCAGGGGAAGGCCGCTCCGCCGGCACCGTACGGCAGGTGACGGTACCTCAGCTGAGCACCATCGCCGTCGCGTGCGGGGCGGTCATGCCGTCCGGTACGGCGGCGAGCCGTCCCGCCAGGCCCTTGCGGCCGGTGGCGCGTTCCAGTTCGGTCAGGTAGGCGTCCGCCTCCTGGTCGGAGCCGAAGTCCCAGACGATCAGGCGGTGCACCATCGCGACCGCCATCACCGGGGGCAGCGGTCCGCCGCCGGTCACCCGCCGCCACTGCGGGACGAGCCGGCCCAGCTCGGCGCGGGCCTCGGACAGCGTGAGACCTTCGTCGCCGAGTGCCTGCTCGATCACCGGGACCAGCTGCATCAGTTCGCCCACGGCGGTGAGCACGTCACCGGTGCGGCCCGTGTTCACGGCGAGCTGCACCTGCGCGGTCAGCGCCATCGGGTGCTGCGGGCCGAACTCGGTACGCAGCAACGGCAGCAGGTGGTGCAGGCGCAGCGCCACGTCCGCGCCGTTGCCGGCGTTCCCGATCGCGAAGGCGAGGTCGGCCTGCGCGTGCAGGGTCTCGCGGTCCGCTTGGCCCAGTGCGTGGGCCATGTCCGTCGCCACCTGCCCGAGCAGGTGGACCGCGGCGGCCCAGTCGCCGGACTCGTTGCGGATCTGGCCGAGCTTGCGCCATGCCACCAGCGTGTCCCGGTCGTACCGGCCCAGCAGCGACGTCATCTCGCGGGCGACCTTGTCCAGCAGGTGGATCGCACCGTCCGGCGACGGCGCGTCGAACGCGCCGTCCCGCAGCCGCACCAGCAGCGCCCGCAGCTCGGGCGCCACCTCGACCGGCTCCGGCGCGGCCCCGAAACCCCCCACCGGCGACTGCGTCATCCCGGTCCCCCTTCCCCGTTGCCGAGTTCCGACGCCCCGCACCCTACCGGCGACCGCCCCCGGTGGGGGGAAGCGGCCACCACCGGGAGCGGACCCGGGGCGGACGGTCTTCACCAGCAGGTCGCGGATCCGGCGCGGCCTCAGCGGGTGGCCGGTCGGCCCGGCGGTCCGGTCGACCACGGCGGCACGGTCCACCTGGTGCTCGTCACCCGCCCCGGCGCCACCGCCGCGGAGTCGGCCGAACGGCAGCGCGCTCTCCGCAGCCCGCGTCCGGCAGGCCCTCAACCGGCTCCGGGCGGCGATGCGTTCCCGGAGAGTTCCCGGCCGCGCACCGGGCAGCGGACGGACTCTCTCGGAATGCGCGTCGCCGTTCACCGCGCTTTGCACCGAAATCACCGATTGGCCCGGAAATCCCGGCGCCCCGGTCCACGTTCGAACAATCCGCAGCACAGCACTTTCGTCACTGCCGCCCCGTGCGCTGTGCGCGGTAATCGGCCCGAATTTTCAGAATCGCCCCAATGGCGACCCCGCCCAGCTGGCAGCCCAGGACGAGCCCGAATCCCCCTGAACCGGTGAGGGCCATGATGCCCAATCCGACGCCGCCGCCCAGCAGGAACCCGAGCCCGGTACGCCATGAACTGAAAACAAAAAACACTTCCCCGCCCACCTTCCAACGCTGGAGAACTCCCCCGCCGCACGGTTCGGAACCGACGGAACGACCCGCCCCGATCCAGGAGTGCGGGCTCCTGTCGCTCCACTCCGCTTCCTTTGCTCCGCACTCACCTTTCGGACACGGGCGCCACGAAAAATCCAAAACCCCGTATTCCTTCGGCGTCGCGTCGGAGTCTACGCACCGGCACTCGGCGGAATCCAGCCCCCGACCGGCGGCCCACTGGACAGCGGCGCCCCTGCGGCCGCACACTGTCCACCGGAATTCCGGCGCCACCGACCGCCCCGGCCGGGGCAGCGGTCCGAATCCGGTTCGGAACAGGGAAAAGACCGGGGGAAAGACATGGCTGTTCCGCGGTGGCTGCGGTTCCCGCACCATGCCACGCGGGAGGAAGTCGTGGCCGCGCTGGAATCGCTGGAACTGCCCGCCACCGCCGAATCGATCGCGGCGGTGATCGACTCGGCCCGGGACCCCGCGGAGGTGCTCCGCAGGGGCGCCACCTCGGTGCGCGGCGTCCGGAGCGAGTTGCGGTCGCTGGCGGGACTGGTCACCCGGCTGACCGCCGACCAGTGGTACGGCAGAGGCGTGCACGTGCGAGTGCCGGCCGACAACCCCGACCTGTGGTGGCCCACCGCCTCCTGGCACCGGCTGCGCGAGGTCCGCGACGAACGCCGCCAATCGCTCCGGGCGCTGCCGACCACGGGCCCGGCGGACCGCACCGGCGGCGGGCGAAGCACGCAGGGCCGGCGGGACCCCGCCGAGAGGAGCGAGGTCGCCAAGTCGGTGGACGCGCTCCTCGAGGCGAACCGCGCCCACTACGAGCGCCACAAGAACGACTTCGGCCCCGGAGCGAACTGAGCCCCCGCTCCCCCGGCGGCAGCCGAACAGGACCGGCCCCTCGGCCCCCTCGCCGCAGCCGAGCGCCGGAACCTCGGCCGCCTCCTCCGCCGGCTCTGCACCGCACACCCCACCGGCGCCGCCCCCTCGTGGGGGACACCGCCCGGGGCCGGGCTCAGCGGGGGTGCCCGGTGAGGAGGCCGGGCAGGACGGCGACGGCTTCGAGGGCGATGGCGAGCTCGCCCGCCACCAGGGGGTCCTCCAGGGGACCGCGCAGGTGCTCCTGGAGCCTGCGCATGCGGTAGCGGACGGTGTTCGGGTGGCAGTAGAGGTCCTTGGCCGCGCCGGCGGCCGAGCCGTGGGCCCTGACCCAGGCGCGGGCGGTGGCCAGCAGCGTGGCGCGCTCGGTCTCGGGCAGACCGAGCAGCCCGCCCAGGACCCGGCCGACGACCCGCCGGGTGCCCTCGGGATCGGCCAGTACCAGATCGGTGAGCGGGCTGTCGTCGAGTTGACGGACGGCGCCCCGGCCGGGGGGAAGGCACTCCAACGCGGCCTGGGCGTAGCGCAGGCAGCGCCGGGTGCGGTCGAGGCGGTGGTACAGGGGGCTGATCCCCACCCGGGCGGTGCAGGCCGCTTCCAGTTCCGCCAGGACCGTCCGTTCGTCGCAGTGGGCGGGGAGGGACAGGACGCCGATCTCGTTGCCGGAGCCGGCCCGCCAGGCGGTGCCCACGTCCAGGGCGCGCAGGCGGTGTTCGAGGCCGGGCAGCGGGCTGCGGCCGGGGCTGACGGTCTCGGCCACCACGATCACGAAGCGGCCCTGCGGGGGGAAGCCCAGGAGGCGGGCGATCTCCCAGATCGCCTCCTCGTCGGCGCCGGGGCCGTCCAGCAGGGCGGCGAGCAGGGCGGAGCGCCTCCGGTCGGCCTCGACCATCCGCTCGGCCGCGGCCTGCCGGTAGGAGTCGGTGAGCGCCGTGGAGTAGGCGTCCGCCAAGGCCCAGATGCGCGAGGCCGCACCGAGCAGGGCCTGCAGCGCGGCGGGGCCGCTGTCCTGGGAGTGCGCGAGCAGTTGCTCCCAGACGAAGGCGAAGGTCAGCCGGTAGACCCGCAGGACGTCGGCGAGCGGCGCCCCCTGCAGGGCCCGGACGCGGCCGGTGGCGACGGGCATCGAGATGTCGTACGGCTCGGCGGCCGGGCGCGGCAGGTGGTCCAGGACGAACAGGACGCTGCCGCGCAGCCCTTCCCGCAGGGCGCGGGGCCCGACCGTCGTCCCCCGGTAGAAGGGGATCTCCCGCACGACCAGGTCCGCGACGGCCGTGACGATCTCGTCGAGCCGGCCCTGGAGCGTCCAGGCCAGTTCCGTCAGTGGGGAGGGGTGGGTCGTCGCGCCGTGCACGCAGCGAGCCTAGGCCACCCCGGCGGTGCCCGTCCGCGCATCCGCCGACCCCGCGGCCGGGGTCCGCTGCGGCCGGGGTCCGGACGTCAGCGGTCTCCCGGCCGTTCCTGGACCACCACCGGTACGCCGCTCGCGCGGTGTCCGCCCTCGTCGACGGTGCTGCGCGCCCGGCGGAGCAGCCCGGGCGAAGAGGCGCGGGGTCTCGGGTCAGCGCACCCGACCGCGCGGTTTCAGCGGGACGGGCGGGAGTTCGGGGGCGTCCAGGCGGGCGCCGGCGTAGCCGTGGACCTCGCCGAAGCGGGTACCGGTCTGCCAGTCCTCGCGGGCCCGGGCGATCTCCTCGGCGGAGCGGCCGACGAAGTTCCACCACATCACGAGGCGCTCCTCGAAGGGCTCGCCGCCCAGCAGCAGGACGGAGGCGTCGGTCCGGGCCCGCAGCGGCAGTTCGCGGCGCCCGCAGCCCAGGTGGAGCAGCGAGCCGGGTTCGACGGGGACGCCGTCCACCTCGACGCTGCCGGTCATCGCCAGGACCGCGTACTCGAAGCCCTCCTCGACCGGCAGCCGGTGCGCGGCCCCTTCGCGGAGCGTCAGGTCGGCGCCGGTCAGCGCGGTGTACGCGGTGCCGGGCGAGGCGGCGCCGTCCAGCGTGCCGAGGATCAGCCGGGCGGACAGGCCGCCCGCCCCGACCACGGGCAGGTCCGCGTGGTGCTCGAACGCGGGCTCGGTGTGCCGGTGCGCGTCGGGCAGCGCGACCCAGAGCTGCGCGCCGTGCAGCAGCCGGGCGTGCTCGCGCGGCGACTCCTCGGAGTGCGAGATCGCCCGCCCCGAGGTCATCAGCCCCAGCTCGTACGGGCGGACGGTCTGCAGGCTGCCCAGGCTGTCCCGGTGCAGCACGCTGCCCTCGTGCAGCCAGCTGACGGTCTGCAGGCCCATGTGCGGGTGCGGCGGCACCTGCATGCCGGGCTCGTCCGCGATGTCGTCGGGCCCGTAGTGGTCGACGAAGCACCAGGCGCCGACCATCCGCCGCCCCAGGTTGGGCAGCAGGCGCCGCACCACCGTCGACCCGCCGAGCGGCATCCGACGCGCCGTCAGCAGGTCCTTCACCGGGCCGTCCGCCGCCTGCCGCCCGCACACCGCGGGGGCGCCCTTCCGATCGAGGTTGCTCATACCGGCCAGTATCGACCGCCCGCCCCGCCGATCCCGGTTCCGACGGGCCACCGGCCCGGCCGCCTCCACCCCCGCCCCCGCCCCGGGCGGTCCGGTTCAGCGGGCGCCGAGCAGGGCCAGCGCCTCCGGCAGGACGCGGCGCCAGAAGCCGGCCGTGTGCTCGCCGCGCGGGAAGTGCGTCCGGGCGCCGGGGGCGGCGGCGAGGCGGCGGGCCGCCGGGCAGAACGGGTCCTCGGTGCCGCACCAGATGCCGGTCCGGGCGAGTCCGGGGAGCGCGTCGAGGTGCAGCAGGGGCTCGTGCGCGCGCCAGTCCGCCTCGTCGCGGAACGCGTCCACCCCGCGGGCGTCCGCCCAGCTGCGGAAGACGGCGGGGCTGAGCAGCGCGGCCCCGGTCAGGCCGCCCCGGCGGGCCCGGGCGTACTGGAGGACGCCGGAGCCGCCCATCGAGATCCCCAACGCCAGGGTGGGTTCCGGCAGTTGGCGTTCGGCCAGCCAGCGGGGCAGCTCACCGGTGAGCATCGCCATCGGGTCGTCGCCGGGCGTCCGGGCGTGCCAGTAGCTGTCGGCGCCGCCGTCGACGGCGACCACCCGCAGCGGCGGGACCCCGGCGGCGACCGCCGCGGCCAGGAACTCCGGCATCCCGAGGCCGGTGAAGGACTCCGCGTCGCCGCCCCGCCCGTGCAGCGCCAGGCAGACCGGCAGGTCCGCCCCGGCGGGGACGGCACCGGCCGGCGGGTCGAACACCACCAGGCGGACGTCGCGCCCCCGCGCCGCCGACCGCACCGTGGCCGTCCGCACCGGACCGCCGAGCAGCGCGGGCACCGTCCCGTCGGCCCCGGTCAGCCCGAGCGCCCGCCGCAGCCGCGGCCCACCGGGCAGCACGTCCTCGACCACCGCCCCACCGACGGCGGTCGCCCCCAGCGCGGTGACGGCCAGCGCACCCAGCAGCCCGCGCCGCCCGAGACCCCGCCCTCCACCGCCCGAGGCCCGGTCGGCCCCCGACCGGTCAACCCCCGCCCCGTCAACTCCCGCCCCGGCCTGCACCTTCGCTCCGTTCCGCCGCCCCGCCCGCACGAACGTCCGGGCGCTTCACGGGACGCCGAAACGGCCCGGCCCGGTTTCCGGACGTCCGCCGGCCCACCGGCCCACCGGTCCAACAGATCGCCGGCCCACCGGCCCACCGGTCCAACAGATCGCCGGCCCACCGGCCCACCGGTCCAACAGATCGCCGGCCCACCGGCCCACCGGATCGTCAGTGCTTGCAGGCCCACCACGCGTCCGCGCTGGCCGCGTCCGCCTGGGCCCGCAGCGCGCGGACGGCCTCGGCGGGGTCCTCCGCGCCGTACACGGCCGAGCCGGCCACGAAGACGTCGGCGCCGGCCTCCGCGCAGGCCTCGATGGTGGCGGGGGCGACGCCGCCGTCGACCTGGAGCCACAGGTCGAGGCCGTGCTTGTCGATCAGCTGCCGGGTGCGGCGGATCTTGGGGAGCATGATGTCGAGGAAGGCCTGGCCGCCGAAGCCGGGCTCCACCGTCATGATCAGCACCATGTCGAGCTCGGGCAGCAGGTCCTCGTAGGGCTCGATCGGGGTGGCGGGACGCAGCGCCATCGAGGCGCGGGCGCCCTTGGCGCGGATCTCCCGGGCCAGGCGGACGGGCGCGGCGGCGGCCTCGACGTGGAAGGTGACGGAGCCCGCGCCGGCCTCGACGTACTGCGGGGCCCAGCGGTCGGGCTGCTCGATCATCAGGTGGCAGTCGAGGGGCGTGCCGGTGGCCCGGGCCAGCGACTCGACGATCGGCACGCCCAGCGTGAGGTTCGGGACGAAGTGGTTGTCCATCACGTCGACGTGCAGCCAGTCCGCGCCGCGCACCGCCTCGGCCTCCTCGGCGAGGCGGGCGAAGTCCGCGGACAGGATGCTGGGGTTGATCTGCGCCATGGCGGGGGTACCTTCACGATTCGGTGCCGACGGCCGGGGCGGCCGCCCGCCCCATCATCCCCCGTCCGCCGCACCCACCGGGCACCGCGCCCGCCACGGACACCGGGCACCGCACCCACCACGAACGCCGCCGAACGCCGCCGAACTGTTCACACTCCCGAAACACTTTCCCTTCCCGCCACCGGTCGGCTCTGGCAGGCTCCGAAGGAGGCGGTACCACACGCTGCTCGACCCTCACCGAAAGGCGTCAGATGACCCAGGTCGTCCACCCCGCACGTGCTCTCTGGTGGCTGTTCGAACCCGTCCACGCCCTCACCTACTTCTCACCGGAGGCCCGGAGCGCGTACGAGGCGGCGGGCCTGCGCGGCTACTGGCGCGGCTACTTCGGCGGGCGCTCGGCCCCGCTGGGCGCCGTGGACGCGGCGCCGGTGGTGGCCGCCTTCTTCAACTTCGCGCCGGAGATGGTGGAGCGGGCGCTGCCGGACGTCTGGAACCTGGCCGCACCCGAACAGGCCCTGCGGGCCCGGGTGGTGGGCGCGACCGGCGCCTTGGAGCGGGTCCTCGCCGAGGTGAAGCCGGACCTGGTCGACCGGGCGGTGGAGCTGCTGGAGCGCGCCGTCGACGGCCTCGACTGTTGTGGGCGCGTGCTGGCCGCCGCGAACGCCGACCTCCCCCGCCCGGACACCCGGCTGGCCCGTCTCTGGCAGGCCACCACCGTGCTGCGCGAGCACCGCGGCGACGGCCACGTCGCCGCCCTGGTCGCCGAGGGCCTCGACGGCTGCGAGGCCCTCGTGGTGCGCTGCGCCCTCGACACCCGCCGGGAGACCCTGCAGCCGCACCGGGGCTGGACGGACGCCGAGTGGGACGCCGCGACCGAGCGCCTGATCGAGCGTCAGTGGCTGGCCCCGGACGGCTCGCTGACCGCCGAGGGCCGCCACCGCCACCTGGCCCTGGAGTCCGCCACCGACCTCGCCGCGTCCCGGGTCTGGACCCACTTCCACCGCTCCGAGCTGGACGAACTCGCCGCCACCCTCCGCCCGATCGCCGCCGCCTGCCGCGCCGACCTCCCCCCGTCCACCCCGATCGGCCTCCCCAACGCGGCCTGACGCCCGGCCCGCTCCCCCGTTGCCCGCTTCCCCGTTGCTCCCGTCCTCGGCCTTCTCCCTCACCCCCCGTGCGAGCGGTTGAGCACCGGGGACGGGCCGAGGACGACGCCGCGCCCGACCCTCCCGGCTCCCGCCCCACCTCCGTGCGGGCGACACAGTGCCGAAACGGCCCGAGGACAACGCCGCGTCCGCCCCCTCCGCCCCCTCACCCCCCGTGGGAGCGGCCCAGCACCGGGGGCGGGCCGAGGACGACGCCGCGCCCGGCGTAGAAGCGGTCGAGGTCGGCCCAGGGGACGCGGGCGAAGCTCTGCGAGCCGTCGGGGAAGCCGGACGGGTTGTGGATGTACAGGGCGCCGTCGTCGGCCCCGACGGCGAGCACCAGGTGGCCGCCGGGGCGCGGGACCTCGGGGGCCAGGGTCCGGACGGCGGGGTGGACGGAGATCATCGGGAGCCGGCCCTCGGCGAGTTCCCCGGCCAGCCGCCCGGCGGGCAGCGGGCTGAGCGCCTCCGCCGCCAGACCCCAGCGGGCCCGGGCGTACGCGGCGAAGGGGGCGTGGATCAGCCCGTCCAACCGCCCGTCGGGGTGCCGGACGTACGCGCCCGCCAGCTCGCACTCCTCGGCGAGCCGGACGGTCGCGGGGGCCACGCCCCACCAGTGGTCGAGCGCCATCCGCAGGCAGGCCATCCCGCACAGCCGCCAGGACCAGTACTCGTACTCCTCCTCGTCGGCGGCGCCCGACCGCTCCCAGTTCGGGTCGTCGGCGGCCCGCAGCGTCCCGTCCAGGATGTCGGGCACGAGCTCGGGCGACTCCCACTGGGAGTAGTACGGCACCTGATGGCTGATCGGCTTCACCCGGTCATCCTGACGTACTTTCATCCCGATCCCCCGCACCCCGTCCACGACACCCCCGCGCACCGGCCCCGGCGGCGGTGTGCCGGTATCGTCCGTACCGGTACCGGTACCGGAGCGAGGGAGCAGCCGTGTCGATCGAGATCCTTCCCGTCCCCGTCGACTCGCCGGACGCCCGGGTGCTCCTGACGGAGTACCAGGCCGAGGTCCGCCGCCGCTGGAGCGGGCCGGCGCCCGCCGGTGCGCTGACGGCCGGAGCCCCGGCCGATCCCGAACTCGGGCCGCCGGAAGGGGTGTTCCTGCTGGCCCGGCTGGACGGTCGCCCGGCGGGCTGCGCGGGCGTGCGCGCCCTGGGGCCCGGCACCGCCGAGCTGAAGCGCCTGTACGTCCGGCCGGGCGCGCGCGGCCACGGCCTGGGGCGCCGGCTGCTGGCCGCCGCCGAGGACGCCGCCCGCGGGCTCGGCCATGCCCGGCTGCGGCTGGACACCATGGCGGAGATGCCCGAGGCCCGCGCCCTCTACACGGCCGCCGGCTACCTGGACATCCCCGCCTACAACACCAACCCGTACGCCGCCGACTGGCTGGAGAAGGCGCTGTGACCGGAGCGCGGACCGCCGGGACGACGGTGAACCTGTGGCGGGCGGGGCTGAGCAGCGTCCCGGCCGGGGTGTGGGCGCGCACCGACGCCGAGGTGCTGATCCTCGCGGACAACGCGCTGACCGAACTCCCGGACGCGATCGGCGACTTCGACCGACTCCGGACGCTCGATCTGGGGCACAACGCGCTCACCGCCGTGCCCGCGCGGATCGGCGACCTCACGGGCCTGTCCGGCTTCCTCTACCTGCACGACAACCGGCTGACCGAGCTGCCCGCCACCCTCGGCCGGCTGCACCGCCTGCGCTACCTGAACGTCGGCGACAACCCGATCACCGAACTCCCGGACAGCGTCGGCGACTTGGCGCAACTGATCGAACTCCGCGCGCAGAACTGCCGACTGGCTTCCCTCCCGTCCGCCCTCGGTGCGCTCGACCGGCTGCGGGAACTGCACCTGGGCGGCAACTCCCTGACCGCGCTGCCGGATTCGCTCGGCGGACTGCGCACCCTGCGCCGCCTGGAGCTGCGCGGCAATGCGCTGACCGGCCTGCCCGGCGCCCTCACGGGGCTCACCGCCCTGCGCGAACTCGACCTGCGCGGCAATCCGTTGGCGGAGGTCCCGCCCTGGCTGGCCGAACTGCCCTCCCTGGAGAAGCTCGACCTGCGCTGGACGCCGGAGCCGCCCGCCCCGGACCTGGTCGACCTGCTCGAACGACGCGGCTGCGCCGTGTACTTCTGAGCGCTTCCGAGTGCCGCCGGGTGCTTCCGGGTACTTCCGAGCGCTTCCGGTGACGCCCGGAGGGCCGACCGGTCCGACGACCGGCCGACCCTCCGGCCCGTCTCACCAGGCGTAGTCCTCCGGCGCGGTGCGGTGGCCGGGGAAGATCCCGTCCAGCCGCTCCAGCGTCTTCGCGTCCAGCTCGACGTCCAACGACCGCACGGCCGCGTCGAGTTGCTCGCCCGTCCGGGGGCCGACGATCGGCGCGGTGACGGCGGGGCGGGTGCGCAGCCAGGCGAGCGCGACGTCGCCGGGCTCGTGGCCGATCTCCTCGCACAGGTCCTCGTAGGACTGGATCTGCTCGCGCCGCTCGTTCAGGGTGTCCAGCGAGCGGCCGGAGGCCCGGCGGACGCCCTCGCGCTCCTTGCGGAGCACGCCGCCGAGCAGGCCGCCGTGCAGCGGCGACCAGGGGATCAGGCCGAGGCCGTAGTGCTGGGCGGCCGGGACGACCTCCCGTTCGACGCCGCGCTCGATCAGGTTGTAGAGCGACTGCTCGCTGGTCAGGCCGAGGAAGTTGCGGGCCCGGGCGGTCTCCTGGGCCTGGGCGAGGTGCCAGCCGGCGAAGTTGGAGGAACCGACATAGATGATCTTGCCCTGCTGGGTGAGCACCTCCATCGCCTGCCAGATCTCCTCCCACGGCGTGCCCCGGTCGATGTGGTGCATCTGGTAGAGGTCGATGTGGTCGGTCTGCAGGCGGCGCAGGCTGGCGTCCACCGCGCGCCGGATGTTGAGCGCGGAGAGCTTGCCCTCGTTGGGCCAGTCGCCCATGTCGCCGTAGAGCTTGGTGGCGATCACGGTCTTCTCGCGCC
Source organism: Kitasatospora sp. NPDC088134 (assembly GCF_044741705.1). Lineage (NCBI taxonomy): Bacteria > Bacillati > Actinomycetota > Actinomycetes > Kitasatosporales > Streptomycetaceae > Kitasatospora > Kitasatospora sp. NPDC088134. Next base: position 187,312 of record NZ_JBIUTD010000009.1, on the reverse strand, counting down.
GGCCGCCGCCCTGGGCGAACCAGTTGCCGATGATGGTCTCGGTGCGGCCCTTGTTCTCGCCCCAGCCGTAGACGTTGGCGGTGTCGAAGAAGTTGATGCCGTACCCGTGGGCGGCGTCCATGATCCGGTGCGCGTCGGCCTCTTCGGTGTGCACGCCGAAGTTCATGGTGCCCAGGCACAGGCGGGAGACGGACAGGCCGGTGCGGCCGAGGTGGGTGTACTCCATGCCCCCACCCTCCGCCGCTCCGGCCCCGATGTCCAGCACCCGCCGGACCGGGGAGCTCGCCCGTCCCGCGAAACCCGGCCCGGCGGGCAGTACTTGAGGTGCCGTCAACCCGTTCTCCGCAGCCCCGGTCAGCGGCCGGTGCGGGCGAAGGCGCGGACCGCGAGCGGCACGGCGAGCGCGAGCAGCAGCGCGGACCAGCCGAGCGCGGCGGCCACGGGGTGCTGCGCGGGCCAGGCGGAGCCGGGTGCGGACGGGTTGCCGAACAGGTGGCGGCAGGCTTCGACCACGGCGCTCACCGGGTTCCACTCGGCGAGCGCGGCCAGCCAGCCGGGCATCCCGCCGGTCGGCACGAAGGCGCTGGTGAGCATCCCGAACGGGATGGTGAGGACGCCGAGTTGACCGGCGGTCTCCTCCTTCCCGACGGCCAGGCCGAGCGCCAGGCCGACCCAGGAGCAGGCGAACCGGAACAGCAGTAGCAGGCCGAACGCGCCGAGCGCCGGGCCGAGGCCGTCGCGCACCCGCCAGCCCGCGGCCAGGCCGATCAGCGCGGTCGGCACCAGCACCACGGCGGCGACCAGCAGATCGGCCAGCGCCTGCCCGGCCAGCAGGCCGAACCGCGACACCGACATCGAGCGCAGGCGGTCGGTGACGCCCCGTCCGGCGTCCCGCGCGGCGCCGACCATCGCGGGCATCAGCGCGTTCAGCGCGACCAGGGCGAACAGGCCGGGCATCAGGAACTCCCGGTAGCCGCCCCCGCCGGGCACGTTCATCGCACTGCCGAACACGTAGCCGAACACCCCGACCATGGCGACCGGCACCAGCAGCGAGGCGGCCAGCAGCCCGGGCGAGTGCCGGTACACCAGCAGCACCCGCCGGGCCGAGGCGGCCGCGTCCACCGGAACCGTCCACCCGCTCATGCCGCACGCTCCACCGCGACCGTGCCCGCGACCGCGCCCGCATGGGCTCCGGTCAGCGCCAGGAACACGTCGTCCAGCGACGGGGTGCGCAGCGCGACGTCCAGGGCGACGACGCCCGCCGCGTCCAACTCCCGCACCAGGCGCGGCAGGGCGAGCGGCCGGGCCGGGTCGGAGACGGCGCTCAGCCGGAACTGCTCGGCGTCCACGGCGGGGTGGCCGCCGGTGAGCACGGCCAGGACGGCGCGGGCCCGCTCCAGTTCGGCGTCGGCGGCCCCGGTGGGCAGCGCGACCTCGACCAGGGTGCCGATCGCCGCCTTGAGCCGCTCCGGGGTGTCGTCGGCGACGGCCGTGCCCCGGTCCAGCACGGTGATCCGGTCGGCCAGCCGGTCGGCCTCGTCCAGGTACTGGGTGGTGAGCAGCACGGTGGTGCCCTGCGCGGCCAACTCCCGGACGGCGGACCAGATCTCCCGGCGGCTGCGCGGGTCGAGTCCGGTGGTCGGCTCGTCCAGGAACAGCACCCGGGGGCGGGTGATCAGGCTGGCCGCCAGGTCGAGCCGGCGCCGCATCCCGCCGGACCAGCCGCGCACCAGGCGGTCGGCGGCGTCCTCCAGCCGGAACTCCGCCAGCAGCTCGGCGGCCCGCGTCCGGGCCCGGGCCGCCCCCAAGCGGTGCAGCCGGCCGAGCAGTTCGAGGTTCTCCCGCCCGGTGACACCCTCCTCCACCGCCGCGTACTGCCCGGCCAGCCCGATCAGCCGCCGCACCGCACCGGCCTCCTTCACCACGTCCCGCCCCCCGACCCGGGCCTCCCCCCGGTCCGGCCGCACCAGCGTGGCGAGCACCCGCACCAGCGTGGTCTTCCCCGCCCCGTTCGGACCGAGCAGCCCGCAGACCGCCCCTTCGGGAACGTCGAGATCGAGTCCGTCCAGCGCCCGGGTGGCGCCGAAACTCTTGCCCAGGCCGCGTACGGCAATGACCGGGTCGCTCATGGCAGGCCCTCTCTGAGTACATCGTACGTAGTTCTACCACCATACTAGGTACGCCGTACGTAGAAAAGCCTGTCCGACCGCCGCTGCCCCGGAGAACGCAAAAGCTCCCGGGCGTACGCACTCCCGGGAGCCCCGAATCACCGAACCGTCAGCCGTCCGCCCCGCCCGCACCCGCCTTCGTCCCGCCGTAGTAGCCCCAGGCCGCCCGGGTCCGCATCGGACCGGTGCCGCACGCCTCGACGTGCCCGAGCAGGGCCGACCGCAGCGGCTCGGGCAGCCCCTTGCCCTGTGCGCGGGTCCACGGCAGGGTGCAGAACAGCTCGGCGGCACCGTCCAGGTGCTCCGGCCCGGGCGGGCGGACGGTGAGCGCGGCGAGCACCGACTCCGGTTCCTCGGCGAGGAGTTGCTCCCCGATCGCCAGGTCGTACCACCGCTGCCCGCCGGTCTCCTCCCGCGCCGCGAGGCCGTACCAGGCCAGCAGCGCCCGGATCCGCTCGTCGCGGTCCGGCCAGTGCCACCGGGCCAGCCCCGCGAGACCGATCCGGGCCTGCCGCTGCTGCTCCGACCACGCCGACAGGTCGTCCTCCGACTCCCGGGCGACCTCGGCCGCCGCCGCGGCCAACTCGGGCGGGGCCGCCGCCAGCCAGCGCCGCCTGCGCAGCTCCCCGCGCGCCTGCTCGGCCGCCAACTCCTCCCGGACCCGCTGCGGGCCGGTCAACCCGCGCGCGGCGAGCCAGGCGTCGAGCGCGGCACCGTCCAGCAACTCGGCGTCGCAGTCGCCCGCCCCGCCGAGCGCCGACCCGTGGTGCAGGGTCCACCGCGCGAACTCCCCGCCGTCGGCCCCGTACAGGAGGACCGTCGGCCACCCGGGACACCGGCAACTGTCCCCCGTCCCGCCGTCCACCACCGCCAACAGCCCGGCCAGCTCGACGATCCCGTCACCCGTCAGCTCCAGCCGGTCCGCCCCCGGATCGTCCGCCCCGGACGGAACCGCCGCCACGACCACCACCCGCGCCGCCCGCCCCAGCTCCTGCCGCACCCGCGCCGTACTCGGCCGCCCCGTACCCCGCCTGCCCATCCGCGCCCCCGTTCCCTCGACTCAGCGATCCGCGATCCGCGATCCGCGATCCGCGATCCGCGCACAGTACCGCCCGCCCTGCGGCGCGCCCACCAGCGCCTAGACTGGGCCGCGAGAGGTGAGCGAGCGATGCCGTCCGACGAGGAACCCGAGCTGATCTGGCTGCGCCCGGAGCACTCCGGGCGGGGGCCGCGACCGGCGCACAGCCGGACGTCGATCGCGCGGGCGGCGGTGACGATCGCGGACGCCGAGGGCCTGGAAGCCGTGACGATGCGCCGGATCGCGGCCGAACTCGGCGCGGGCACCATGTCGTTGTACAACTACGTGCCCAAGAAGGAGCACCTGTTCGACCTGATGACCGACCTGCTGGCCGGCGAGTACGAACTCCCGGAGCAACCGGCCGGTGACTGGCGGGCCGATCTCACCACGCTGGCCCACCAGTTGCGGGCGATCCTGACCCGGCACCCGTGGGCGACCGCCGTGGTCACCCGCCGCCCCGGCCTCGGGCCGAACGGGCTGCGGGTCACCGAGTTCTTCCTCGCGGCCCTGGCCGACACCCCGCTCGACGGCTCGGCCAAGATGGAAGCCTTCTCCCAACTCAACGGCTACGTCTGCCAGTTCACCGACTGGCAGCAGCGCTCGGCGGACGCCGGCACCCGCTGGCTGGCCGACATGGTCCGCCACCTCCAGGCCGCCACCGCCACCGGCCGGTACCCGCACCTTGCCGAAGCCCTGGCACAGAGCGCCGCCCCGCCCGACCCGGACGCCGCCTTCGAACGCGGCCTGCAACGCCTCATCACGGCCCTCCTCGCAGCGGATCGCAGCGAACCGAGCGAACCGAGCAGACCGAACGGACCGAACGGAACAGCGGACTGACGCACCGTCAGGACGACGCGGGGCACGGCCGCCCGAAGAACCACTTCTGCTCCGCGCACGGCCCCGGGTCCACCGGCACCCCGGGGTCCACCGCCCGCGCGCACCAGCCGCACCGCAGCCCGGCCACCGCCCCGGCCGCCCGCAACTCGGCCACCACCTGCCGGGCCGCACCGAACGGCCAGGTCCCCGGCAGCTCGGCCGGCAGCTCCGCGAGCCACCGGCCCGCCTCCCAGACGCTGAGACCGGCCGCGGCCCGCACCGCCTTGGCCACCTCGATCCGGCGCTCCCCGACCGAGGCGACCAGCACCGCGAACTCCGGATCCTCCGACACCGGCCCCCGACTCCCCCGCGCCGTCAGGCAGTTCGGCGCAGCAGCGCCAGGTACATCGCGTCCGTGCCGTGCAGGTGCGGCCACAGCTGGACGTCCGGGCCCTCGCCGAGGTCGGGGACGCCGGGCAGCAGCGGGCGGGCGTCGATCCACTCCACGTCCGTGCGGTCGCGCAGCACGTCGTCGACCACGGCCCGGGTCTCCGCCAGGTGCGGCGAGCAGGTCGCGTAGCCGACCACACCGCCGACCCGGGCGGCGTCCAGCGCGGCGCGCAGCAGGTCCCGCTGGAGCGGCCCGAAGCCGGCGATGTCCTCGGGACGGCGGCGCCAGCGCGCCTCGGGACGGCGGCGCAGCGCGCCCAGGCCCGAGCACGGCACGTCGACCAGCACCCGGTCGAACGCGCCCCGCTCCCAGGCGCCCTGCGTGCCGTCGGCGGCGATCACCGCGTACGGGCCGGGGTTGCCGTTCAGCGCCCGGGCGACCAGCCGGGCCCGGTGCGGCTGCTTCTCGGAGGCGACCAGCGCCGCGCCGCGCTCCGCGGCGACCGCGGCGAGCAGGGCGGCCTTGCCGCCGGGGCCCGCGCAGCCGTCCAGCCAGAGCCGGTCGGGGCCGTCCAGCGGCGCGTTGGCGAGAGCGAGCGCGACCAGCTGGCTGCCCTCGTCCTGCACGCCGGCCCGGTTCTCCCGGACGGCGTCGACCTCGGCCGGGTCGCCGCCGTCGGTGAGCCGGAGCGCGAACGGCGACCAGCGGCCGTCCTCGACCTCGGGCAGCGCCTCCCGCAGCTCCGCGACCGAGGAACGGCCGGGGCGGGCCACCAGCGTCACCTCGGGGCGGGCGTTGTCGGCCTCCAACAGCCGCTCCAGCGCCTGCCGCCCGCTCGCCTCCGGCTGCCAGCGGCCGAGCGCGTCCCACAGCGAGGACACCACCCAGCGCGGGTGCGAGTGGACGACCGCCAGGTGGTCCTCGGCGTCGTCCTCGTACGGCGGGGCGACCTGCGCGACCCAGCCCTCCAGGTCCTGCGCACTGATCCTGCGCAGCACCGCGTTGACGAACTTGGCCCGGCCGTCACCGAGCACCACCCGGGCCAGCTCGACGGTCGCGGACACCGCGGCGTGACTGGGGATGCGGGTGCCGAGCAACTGGTGCGCGCCCAGCGACAGCACGTCCAGCACCGGCGGGTCGACCTCGCGCAGCGGGCGGTCCACGCAGGCGGCGATCACCGCGTCGTAGGTGCCCTGGCCGCGCAGCGTGCCGTACACCAGCTCGGTCGCCAGCGCCGCGTCCCGCCGGTCCATGCCCTTGCGCTCGGCCTCGCGCAGCAGCGACGGCAGGATCAGGTTGGCGTACGCGTCGCGCTCGTCGACGGCCCGCAGCGCGCGGAACGCGACGATCCGGGCCGGGTCCTTCTTCGGACGGCGGTGCGGCCGGGGGGCGCGCTTCGCGCCGGCGGAGGTGCTCGCGGGGGTGCTCGCGGAACTGCTCGCGGGGGTGCTCACAACGGTGCCTCGAAACCAAAGGTGCTGCGGATCAGGTCCGGCCCACCGAGGGGCCTCGCCCCAAGTCTAGGCCGAACCCGCCGCCCACCCCCTCCACCGGGCCGCTCAGCCCTCGCCGCCCCCGGAACGCTCACCGGCCCCGGAGCCCTCGCCGACCTCGAAGCGCTCCCCGGACTCGATCCGGACGCCGCGCGCCCAGTCCGCGGCCGCCATCGCCTTCTTGCCTTGCGGCCGGACCTCGCCCAGCTCCACCGCGTGGCTACCGGTGCCGACCCGGACGCTGTTCTTGGCGACCGCCAGCTCGCCCGGCGCCAGGCCGGTCTCGTCCGGCAGCAGGCGGACGGGGCCGGTCACCTTGAGCCGCTCGCCGCGGAACCAGGTCCACGCGCCGGGCGCAGGCGCGCAGCCGCGCACCACCCGGTCGACCCGCAGCGCGGGGTGGGTCCACTCGATCCGGGCGTCCTCGACGGTGATCTTCGGCGCCAGCGAGACCCCGTCCAGCGGCTGCGGCTCCGGCCGGGCCTGCCCGGTCTCGATCGCGTCCATGGTGCGCACCAGCAGTTCGGCGCCCGCGTGCGACAGCCGGGTCAGCAGCTCGCCGCTGGTGTCGGTGGGCTTGACCAGCTCGGTGAGGACGCCGAACACCGGGCCGGAGTCCAGGCCCTGCTCGATCAGGAAGGTCGACGCGCCGGTCACCTCGTCGCCCGCCATCACGGCGTGCTGGACGGGCGCGGCGCCGCGCCACGCGGGCAGCAGCGAGAAGTGCAGGTTCACCCAGCCGTGCACCGGGATCTCCAGCGCGCCGGGCCGGATCAGCGCCCCGTACGCCACCACGGGGCAGCAGTCGGGGGCGAGTTCGGCCAGCCGCGCCATGAACTCCGGCTCGCTCGGCCGGGCCGGCTTCAGCACCTCGATGCCGGCCTCCTCGGCGCGCTGCGCGACGGGGCTGGCCACCAGCTTGCGCCCGCGCCCGGCCGGCGCGTCGGGGCGGGTCACCACGGCGACCACCTCGTGCTGGGAGGCCAGCAGGGCGTCCAGGGCGGGAACGGCGACCTCGGGGGTGCCGGCGAAGACGAGGCGCACGGGGCAGGGCCTTTCGTGAAGTCCAACAGGACCGAACGGACAGAACATCCGACGAGCGGAACATCGGACGGGCAGAACATCCGACGAGCGAAAGATCGGACGAGCGGAACGGGCGGAACAGACGGAACAGGCGGAACAGCAGAACATCGGATTGCCCGAAAACGATGATCGGAGAGTCAGTCCCTCCGGCAATCACCTCTCCGGACAATCCGAGCGGGCGGACGGTCGGAACGACGGATCGTCAGCGGATCGGCCCGAAGGTGGAAGTGGAATGCGGCGAGATCCGCACCGTCGGCGCCGGGCCGCCGCCCCAGTCGCTCTCCCGGATCGCCTTCATCGCCGCTTTCCGGGTCTCCCGGTCGAGCCGGTCGATGAAGATGATCCCGTCCAGGTGGTCGGTCTCGTGCTGGATGCACCGGGCGAGCAGCTGAGTGCCCTCCACCGTCACCGGGTCGCCGTGCATGTTGAAGCCCTTCGCCACCACGCCGTGGGCCCGCTTGGTGTCGAACCGCAGGCCGGGCAGCGACAGGCAGCCCTCGGGGCCGTCCTGCTCCTCCTCGCTGAGCGACAGGTCCGGATTGATCAGGTGGCCGACCTCGCCGTCCACGTGGTAGGTGAAGACCCGCAGCGAAATGCCCAGTTGGGGCGCCGCGAGGCCCGCGCCGGGGGCGTTCAGCATGGTGTCGGTCAGGTCCTTCACCAGCCTCCGCAGCTCCTTGTCGAAGGTGGTCACCGGCTTCGCGGTCGCCCGCAGGACCGGATCGCCGAAGATCCGGATCGGCTGAACTGCCAAGACTGCGACTCCCTGTGTGCCGGAACGGAACGGAAACGACGGCTCCCGGGGAAGTCTATGCAATCCCCGCCGCCCGGTCGGAGCGACCACTGGCATATCCCGAGTCCCACTCCGCGCGTGACCCAACGACCCCCCGTGCGTTGGTCAATGGGAATTGACCGGGACGCGCGAGCGCCCCGAGCACGCGACCCGACCGAGAGGTGGCAACGAGGCCATGGCCGAGCAGATCAACCACGACGCCCGGGCCCGGGCGTCCCTGCACCTGCTGGTGCGGGACATCGAGCGGGTCCGCCGCCAGGTCGACGCCCTGCGCACGCTCACCGCCCAGCTGGGCAACGTCTACCGCCCGCGCCGCCCCAGCACCTCCGCCGGCTTCGTGGTCTACGGACGCGCCCCCGCCCCGACCGTCCGCCTGGCCCAGGAACTGCGCGAGAGCGTCGAGACCCTGGTCGCCGCCGCCGTCGAGTTCGACCGCGCCCTCGGCTTCTCCTGGGACTCCGTCGGCTCGGCCCTGGGCGTCACCAAGCAGGCCGTGCACCGCCGTTACGGCATGCGCCGCCCGGCCGGCGAACTCCTCCCCGCCCCGCGCGAGACCGAGGCCGAGGCCGAGACCCCGGCCGCCGCCCCCGGACACGCCCCGGCCGTCCCGTCCCTCCCCGCCCTCCCGGCCGGCCGGCCGCCGATCCCGCAGGCCCGCCAGGCGAGCCCGCTCGTCCCGCAGCGCACCCGCTGACCCCACCGCACTCCACCCCGCTCCACCCCACTCCACCCCGGCCGGATCGCGGCGCAGCCTGCCCCGCGATCCCGCCGCAATCCCGCCGCACCCCCGCGCAGCAGAACGCCCGACGCGGCAGCCGCGCCCCTCACCCGATGTCCGGCGGATCGACCCTGATCCGCACCGTCTCCGCCCCGCGCAGCGCCAACCGCGCGATCTGCGCACTCTTCAGCGCGGCGGCCAGCGCCGCCCCCTGCCCCGGCGCGACCCGCACCAGCGCACGCTCCCCACTCTCCCCCTGCACGCCCCCGGCCCCGCCACCGGCAGCAGCACCCGCGGCGCCCCCCGCAGCAGGCACCAACGGCACCGGCCCCAGCACGTCCGCCCCCGCCGGGAGCCGCAGCAGCCCCAGCAGGTCGGCGACCGCCCGCGCCGGGCCCGTCACCGAGGCCATCCGGGAGACCGGCGGGAAGCGCAGTTCCTCCCGCTCGTCCAGCTCCGCGGCCGCGTGCCCGGCCGGGTCCCAGCGGACCAGCGCCTGCACCGCCCGCGCGGAAGCCTCCGCGACCACCACCACCGTGCCGCCCTCGTCCGCGGGCCGGACCAGCGAGGCGGCGGTCAGCCAGCGCCGGACGGCCTCCTCGCCGGCCCGCAGGTCGGGCCGGTTGAGCAGCGCCCAGCCGTCCAGCAGCAGCGCCGCCGCGTAGCCGGGGCCCTCGGCGACGGGCTCCGCGCCCGGCGTGGCCAGCACCAGCGCGGGCGCGGCCGGCACCGTCGCCAGCACCGCGTCCCGCCCGGAGGTCCGCACCGGGACCCGCGGGAACGCCTTGCCGAGCTCCTCCGCCGTCCGCCGCACGCCCACCACCGCGGCCCGCAGCCGGAACGACCCGCACTCGGCGCAGTGCCAGTCGTGCTCCTCCGTCCCGCACCAGGCGCAGCGCAGCGCGGCGTCCGCCGCCGGGGACTCCAGCGGCCCGCCGCAGGCCCGGCAGCGCGCCGTCTCCCGGCAGCGCCCGCAGACCAGCCGGGGCGCGTAGCCCCGCCGCGGCACCTGGACCAGCACCGGCCCGCGGGCCAGCGCGTCCCGGGCGGTCTCCCAGGCCACCGTGGGCAGCCGGGCGGCCTGCGCGGCGCCGTCCCGGGCCTGGTCGTAGTCGGTGACGGTGCGCACCCGGGGCGCGGTCCGCCGGACGGTCTCCCGGGGGGCGGCCAGCGGGCGGGCCCAGCCGGAGCGCAGCAGCTGCGCGGCCTCCACCGTGGTCGAGACGCCGCCGAGCAGCATCCCGGCGCCCTCCTCGGCGGCCCGCAGCAGCGCCACCTCCCGGACGTGCGGGTAGGGGGCGTTCGGGTCGCTGTGGCTGTTGTCGCCGTCCGACCAGACCACCAGCAGGCCGAGGTCGCGGACGGGGGCGAACACGGCGGCCCGGGTGCCGATCGCGGCGTGCACCGAGCCCCGGCTGACGGACAGCCAGCGGCGGTAGCGCTCCTGCGGCCCGGCCTCGGCGGCCAGCACCACGTGCCGCCCGGCGCCCAGCACCTCCCGCAGCGCCGCGTCGACCCGGGCCACCGCCCGGCCGTCCGGCAGCACCACCAGCGCGCCGCGCCCGGCGGCCAGCGTCGCGGCGACGGCCCGGGCGATCTCGGCCGGCCACCCGGGGCCGGGCAGCGCCGTCCACACGGCGCGCGGCGCGTGTCCGCCCGCCAGCGAGGCCAGGAACTCCGGCCCGTGCGCGTACCGCTCCCAGCTGCCCGGGGCGGGCGGCCCGGCCGGCGGCGGCAGCGGGCGCGGCGAGGGCTCGGCCTCGGCGCCCGCGTGCCGCGGCGGGACGGCCAGTTGCAGCACGTCGGCGAGGGTGCCCGCGTACCGGTCGGCGACGGCCCGGCACAGCCGCAGCAGCCGGGGCGTCAGCACCACCTCGGGCGACAGCACCCGGGCCAGCGGCGCGAGCGGGCCCGCGTAGTCGGAGTCGTCCCGCCGCTCGACGACGAAGCCGTCGTGCAGGGTGCCGCCCTCGCGCCGCCCGTGCGCGCCGACCCGGCCGCCGAACCGGACCCGGACCCGGACGCCGGGGCGGGCGTCGGCGGACATCGCCTCGGGGACGGCGTAGTCGAAGTACTGGTCCAGGCTCAGCACGCCCTTGTCGACCAACACCCGTGCCACCGGCTGCCGTTCGGCCAGCACCACCCCACGGGCGGCCTTCGGCCGGGCCCGGCGCACCGTCTCCCGGATGAACGCCAACTGCTCCCCGGGACCGTCCGCGCTGCTCACGCCCCCAACCTAGCCGACCGGACCGACAGAACCCCGAAACCGCCCACCGCGAAGCCGCCTCGAACAACGCAGCCGCCCGCTGCGAAGCCGCCTCGAACGATGTCCCCCGCGCGAAGCCGCCGCGAACGACGCAGCCGCCCGCCGAAGGGAGACCCCTCGACGGGCGGCAACGGCACCGCAGGAACACTCAGCCCGCGACGGCGGCCTTCAGCGCCTCGACCCGGTCGGTGCGCTCCCAGGTGAAGTCCGGCAGCTCACGGCCGAAGTGGCCGTACGCGGCGGTCTGCTGGTAGATCGGACGCAGCAGGTCCAGGTCGCGGATGATCGCGGCCGGGCGCAGGTCGAAGACCTGGGTGACGGCTTCCTGGATCTTCAGGACCGGGACGGTCTCGGTGCCGAAGGTCTCGACGAACAGACCGACCGGCTCGGCCTTGCCGATCGCGTACGCGACCTGGACCTCGGCGCGGGTGGCCAGGCCCGCCGCGACGATGTTCTTGGCGACCCAGCGCATCGCGTACGCGGCGGAGCGGTCGACCTTGGACGGGTCCTTGCCGGAGAAGGCGCCGCCGCCGTGCCGGGCCATGCCGCCGTAGGTGTCGATGATGATCTTGCGACCGGTGAGGCCGGCGTCGCCCATCGGGCCGCCGATCTCGAAGCGCCCGGTCGGGTTGACCAGCAGGCGGTAGCCCTCGGTGACCAGCTTGATGCCGTCGGCCTCCAGGCGCTGCAGCTCCGGCTCGACCACGAACTCCCGGATGTCGGGGGTGAGCAGCGAGTCCAGGTCGATGTCGCTGGCGTGCTGGGAGGAGACCACCACGGTGTCGAGGCGCACGGCGCGGTCGCCGTCGTACTCGATGGTGACCTGGGTCTTGCCGTCGGGGCGCAGGTAGGGGATGGTCCCGTTCTTGCGGACCTCGGTGAGGCGGCGGGAGAGCCGGTGCGCGAGGGTGATCGGCAGCGGCATCAGCTCGGGGGTGTCGTCGCAGGCGTAGCCGAACATCAGGCCCTGGTCGCCGGCGCCCTGGCGGTCCAGCTCGTCGTCGTCGCCCTCGACCCGGTGCTCGTGGGCGGTGTCGACGCCCTGCGCGATGTCCGGCGACTGCGAGCCGATCGACACCGACACGCCGCAGGAGGCGCCGTCGAAGCCCTTCTTGGACGAGTCGTAGCCGATCTCCAGGATCTTCTCCCGAACCAGCTGGGCGATCGGGGCGTAGGCCTTGGTGGTGACCTCGCCGGCGATGTGCACCAGGCCGGTGGTGATCAGGGTCTCCACGGCGACGCGGGAGGTCGGGTCGTCCTTGAGGAGGGCGTCCAGGATGGTGTCGCTGATCTGGTCAGCGATCTTGTCGGGGTGGCCCTCGGTGACGGACTCCGAGGTGAACAGGCGGCGAGACACAGCGCTCCCTGGGGTTGCAGCGGCTGCTGACTGAATGCGCTCGGAAGTCCCGAGGCATCCGGAAAGACTTGACGTGAATTCCTGCTGTGGAGTGTAACGGTCGGCTACCGATCACGGGGACTCCCCGTACCGGTCGGACGTGTCCGGGAACGGGATTCCGGGTGTCCGCCGGGACCGGACCGCTGCCCGGCACCCGGCGGCGGCAGACCCAACTGCCCGGACACCCCGGGCCGTTGCCGGGCTCAGCGGTCGGCGCCGGCCCCGTCCCGGGGCAGCCGGGCGACGACCTGGTCCCAGACCGCGTCGGCCAGCGCCTCCTTCGGACCGTCCGCGATGTGGACCTCGGAGCCGTCGGCGCCGAGCAGGACGGCGCTGTTGGTGTCCTGGCCGAAGGCCTTGCCGTCGCCGACCTCGTTGACCACCAGCAGGTCGCAGCCCTTGCGGGCGAGCTTGGCCCGGCCGTGCGCGAGCACGTCGTCGGTCTCGGCGGCGAAGCCGACCACCAGTTGGCCGTCCCGGGCCCGGTCGGCGGAGATCTCGGCCAGCACGTCGGGGTTGCGGACCAGCGCGACCGGCGCGGGTTCGACCCCGTCCACCTTCTTGATCTTGCCGGTGGCGTACTCGGCGGGCCGGAAGTCGGCGACGGCGGCGGCCATCACCACGGCGTCGGCGTCGGCGGCGGCCTTCAGCACGGCGTCGCGCAGCTCCAGCGCGGTGCCGACCCGGACCACGTCGACGCCGGCCGGGTCGGGCAGCGCGGTGTTGGCGGCGACCAGGGTGACCCGGGCGCCGCGGGCGGCGGCGGTCGCGGCCAGCGCGTAGCCCTGCTTGCCGGAGGAGCGGTTGCCGAGGAAGCGCACCGGGTCGAGCGGTTCGCGGGTGCCGCCGGCCGACACCAGGACGTGACGGCCCGTCAGGTCGTGCTCCAGGCCGCCGCGGGCCAGCACCCGGCGGCAGGCGGCGAAGATCTCGCCGGGGTCGGGCAGCCGGCCCTTGCCGGTGTCGACGCCGGTGAGGCGGCCGACCGCGGGCTCGATCACCAGCGCGCCGCGCCGGCGCAGCGTGGCGACGTTCTCCTGGGTGGCGGGGTGCTCCCACATCTCGGTGTGCATGGCGGGGGCGAACACCACGGGGCAGCGGGCGGTCAGCAGGGTGTTGGTGAGCAGGTCGTCGGCGAGGCCGTGGGCGGCCTTGGCGAGCAGGTCGGCGGTGGCGGGGGCGACCACCACCAGGTCGGCCTGCTGCCCGATCCGCACGTGCGGGACCTCGTGCACCCGCTCCCAGGTCTCCACCGCCGCGGGCCGCCCGGACAGCGCCGCCCAGGTCGCCTCGCCGACGAAGTGCAGCGCGGCGGCGGTCGGCACCACCATCACCTGGTGCCCGGACTCGGTGAACCGGCGCAGCAGCTCGCAGGCCTTGTAGGCGGCGATCCCGCCGCTGACGCCGAGGACCACCCGGGGTGCGCTCATGACGGTCGACTCTCCTCACGACGGGGTTCGCGGCCCCACCTTACGGCCCGTCGGCGCGCGGCTGCGACGTGTCGCGGCGCACACGCACGAGGGCCCGCCCGGCACCGGAAAGGTGCTGGACGGGCCCTCGACGGAGCGTGGGGCTCAGACGCCCTCGACCGCCTCGGCGGTGAGCAGGCCGGCGTTGATCTCGCGGAGCGCGATCGACAGCGGCTTCTCGTGCACGTGGGTGTCGACCAGCGGGCCGACGTACTCCAGCAGGCCCTCGCCCAGCTGGGAGTAGTACGCGTTGATCTGGCGGGCGCGCTTGGCCGCGTAGATCACCAGGCTGTACTTGGAGTCGGTGGCCTCGAGCAGCTCGTCGATCGGCGGGTTGATGATGCCCTCGGGCGCGGTCATCGAAGAGGACACGCTGAACCTTCCGAAGTGGTTTGTCAGGACTCTCGCCCCAGGACTCTCGTCCCAGGACCCAGGTCCCGGACCGGCTGGGTGCAGCCGATCCGGTCAGGCTACACCGAGCAAGGCTAGCAGTTCGGCCGCCACCTGCTCGACGGAGGTGTTGACCAGCGTGGTGTCGAACTCCGACTCCGCCGCCAGCTCGACCTTCGCCGCGGCCAGCCGCTCGTCGATGACCTCCTGCGACTCGGTGCCGCGGCCGGTGAGCCGGCGGACCAGCTCCTCCCAGCTCGGCGGGGCCAGGAACACCAGCTGGGCCTCGGGCATCGACTCCTTGACCTGCCGGGCGCCCTGGAGGTCGATCTCCAGCAGCACCGGCTCGCCCTGGTCGAGCTTGTCGAGCACGGCCTGCCGGGGCGTCCCGTACCGGTTCCCGGCGAACACCGCCCACTCCAGCAGTTCGCCGTTGGCGACCAGCTTGTCGAACTGCTCGTGGTCGACGAAGTGGTACTGCACGCCGTCGCGCTCGCCCGGGCGCGGGTGGCGGGTCGTCGCCGACACCGACAGCCAGACCTCGGGGAACTGCTTCCTCATATGAGCGACGACCGTGCTCTTGCCGACCCCGGAGGGGCCGGAGAGCACGGTCAGCCGCGGACGCTCACTCATGCACCGATTATCCCGGATCGCGGAGGTTCCGCCGACACCGGCCTCCGGTCAGGAGGCGGCGCCGCCGAACTCGCGCTCCAGGGAAGCGATCTGGTTCGTGCCGAGGCCGCGCACGCGGCGGCTCTCGGAGATCCCCAGGCGCTCCATGATCTGCTTGGCGCGCACCTTGCCGACACCCGGCAGGGACTCCAGCAGGGCGGAGACCTTCATCTTGCCGATGACCTCGTCGTCGGACTTGCCGGCCTTGATGACGTCGTGCAGCGAGGCGCCCGAGTGCTTCAGCCGGTTCTTGACGTCGGCACGCTTGCGACGAGCCTCGGCGGCCTTGGCGAGCGCGGCGGTGCGCTGTTCGGGAGTAAGGGGCGGAAGAGCCACGCCGTTCACCTCAGGTGTGGATGGAAGGGATGAGCCATGACTTGGTCGTGCCCGGACGCCACAGGCTCTGACCTGCGGAGGTGGCCTCGGCCATCCCCAACTGGCGTCCTACCGCCGGACACTACCCAACTTGGGCCGCCGCGTCAGGAAAAGAACACGAAAAGTCCAGGTCAGCAGGGGCCGACCCAGGACTTTTCGGGGCAAATCAGCCGAGTTGACGGCCCATTGATCAGGCGTTTGTGACGGCCCTCACATCGTCGACGAACGCCTGCGCGGCCTGCTGCAGCGCCGCCACCGAGGGGCCGTGCTTCAGCACGTCGCGGCTCACCGAGGGCACCACGTTGCGCACCTGGTCGCCGAAGACCCGCGGCAGGTCGGCCGCGGTGGCGCCCTGCGCGCCCACCCCGGGGGCCAGCAGCGGGCCGTTGATCGCCAGGTCCACGCCCGCGTCGGCGAGCGTCGCGCCGACCACCGCGCCGAACGAACCCAGCGGCGCCGCACCGGAGTTCTCCGCCGCGAGGCGGCGCAGCACGGCCTGCGCCACGCTCTCGCCGTCGGCGCCGACGGCGCGCTGCACCTCGTGGCCCTCCGGGTTGGAGGTCAGCGCCAGCGCGAACAGGCCGCAGCCGTTGCGCCGGGCCAGGTCGACGGCGGGCTGCAGCGAGCCGAAGCCCAGGTAGGGGCTGACGGTCAGGGCGTCCGAGAACAGCGGGCTGTCGGGGGCCAGGAAGGTCTCGGCGTAGGCGGCCATGGTGGAGCCGATGTCGCCGCGCTTGGCATCCATCAGCACCAGCGCGCCGGCTGCCCGGGCCTCGGCCACCGCGCGCTCCAGCACGGCGATGCCGCGGCTGCCGAAGCGCTCGAAGAACGCGGCCTGCGGCTTCAGCACGGCGACCCGGTCGGCCAGCGCCTCGACGACGGTGCGGGAGAAGGTCTCCAGGCCGTTCAGGTCGTCGTTCAGCCCCCAGGCGGTGAGCAGCGAGCCGTGCGGGTCGATGCCGACGCAGAGCTGCCCGCGGGTGTCGAGGGCGGTGCGCAGGCGGGTGCCGAAGGGCGTGGTGTCAGTCATCGGTGGTCTCTTCCTCAACTCAACGGTCGTCTCGGCGGGGGCGGGGGCGGGGCTGCAGGGCGACGGAGCGGCGGGGCTCAGCGGACGCCCTTGCCGACCGCCTCGCCGATCGTCGCGTAGCCGGCGGCGCGCAGCCGGGCGGACAGGCCCTTGTGCAGCCGGCGCATCCAGAACGGGCCCTGGTAGATGAACGCGGAGTAGCCCTGCACCAGGTCGGCGCCGGCCAGGATGCGCTGCCAGGCGTCCTCGGCGGTCTCGATGCCGCCGACCGAGACCAGGGCGAGCCGGCCGTCGGTGCGCTTGCGCAGCCGCTCCAGCACCTCCAGCGAGCGGGCCTTCAGCGGGGCGCCGGACAGGCCGCCCATGCCGATCTCCTCGATCCGGGCGGCGGGGGTGCGCAGGCCCTCGCGGCCGATGGTGGTGTTGGTGGCGATGATGCCGTCCAGGCCGAGGTGCAGCGCCATGTCGGCGATCTCGTCGATGTCCTCGTCGGCCAGGTCGGGGGCGATCTTCACCAGCAGCGGGACGTGATGGGTGGTCACCTCGTCGGCGGCCTTGCGGACATCCCACAGCAGCGGGCCGAGCACCTGGACGGCCTGCAGGTTGCGCAGCCCGGGGGTGTTCGGGGAGGAGACGTTGACCACCAGGTAGTCGGCGTACGGGGCCAGCGCCTTCGCGCTCTTCAGGTAGTCGGCCGTCGCCTCGTCCTCCGGGACGACCTTGGTCTTGCCGATGTTGACGCCGAGCACGGGGGTGCTGCTGGTGCGCGGGCGGGCCGCGAGCCGGGCGGCGACCCGGTCGGCGCCCTGGTTGTTGAAGCCCATCCGGTTGATCAGCGCCCGGTCCTCGACCAGGCGGAACAGCCGGGGGGCGGGGTTGCCGGGCTGCGGCTCGCCGGTGACGGTGCCGATCTCGACGTAGTCGAAGCCGAGCATCGACAGGCCGTCGATGCCGATGCCGTTCTTGTCGAAGCCCGCGCCGAGGCCGAACGGGCCGGGCAGGTCGAGGCCGAGCGCGGTGGTGCGCAGCTTCGGGTCGCGGGGGGCGAGCACGGCCCGCACCAGCTGCCGCAGGCCGGGCACCGAGTGCGCCAGCCGGACCCAGAAGAACGCCAGGTGGTGGGCCTTCTCCGGGTCCATCTTCTTGAAGACCAGGTTGAACAGGAGCTTGTACATGGCGGGCGGATCCTCCGTGGGCCGAGCCGGGACATGGACGTGGGGGGCCGCCGGTGTCCGGACCGGCGTGCCCCCCACGGTTGCGGCCTAGTTCCGGCCGGAGTCGATCAGTGCCGCGTGCTCCTGCAGCGACATCACGCCGACCTCGCCGCGCCGCAGCTCGGCGATGCCCTGCACGGCCGCGCCCATCGCCTGCACGGTGGTCAGGCAGGGCACGCCCCGGGAGACCGCGGCGGTGCGGATCTCGTAGCCGTCGAGGCGGCCGCCGGTGCCGTACGGGGTGTTGATGATCAGGTCGACCGCGCCCTCGTGGATCAGCTGGACGATGGTCTTCTCGCCGTTCGGGCCCTCGCCGTCGGAGTGCTTGCGCACCACGGTGGCGGGGATGCCGCCGCGCTGCAGCACCTCGGCGGTGCCGGTGGTGGCGAGCAGTTCGAAGCCGAGCTCGACCAGCGCGCGGGCCGGGAAGACCAGGTTGCGCTTGTCGCGGTTGGCGACCGAGACGAACACCTTGCCGCTGGTGGGCAGGGCGCCGTACGCGCCGGCCTGGGACTTGGCGTAGGCGGTGCCGAAGACCCGGTCGATGCCCATGACCTCACCGGTGGAGCGCATCTCGGGGCCGAGCACGGTGTCCACGCCGCGGCCGTGCACGTCGCGGAAGCGCGACCACGGCATCACGGCCTCCTTGACCGAGATCGGCGCGTCGGCGGGCAGCGTGCCGCCGTCGCCCTCGCGCGGCAGCAGGCCCTCGGCGCGCAGTTCGGCGACGGTGGCGCCGAGCGAGATCCGGGCGGCGGCCTTGGCCAGCGGGACGGCGGTGGCCTTGGAGGTGAACGGCACGGTGCGGGAGGCGCGCGGGTTGGCCTCCAGCACGTACAGGATGTCGCCGGACAGCGCGAACTGGATGTTGATCAGGCCGCGCACGCCGACGCCCTTGGCGATGCCCTCGGTGGCCGAGCGGAGCCGCTTGATGTCGTACCCGCCGAGGGTGATCGGGGGCAGCGCGCAGGCGGAGTCGCCGGAGTGGATGCCGGCCTCCTCGATGTGCTCCATCACGCCGCCGAGGTACAGCTCCTCGCCGTCGTAGAGCGCGTCGACGTCGATCTCGACCGCGTCGTCCAGGAAGCGGTCGATCAGCACGGGGTGCTCGGAGATCAGGCCGGCGTGCCGCTCCAGGTAGGAGGCGAGCGAGGGCTCGTCGTAGACGATCTCCATGCCGCGGCCGCCGAGCACGTAGGACGGGCGGGCCAGCACGGGGTAGCCGATCTCGTCGGCGATCGCCTTGGCCTCCTCGAAGGAGAACGCGGTGCCGTGCTTGGGGGCGGGCAGCCCGGCGTCGCGCAGCACGCGGCCGAACGCGCCGCGCTCCTCGGCGAGGTGGATCGCCTCGGGCGAGGTGCCGACGATCGGCACGCCGTTGTCCTTGAGCGCCTGGGCCAGGCCGAGCGGGGTCTGGCCGCCGAGCTGCACGATGACGCCGGCCAGCGGCCCGGCCTGCTGCTCGGCGTGCACGATCTCCAGCACGTCCTCCAGGGTGAGCGGCTCGAAGTAGAGCCGGTCGGAGGTGTCGTAGTCGGTGGAGACGGTCTCCGGGTTGCAGTTGACCATCACGGTCTCGTACCCGCCAACAGGAGTCGGCGCAGTGGCGAGCGCGAAGGAGGCGTGCACGCAGGAGTAGTCGAACTCGATGCCCTGGCCGATCCGGTTCGGGCCGGAGCCCAGGATGATCACGGCGGGCTTGGTCCGGGAGGCGACCTCGCTCTCCTCGTCGTAGGACGAGTAGAAGTACGGGGTCTTGGCGGCGAACTCGGCGGCGCAGGTGTCGACGGTCTTGAACACCGGGCGGATGCCGAGCGCGTGCCGCACCTCGCGGACCACGTCGGCCTTGAGGCCGCGGATCTCGCCGATCTGCTGGTCGGAGAAGCCGTGCCGCTTGGCGTGCCGCAGCAGCTCCGGGTCGAGCTCGGCGGCCTCGGCCAGCTCGACGGCGATCTCGTGGATCAGGAAGAGCTGGTCGACGAACCACGGGTCGATCCTGGTCGCGTCGAACACCTCCTCGGGGGTGGCGCCGGCCCGGATCGCCTGCATCACGGTGTTGATCCGGCCGTCCGTCGGGACCTTCGCGGTCTCCAGCAGCGCGTCCTTCTCCCCCGGCTCGCCGACGAAGGCGAACTGGGAGCCCTTCTTCTCCAGCGAGCGCAGCGCCTTGTTCAGCGCCTCGGGGAAGTTGCGGCCCATCGCCATCGCCTCGCCCACCGACTTCATGGTGGTGGTCAGCGTGGCGTCGGCGGACGGGAACTTCTCGAACGCGAACCGCGGCACCTTCACCACGACGTAGTCGAGGGTCGGCTCGAAGGAGGCCGGGGTCTGCTCGGTGATGTCGTTGGGGATCTCGTCCAGCGTGTAGCCGACGGCCAGCTTCGCGGCGATCTTGGCGATCGGGAAGCCGGTCGCCTTGGAGGCCAGCGCGGAGGAGCGCGAGACGCGCGGGTTCATCTCGATGACGATGACCCGGCCGTCCTCGGGGTTGACCGCGAACTGGATGTTGCAGCCGCCGGTGTCGACGCCGACCTCGCGGATCACGGCGATGCCGATGTCGCGCAGGATCTGGTACTCGCGGTCGGTGAGCGTCATCGCCGGGGCGACGGTGATCGAGTCACCGGTGTGCACGCCCATCGGGTCGAAGTTCTCGATCGAGCAGACCACGACCACGTTGTCGTGCTTGTCGCGCATCAGCTCCAGCTCGTACTCCTTCCAGCCGAGGATGGACTCCTCCAGGAGCACCTCGGTGGTCGGCGAGAGGGCCAGGCCCTGGCCGGCGATCCGGCGCAGGTCCTCCTCGTCGTGCGCGAAGCCGGAGCCGGCGCCGCCCATGGTGAAGGACGGGCGGACCACGACGGGGTAGCCGCCGAGCGTGTCCACGCCCGCCAGCACGTCCTCCATCGAGTGGCAGATCACCGAGCGGGCGGACTCGCCGTGGCCGATCTTGGCGTTGACGGCCTCGACCACGCCCTTGAACAGCTCGCGGTCCTCGCCCTTGTTGATCGCCTCGACGTCGGCGCCGATCAGCTCGACGTCGTACTTCTCCAGCGTCCCGGCCTTGTGCAGCGAGATCGCGGTGTTCAGCGCGGTCTGGCCGCCCAGGGTCGGCAGCAGCGCGTCGGGGCGCTCCTTGGCGATGATCTTCTCGACGAACTCGGGGGTGATCGGCTCGACGTAGGTGGCGTCGGCGATCTCCGGGTCGGTCATGATGGTGGCCGGGTTGGAGTTGACCAGGATCACCCGCAGGCCCTCGGCCTTGAGCACCCGGCAGGCCTGCGTGCCCGAGTAGTCGAACTCCGCCGCCTGGCCGATCACGATCGGGCCGGAGCCGATCACCAGGACGGACTTGATGTCGGTGCGCTTAGGCACGCTGGCCCTCCATGAGCTGGACGAAGCGGTCGAAGAGGTACGCGGCGTCGTGCGGGCCGGCGGCCGCTTCGGGGTGGTACTGCACGCTGAAGGCGGGGACGTCGAGTGCCTGCAGGCCCTCGACCACGTCGTCGTTGAGGCAGACGTGGGAGACCTCGACCCGCCCGAAGGGGGTGTCGCTCACCTGGTCCAGCGGCGCGTTCACGGCGAAGCCGTGGTTGTGGGCGGTCACCTCGACCTTGCCGGTGCTGCGGTCCTGCACCGGCTGGTTGATGCCGCGGTGGCCGTACTTGAGCTTGTAGGTGCCGAAGCCGAGGGCCCGGCCGAGGATCTGGTTGCCGAAGCAGATGCCGAAGAACGGGGTCTTCTTCGCCAGCACGCCGCGCAGCACCTCGACCTGGTGGTCGGCGGTGGCCGGGTCGCCGGGGCCGTTGGAGAAGAACACGCCGTCGGGCTGCACGGCGTAGATGTCCTCGACGGTGGAGTTCGCGGGCAGCACGTGCACCTCGATGCCGCGCTCGGCCATCCGGTGCGGGGTCATGCCCTTGATGCCGAGGTCGACGGCGGCGACGGTGAACTTCTTCGCGCCGATCGCGGGGACGACGTAGGCCTCCTTGGTGGCGACCTCGGCGCACAGGTCGGCGCCCTTCATCTCCGGGGCCTGCTGCACCTTGGCCAGCAGCGCCGCGCCGTCGGCGACGGCCGGGCCGGAGAAGATGCCGACCCGCATCGCGCCGCGCTCGCGCAGGTGGCGGGTGAGCGCGCGGGTGTCGATGCCGCTGATGCCGACGACGCCCTGGCGCTCCAGCTCCTCGTCCAGCGAGCGCTTCGCCCGCCAGTTGGAGGCGATCCGGGAGGGGTCGCGGACCACGTAGCCGGCCACCCAGATCTGCTGCGACTCGTCGTCCTCGTCGTTCCAGCCGGTGTTGCCGATCTGCGGGGCCGTCATCACGACCACCTGGCGGTGGTAGGACGGGTCGGTCAGGGTCTCCTGGTAGCCGGACATGCCGGTGTTGAAGACCGCCTCGCCGAAGGTCTCGCCGACCGCGCCGTAGGCCTCGCCGCGGAAGGTCCGGCCGTCCTCCAGGACGAGCACGGCGGGCACGCGCTCCCGCCTGGTGCGCTGCGTGGTGGGGGCAGGTGCGGTCATGTCGCGGCCTCTTCCGTCTTCGTCGTCTTCGTTCGTGTCACCAGAGCACCGACGGCCTCGATCCAGGCCTCGTGCTCGTCCGCGGCGTCCAACCGGAAACCGCTTTCCAGCCCCCGTCCGCCGAGCCGCCAGCCGACGACCAGCAGCCCGCTGGGCACCACCTTGCCGGCGATGCCGGAGTCCAGCCGGGCGCCGGCCAGGTCGGCGGCCGGGACCCACAGGTCGTCGGCGCCGGGGCGGCGGGCCAGCAGGCCCCGCTCGGTGAGGGTGAGCTCGGCCAGGCTGCGGGTGCCCAGGCCGTGCGCGACCACCCGGTCCAGCCAGTTCCCGGCGGTGGTGGTGCCGTGGTAGCGGCCGGGCGCGGCCAGCAGAACCTCGCCCAACTCGTCCGGGGCGGTGGGCGGTTGGGGCAGGTCGGACTGGGTGGTGCGGCGCCAGTTCCAGCCCTGCCGCATCAGCCAGTACACCAGCCCGATCAGGATCAGCAGCCCGACGGACGCGCCGATGTACCCGGGCCAGTCGGTGACCTGGCCCTTCTCGGTGGCGAGCGGCATCAGCGCGCGACCAGCTCGCCGGCCAGCACGGTCGCCTCGCCGCGCAGGAAGGTGGCGTGCACCCGGCCGGGCAGGTCCATGCCGCGGTAGGGGGTGTTGCGGGAGCGGGTGGCGAAGGTGTCGGGGTTCACCACTCCACGGTACGCGGGATCGAACAGCACCAGGTTGGCCGGCTCACCCACCGAGATCGGCCGTCCGTGGCCCTTGAGGCGGCCGATCCGGGCCGGGCGGTGCGACATCCGGTCCGCGACGCCCTCCCAGTTCAGCAGGCCGGTGTCGACCATGGTCTGCTGGACGACCGACAGCGCGGTCTCCAGGCCGACCATGCCCATCGCGGCGACCGCCCACTCGCAGTCCTTGTCCTCCGCGGGGTGCGGGGCGTGGTCGGTGGCGACGGCGTCGATGGTGCCGTCGGCCAGCGCGCGGCGCAGCGCCTCGACGTCCTCGGCGGTGCGCAGCGGCGGGTTGACCTTGTACACCGGGTCGTAGGAGCGCACCAGTTCGTCGGTGAGCAGCAGGTGGTGCGGGGTGACCTCGGCGGTGACGTCCCAGCCCTTGCCCTTGGCCCAGCGGACGATCTCGACCGAGCCGGCGGTGGACAGGTGGCAGATGTGCACCCGGGAGCCGACGTGCGCGGCCAGCAGCACGTCCCGGGCGATGATCGACTCCTCGGCGACGGCGGGCCAGCCGCCGAGGCCGAGCTCGCCGGAGACCAGGCCCTCGTTCATCTGGGCGCCCTCGGTGAGCCGGGGCTCCTGGGCGTGCTGGGCGACGACGCCGTCGAAGGCCTTCACGTACTCCAGGGCGCGGCGCATGATCACCGCGTCGTCCACGCACTTGCCGTCGTCGGAGAACACCCGCACCCCGGCCGCGGAGTCGTGCATGGCGCCGAGCTCGGCGAGCTTCTTGCCCTCCAGGCCGACGGTGACGGCGCCGACCGGCTGCACGTCGCAGTAGCCGTACTCCTGGCCGAGCCGCCAGACCTGCTCGACCACGCCGGCGGTGTCGGCGACCGGGAAGGTGTTGGCCATCGCGTGCACGGCGGTGAACCCGCCCATCGCGGCGGCCTGGGTGCCGGTCAGCACGGTCTCGGCGTCCTCCCGGCCGGGCTCGCGCAGGTGGGTGTGCAGGTCGACCAGGCCGGGCAGGGCGATCAGGCCGGAGGCGTCGATGTCGATGTCGGCCTCGGTGTCCAGGCCGGTGCCGATCGCGGCGAACACGCCGTCGACGATGTGGATGTCCTGGGGGGCGCCGCCGAGGATCTGGGCGTTGCGGATCAGGTAGGTGGTCACTGGGCGGCCTCCGGGAGTTCGGTGGTGCGGGGGGCGTCGGCGGCGGTGGCCCCGCCGAGCAGCAGGTAGAGGACGGCCATCCGGACCGAGACGCCGTTGGCGACCTGCTCGACCACGGTGCAGCGCGGCGAGTCGGCGACCTCGGCGGTGATCTCCATGCCGCGGACCATCGGGCCGGGGTGCATCACGATCGCGTGCTCGGGCAGCCGGGCCAGCCGGGCGCCGTCCAGGCCGTAGCGGCGGGAGTACTCGCGCTCGGTGGGGAAGAACGCGGCGTTCATCCGCTCGCGCTGGACCCGGAGCATCATCACGGCGTCGACCTTCGGCAGCACGGCGTCGAGGTCGTAGGAGACCTCGCACGGCCAGGTGTCGATGCCGATCGGCAGCAGGGTCGGCGGGGCGACGAAGGTGACCTCGGCGCCGAGCGTGGTCAGCAGCAGCACGTTGGAGCGGGCGACCCGGCTGTGCAGGACGTCGCCGACGATGGCGACCTTGCGGCCGGCCAGGTCGCGGCCGAGGCCGGGGTTGAGGTGGCGGCGCATGGTGAACGCGTCGAGCAGGGCCTGGGTGGGGTGCTCGTGGGTGCCGTCGCCGGCGTTGATCACCGAGCCGTGCAGCCAGTCCGAGCCGGCCAGCCGGGCGGGCGCGCCGGAGGCGTGGTGCCGGATGACGACGGCGTCGGCGCCCATCGCCTGCAGGGTGAGCGCGGTGTCCTTCAGGCTCTCGCCCTTGGAGACCGAGGAGCCCTTGGCGGAGAAGTTGATGACGTCCGCGGAGAGCCGCTTCTCGGCGACCTCGAAGGAGGTCTTGGTGCGGGTGGAGTCCTCGAAGAACAGGTTGACGACGGTGCGGCCGCGCAGCGTGGGCAGCTTCTTGACGGCCCGTCCGGAGAGCTGGGCGAGCTCCTCGGCGGTGTCCAGGATCAGCAGCGCGTCGTCGCGGCTGAGGTCGGCGGCGGAGACGAGGTGGCGCTTCACGCGGGTTTACTCCGGGAGCTCGGGGTCGGCGTCGGCGGCGAGCGCCTGGGAGCTGTGGTCGATGCGCGCGGAGCGCGACGTAGCCGCGTAGTCGCGGTCGCCGAGCAGAACGGCGTCCCGGCCGTCGGTCTCGGCGAGCTGGACCTGCACGGCCTCGCGCAGCGAGGTGGGCAGGTTCTTGCCCACGTAGTCGGCGCGGATCGGGAGTTCGCGGTGCCCGCGGTCGACCATCACGGCGAGCTGCACGGCGCGCGGGCGGCCGATGTCGCTGAGCGCGTCGAGCGCGGCGCGGATGGTGCGGCCGGAGAACAGCACGTCGTCGACCAGGATCACCAGCCGGCCGTCGATGCCCTCGGCGGGGATCTCGGTGTGCTCCAGGGCCCGGGCGGGCTTCAGCCGCAGGTCGTCCCGGTACATGGTGATGTCCAGCGTCCCGAACGGGATCTCCCGGCCGGTGATCTGTTCGAGCTTGGCCCGCAGCCGCCGGGCGAGGTGCACGCCGCGGGTGTGGATGCCGAGCAGGACGACGTCCTCCGCGCCCCTGGCGCGTTCCACGATCTCGTGGGCGATCCGGGTGACGACCCGGGCGACGTCGGTGGCGTCCAGCACCTGGTGCGGGGCGCGCGGAGCAGAACTGGGTGTGGTCATGCCGAAGCGGACCTCCTTCCCCGCCTCACGGGACGGGTCTTAAAGGATGTCGGGAAAGGCTTCCGGCCGCAGCCGGAGCCTCGCCCATGGTAGCAGCGCGCCGATCCCCCCTGGTCGCGGCCCTGGTCGCAGCCCGTTCGCACGAGTGCCCCATTCGGCTTGACGCACCGACCTCACTCTACGTAACCTCACAGTGAGTTACGAAGGTGCTTCACGAGGGCCCTTGCGTCACTCCCATTCCAGCGCACGCGAAGCAATCTCGTCCGGGGAGATCCATGTCCAGCGACTACGCGAAGCAGCTCGGGGCCAAGCTCCGGGCGATCCGCACTCAGCAGGGTCTCTCCCTGCACGGCGTCGAGGAGAAGTCCCAGGGTCGCTGGAAGGCCGTCGTGGTCGGCTCCTACGAGCGCGGCGACCGCGCGGTGACGGTGCAGCGCCTCGCCGAGCTGGCCGAGTTCTACGGCGTGCCGGTGCAGGAGCTGCTGCCCGGCGGCACCCCGGGCGGCGCCGCCGAGCCCCCGCCGCGCCTGGTGCTGGACCTGGAGCGCCTGACCCAGGTCCCGTCCGAGAAGGCCGGCCCGCTGCAGCGCTACGCGGCGACCATCCAGTCGCAGCGCGGCGACTACAACGGCAAGGTGCTGTCGATCCGCCAGGACGACCTGCGCACCCTGGCGGTCATCTACGACCAGTCCCCCTCGATCCTCACCGAGCAGCTGATCAGCTGGGGCGTGCTGAACCCGGACGCGCGCCGCGCCGTCCGCGAGGAGGACGCGGGCTGACCGCCGCGACCGTCCGAAGAAACGTCACAGCGGGGCGGGCCGCCGGGAGACCGGCGGGCCGCCCCGCTGCGGCGTTCAGACCACGGTGCCCAGGCTGAAGCCCGGGCGGGCGGCCACCCCGCCCACCGCCAGCGCGGCCGGCGACCAGTCGTACCCCGTGCTGCGCCAGGACCAGGCCACCTGCCGGTACTCCCCGCACAGCGCGCCCGAGCCCTGGGTGCCGTGCAGCACCGCCGCGCCGGGCAGCTCGCAGTACAGGCCCGCGCAGAGCACCGCCGTCACCAGGTCCAGGTCCTCGTCGTGGATGCGCACCGCGCCGTCCTCCCAGTGCAGCACCCGGACCTGCGCCTCCAGCGGCCCGCCCGGCGCGTCCACCGCGACCCGGAACTCGTAGGCGCCGCAGCCCGCGCCCACCAGCACCCGCCGGAACACCTCGGACGCCTGCTGGTACGTCCGGCGCACCCGCGGGTCGGCGGCCCGGGCCCCGTCGCGCGGGCCGGCCGCGCCGCACAGCGCGCCGTCCATCAGCAGGTCGGCGTACCGCAGCGCGAGGCCGCCCTCGCGGGCCCGGACCAGCCGGGGCAGGAAGTCCGCCAGCTCCTCGCCCCGGTACGTCACCAGCTGGGTCCGCAGCGGCGGATTGACCAGGTAGCCGTCCCGGGCCGCCTGCTCCCGCGGGTCCACTCCGTGCAGCAGGCAGTGGTCGGCGAAGTCCTCCGGGTGGAACCGCCGCGCCCGGACCGCCCCGTACCCCTCCACCGCCTCCGCCAGCAGCTCCGCCGCCTCCCGCAGGTAGGTCGGGTAGTCCGGCGCGTCCGACAGCCGCCACTCCCGCACCCGCTCGAAGTCCGCCTCGCAGGTCAGGATGCCCGTCACGAACGCCTCCTCGCCGCGGTACGGGATCTCGGTGCGGCAACGGCGCGGCCGACGGCTGTTCCTGGACATCAGTGGCTCCCCGGGGTCTCTCGGTCCTGCGACTGCTGCCCCACTCCTCCCCACCCGCACCGGCCCCACACACACGCCCTGTCACAACTCTGCAACCGACCGTGAGGCGGCGCCCCGGTCAGCGCGGGGTCTTGGCCAGTTGGCGGGACTGGGCGACCAGGCGGCCGTCGGCGTCCCAGATCTCGCAGTCCTCCTCGAAGTAGCCGCCGGCCAGGTTGCGGGTGGCGTGCGAGAGGCGGAGCCAGCCCTCGGCGGGGAGGGCACGGAGGTGGACGGTGAGGTCGATGGTGGGGGCCCAGCCGGGGCGGCCGAGGTCGAAGGTGACGGGGGGCAGGGCGTCGGCGGCCAGCAGCAGGGAGAGCGGGTCGGCGGGTCGGCCGTCGGCGAGCCGGAACCAGCCCTGGATGCGGCCCTCCTTGGAGGGCTGTCCGAGCGCCCAGCCGACCGTGGCCGGGTCCAGCCGGAGGTCCAACCGCCGCAGCAGGGCGGCCTGTTCGATGAACTCCTTCGGGGCGTGCTCGACGCCGATGCACTGCTCCGGCGCGGGCAGTTCCGGCGGCAGCGCGGTGGTGGCGACCTCGCCGTCCAGCGCGGCCAGGTCGGTGAAGGAGGCGGTGATCCGCAGCCGCTCCTCGCCGCCCTGGGAGAGCACCGCGCTGCCGGTGGCCAGGCTGCGGCCGCGCCGGGCGATGTCGGTCCGGACGGTGGCGGGCCCGGGCCGGGAGGCGGAGACGAAGGTGCCGCCGACGGTCAGCGGGTGCGGGTGGCCGGGCCCGGCCTCCAGGGCCAGGGCGTGCGCGGCGAAGGCGAGCAGCAGGCCGCCGTTGACGCCGCCGCCGATCTGCCAGCCCGCGTCGAGCTCGCCGTCGTAGCGGCCGGGCTCCTCGGGGTGCGGGGTCAGGGCGATGCCCCGGTCGAACTCGCTGGTGGTCTCCGGCATGGCGTGGCCGCCCTTCTGCGCAGCAGGCACGAACAGACATTACTTGCCAGTAGCTTACGCGCGAAGGCCGCCGGACCAACAGGTCCGGCGGCCTTCGGGGCGGTGCGGGTGGTGCGGGCGGGGCTCAGCGCCGGATGCTCGGCTTGAGCTCCATGAAGCGGGCGAGCAGGCCGTTGACGAAGGCCGGCGACTCGTCGGTGGAGAACTCCTTGGCGATCTCCACCGCCTCGTCCAGGACCACCGCGTCGGGCGTGCCGTCCTCCCAGATCAGCTCGTACGCGCCGAGCCGGAGCACGTTGCGGTCGACGATCGGCATCCGGTCGAGCGTCCAGCCCACCGCGTAGGTGGCGATCAGGTCGTCGATGGTGCGCGCGTGCTGCGAGTACCCCTCGACCAGCTGCATCGTGTACTCCGCGACCTGCGGAATGCCCTCGTCCGGCCGGGGGTCGCGCGCCCGCGCGATCCAGTCGGCGAGCACCCGCTCGGGGGACACACCGCGGTGGTCCGCCTCGAACAGGATCTGGAAGGCCCGGGTGCGGGCCTTGCTACGAGCAGCGGCCACGGTTACTTGACCCGGCCGAGGTAGCTGCCGTCGCGGGTGTCGACCTTGACCTTCTCGCCGGTGGTGACGAACAGCGGCACCTGGATCTCGGCACCGGTCTCCAGGGTGGCGGGCTTGGTGCCGCCGGTGGAGCGGTCGCCCTGGACGCCCGGCTCGGTCTCGGCGATGACCAGCTCGACCGCGGCGGGGAGCTCGACGTACAGCGGGACGCCCTCGTTCTGCGCGACCAGGGCCTCGAAGCCCTCCAGCAGGTAGTTGGCGGCGTCGCCGACGGTCTTGGAGTCGACCGGGACCTGGTCGTAGGTGTCCATGTCCATGAAGATGAAGGCGTCGCCGTCGCGGTACGAGTACTGCATGGTCCGCTTGTCGACGTTGGCGGTCTCGACCTTGATGCCCGCGTTGAAGGTCTTCTCGACGACCTTGCCGGACAGGACCTCCTTCAGCTTGGTGCGCACGAAGGCCGGGCCCTTGCCGGGCTTGACGTGCTGGAACTCGACGACGGTCCAGAGCTTGCCGCCGTCCAGCTTGAGGACCATGCCGTTCTTGAGATCGTTCGTGGTAGCCACGGGCGCACTAACTCCTGATATGTCCGCTGTCAAAGAGCACCAAGCAGGCGCGCCGCCGGGACCGCCACGGTCACAGCGCGAGGAGCTCCTTGGTGGTGATGGTGAGCAGCTCGGGCCCGCCCTCCTCGGGAGGCCGCACCACGAGCGTGTCCTCGATCCGGACCCCGCCCCGCCCAGGGAGGTGGACTCCCGGGCCGACGGTGACCGGCACGCGATTGTCCAGTTTACCCATGTCGGCGGGCCCGAGGCGCGGCGCCTCCCGGATCTCCAGGCCGATGCCGTGTCCCAGCGCCCGGACGGACGGTCCGTCATGACCCCCGGCCTGGAGGATCGAACGGGCCGCGTCGTCCGGCACGTGCTGCTCCACGCCGGGCCCGAGCGCCTCCCGGGCGGCCCGCTGGGCGTGGAAGACCAGGCGGTGCAGTTCGACCTGCCAGGGGGCGGGGGCGGCGCCGATCACGAAGGTGCGGGCGGTGGAGACGCCGTAGCCGCGGTACTGGGCGCCGAGCACCACGGTGAGGAAGTCGCCCTCCTCGACCCGCCGGTCGGTGGGCCGGTGGCGCTCCAGGCCGGAGTGGCTGCCGGTGCCGACCGAGACCGGGAAGGCGGCCCGGTCGGCGCCGTGGTCGACCATCCGGCGCTCCAGCTCCATCGCCAGGTGCCGCTCGGTGCGGCCAACCAGGATGGATTCCAGCAGCTCGCCGAGCGCCTGGTCGGCGATCTCGGCGGCGATCCGCAGGTCGGCGATCTCGTGCTCGTCCTTGACCACCCGCAGCCGCTCGACCGCCCGGCCCAGGTCGCGCAGCCGGGCGGCGCCGGCCAGCCGGGCCACCTCGCGGTGCCGGGCGACGGTCAGGTCGTGCTCCTCGACGGCCAGGTCGCGCGCGCCCAGCCGGGCGGCGGCCTCGGCGGCGGCGTGCGCGGCGTCCGCCTCGGCGGGCACCGGGAGCAGGGTGAGCTCCGGGTCGGGCCGGGACTCCCCCGGGTCGGCGGGCTCGGGCTCCTCGGGCCGGGCCAGCAGCGCCCGCTCCCGGGTGAGCAGCAGCGCGGCGCCGCGCGGCGCGCAGCCGGTCAGGTAGCGGACGTTGGCGGCGCGCGTGATCAGCGCCGCGTCGGCCCCGGAGGCGCTGCAGTGCTCACGGAGGCGTTCGCGTCGGGCGGAGTGCGCGTCGGACATGCCCCGAGCGTACGAACGGGGGCCCGGGGGCGCCCGTCGGGACCGGCCGACGGGTGGGGAATGCCCGGCGGGGGCCCCGCGTTGTGGCCTGGTGAAAACGGCAATCGTTGCCGGGATAGGGAGGCCGAGATGGCACGCAGCGAACTGCGACCGGTGATCACGCTCCGGTCGACGGCGGGCACGGGGTTCGCGTACGCGACGCGGAAGAACCGCCGCAACGACCCGGACCGGATCGTGCTGCGCAAGTTCGACCCGGTGGCGGGGCGGCACGTGGAGTTCCGCGAGGTCCGCTGACGGCGTGACGGAGGGGCCCCGGGCGGTGCGCCCGGGGCCCCTCCGCGTTCCGTCAGGCGCCGGGCGGGGGGACCGAGACCACCATGGTGACCAGGCACGGCGCGGCGCCGTCGTTGCGGTAGCCGTGCGCGGCGCCGGCCTCGTAGGAGGCGGTGGAGCCGGCCGGGACGCGGTGCTCGCGGCCGTCCAGCAGGAGGGTGAGGACGCCCGCGTCGACCCGGGCGATCTCGACCGTGCCGGGCGGGTGCGGATCGGAGGTGTGCGCCTCGCCGGGCTCCAGCCGCCAGGACCACAGCTCCAGCGGGCCGGGGGCCTCGACGCCGCCGAGCAGGGTGCCGCTGCCGCCCGCGGGGCCGGTCCACAGCCGGACGGCCTCCTCGGCGGGGACGATCCGGACGGCGGAGGAGGCGTCGTAGTCGAGCAGCCAGGCGATCGAGACGCCGAGGGCGTCGGCGAGCCGGACCACGGTGCCGACGCTGGGGTTGGTGCGGGCCTGTTCGATCTGCACCACCATGCCGCGGCTGACGCCGGAGCGGGCGGCCAGGGCGTCCAGGGTGTGGCCGCGCTCGGTGCGCAGCCGCTTGAGGTTGCGGGCGAGGGCCTGGGTGACGAGGTCGGCGTCCGGCACGGGCGGGTCCACTGTTCTGCTCGGGCCGGCCCGGCGCCCCGCGGGAGGGGCCGGGCCGGCGTCGAAGGGTGCACCGACTGTACTGCCTGCTGTCCCGCCTGCGCCGGGCCCGGGCCCGGGCCGACGGGTCGTCAGGAGGGCTGCGCGAAGGCCCTGGAGCGCTTGGCGATCCGCCAGTAGCCGATCGCGGCGGCCCAGACCACGACGAACAGGCCGACGATCACGAAGCCGACGTTGTCCAGGCTGAGGCCGGCGACCCAGCCGGTGACGGGGTCGTCCAGGTCGAACTTGTCGTGCAGCACCGTGACCAGCTCGATGGTGCCGATCACGAACGCCACCGCGATCGACAGGCCGGTGATGGTCAGGTTGTAGTACACCTTGCGGACCGGGTTGGCGAAGGCCCACTGGTAGGCGAAGTTCATGAACGTGCCGTCCAGGGTGTCGAACAGGCTCATCCCGGCGGCGAACAGCAGCGGCAGGCAGACGATCGCGTACCAGGGCAGGCCGGCGGCGGCGCCGGAGCCCGCCATCACCATCAGGGTCACCTCGGTCGCGGTGTCGAAGCCCAGGCCCAGCACCATGCCGACCGGGAACATCTGGCCGGGCCGGGAGATCGAGCGGGTGGCCCGGTTCAGCACCCGGGCCAGGAAGCCCCGGGCCGCCAGGTGCTTCTCCAGCTCGGCCTCGTCGTACTGGCCGGCCCGCATCGCCCGGAACACCCGCCAGATGCCCAGCAGCGCCACCAGGTTGAGCGCCGCGATCAGGTACAGGAAGGCCCCGGAGGCGGTGGTGCCGACGGTGCCGAGCACCTGGTGGGTGGTCGAGTCGTCGTCCATCAGGGTGCCGGCCAGCGCCGCGCCGCCGGCCACCAGGGCGGCCATGATCACCACCATCGAGGAGTGCCCGAGGGCGAACCAGAAGCCCACCGAGACCGGGCGGCGGCCGTCGGCCATCAGCTTGCGGGTGGTGTTGTCGATCACCGCGATGTGGTCGGCGTCGAAGGCGTGCCGCATGCCCAGCGTGTACGCGGTGACGCCCAGGCCGACGCCGAACACCTGGGTGCCGACCTGGTACTTGTGCGGCGCCACCAGGAACAGCAGTGTCCCGAACGCCACCACGTGCAGGGCCAGGATCACCGCCATCAGGCCGGCCGTGCGCAGGGTGTCCTCGCGCCGCCAGCGGAAGGACGGCAGGACGGAGCCCGCAGCGGCTGCGGGCAGGGTCGATTCGGACGCGGTCATCCGCGGATCACGCTCCAGCACCTCGTGGATCACTTCGTGAGATGCCGTGGCCGGTCTCCTGGCTGACGGGGTGTTGCGCGCCGGCTCCCGGCCTTCCCGGCCGCGAGCGGCCAGTGGCACGAGGTGGGGGCCGACGACTCCCCGATCACAGTGGCGAGGGCCGCTCCGGACTCCTGTGGCAGGCACAGTGCACCGGTCTTCCCGAACACCACGGCCCGCTCACCGTAGGGCCGGTGGGCCCACAGCTGCAAGGCTGCAGAGGCGTGCAGGTGTTCGCGGTGTCCAAGATCACTCCCGGGCGGTGCCAGAATGGCCGTCATGCACCTCGTACCCGCGGACCGTGCCGGACAGCGCACCATCGACGGGCACCGGGTCTGCGAGGCGATCGCCGCGATCGGCGACGCCGAGCACGTCCGGGCCTGGGCCGAGCGCTTCGCGCTGCTCGCCGACCCCGGGCGGCTCTCCCTGCTGCTGGCGCTGCACCGCACCGGGCCGCTGGCCGTCACGGACCTCGCGGTCGCCACCGGCATGCGCGACCCGGCGGTCTCGCAGGCGCTGCGCCTGCTGCGGGCCGCCGGGCTGGTGGCCGGGGAGCGGGACGGGCGGGTGGTGCGCTACCGGCTGGTCGACCCGGCGGTGGCGGAGGTGCTGGCGCACGGGGTGCTCGGCGAGCGGGACTGACCCGCCGTCAGGGGCCGCCCGCGCGGCTCAGGCCATCCAGAAGAAGACCGCCGTCATCCGCTTCTCCGCCAGCGTCGCGCCGTGGTACTCGGTCGCGGTGTGGATCAGGTTGGCGGTGTAGAGCAGCAGCCGGTTGTAGCGGTGCGGGACGGCCAGGTCCTCGGTGAAGGAGTCCGGCGGGACGAAGCGGGTGCCCAGGGCGTCGACCAGGTTGTTGTGCGGGGCGACCACGCTGTTGCCGCCGAGCCGGCCGCCGGGGAAGCTCTGCCGGTAGAAGCTGGTGCCGCAGCGCTTGGGCACGCCCGGGTTGAGGTACAGCACGGCGGCGTAGCGGCAGAGCGAGCGCGAGTCGGTGTGCGGGCGCGGCTCGCACTCCCCCGCGCCCACCACCTGCACGCAGTTGTGGTTGAAGGTGCCGCCCTCGGCCGCGTCCAGCGCCCAGATCCGCTCGGCGCCGACGGTGTCCCGGACCAGCTTCTCGACGTGCGCGAGCTCGTCCGGCTCCAGGCCGGGCATCGCCCGCAGGCCGGGCCAGGCCTCCGGCTTGTGCGGGTAGCCCTCGTCCCAGTCGGTGCGGGCCAGGTGCCGGGCGCGCACCGCGTCCGGGTCCGGCAGGACGTCGTCCAGCACCCAGTAGTCGCGGCCCTTGGTCGGCTTGCGGTACGGCAGGACGGGCAGCGCCGGGGCGGGGCGGGAGCCGCGGAACGGGGGAACGGACATGGCCCCGACAATAGGAGCGCCGTTCCGGGCCCTCGCCCAAGGCCTGGTCAACCTTCCGTCAAGGCTTGCCGTGGTGACGGGACGTCAGGACTGCTGGCAGCGCGGGCACCAGAACAGGTTGCGGGCGGCCAGCTCCTCCGTCCGGACCGGGGTGCCGCAGACCAGGCAGGGCAGGTCGTGGCGGCGGTAGACGTAGACCTCGCCGCCGTGGTCGTCCACCCGGGGCGGGCGGCCCATCGCCTCGGGGGTGTGCTCGGGGCGGACGGTGTCGATCCGGCCGGCCTCGACGCCCGCGCGCATCAGGGCGACCAGGTCGGCCCAGATCGCGTCCCACTCGGCGCGGGTCAGGTCGCGGCCCGCGCGGTGCGGGCTGATGCCGAGCCGGAACAGCACCTCGGCGCGGTAGACGTTGCCGACGCCCGCCAGCACCTTCTGGTCCATCAGCAGCGCGGCCACCGTGCTGCCGCTGCGGGAGATCCGCTGCCAGGCCGGGTCGCCCGCCTCGCCGGGGCGCAGCGGGTCCGGCCCGAGGCGGCGGTGGACGGCGGCCTTCTCGGCCGGGGTGAGCAGTTCGCAGGCCGTCGGGCCGCGCAGGTCGGCCCAGCCGGTGTCGTTGGCCAGCCGCAGCCGGACCTGGCCGACCGGCTCCGGGGCCTCGCCGGTGCCGAAGTCGTACGTGCCGTAGAGGCCCAGGTGCACGTGCAGCCAGTGCTCCCCGAAGCCGAGGAACAGGTGCTTGCCGTGCGCCTCGGCCTCGTCCAGCGCCCGCCCGTCGATCAGGGCGGCGCCCTCCGCGAAGCGCCCCTGCGGGCTCGACACCCGGACGGGGGCGCCCGCGAACAGTTCGTGGTTCAGCCTGGCCAGGCGGTGGATCACATGCCCCTCGGGCACGGGCGTCAACTCCTCGGTCGTGGTGGTGGCGAGGAGTCCATCCTCCCAGGCCGGACGGACAGTCCGGGCGGGCGGTCCGGGCGGGGCCGGAAGTCCGGCTACCCGGGTACGGTCCCGGTGGGGCGGCCGGTCAGCTGCCCGAGCAGGCGAGGCAATTCGGGCAGGACGAGCTCGTGCAGGCCTTCCTGCTCGCAGCGCCGACCGCCGTTATCGGCGATGGCCCTGGCCAGCGGCCGGAGCGCCTCGGGTGCGCTGTCGATCAAGCCGGCTGCCTCGACCTGCCACTTGGCGAGTTCGTCGGACTCCTCGTCCAGCAGATAACCGGCCTGATAGGTGGCCAGGTCCATCGCAACGGGGTGGATGACTCTGCCGCTCCGGGCGGCGAGGTCAGCCACGATCATGATTCCCCGGGTGTCCAGGTCGGCCCAGGCGGCAATCGGAATGTCCGGCAGCGCGGTCATCAACTCGGCCAGGGCAGTGGCGCCGAAGCCGCCGGTCCACACGCAGAGCCAGGTCTCCGGCAGCGTCGTCCGGCCGATCGCGGCGAAGGTCTCCTGATTCTCGATCAGCAGCACTCCCTCCGCTTCGATGTCCAGTTGCCCGGTCTGTGCCACGGCATATCCGGGCACTCCCAGGAAGGGCACCGGGGCAGACAGGTCGGCGATCACATGGTCGAAGCGCCAGGCCGCCGGCCCCTTCATCGTGAGGACAGTGTCGGTGAGGTGGACGGCGTCCGCGAACGACGTCTCGACCACTCTCGAGAACGCGAGCTTGGCTGCCGATGTCCACTTCTTGCTGCCTCCGAGCGCCCGAACCGCGAGTTCGCGCTCACCGAACGTCCAGCCTCGGGCGCGAGCCGGGTACCACTCGGCGGCGGCCCGCAGAGCAGACGCGTACACACTCCATTTGCGGGTTCCGGTCACAGAACCTTCCGGTGCCCGCAGACTACCCGAATCGGCCTGAGCAGCAAGCAGGGCGGCCTCTCGACCGAGTTCCGGCACCCCGGCAATCCGGGCCAGCAGCTCGGCGTGGTCGCGTTCGCTCCGTGCCCGCCTGGTCATGGCACGGTAGCGGGCACGGGCCCGGTTCGTGATCAGGGGCCCGCCTGTACCGATCAGCAGGAGCCGTAGCGGAATGGCGTACCTGCTCGCGCGAAGCGCCGTGTCCGCCTTCCCGAGGTTGATCGCTCCGGGGGTGACGGCGGCACTCCCGAAGAGGTCCAGCAGATCGGCCTGCTGACGTCCGGTCATCTCAAGTGCCATCGGGCGGTCCAACTTGCCCCCGTTCGCCACCCTCCGACGGGCAGCAGCGCAGAACGCTCGGCCACCGGGTGTGCCGGCCCACTCGAGCAGGACCGGATCGAGTTCAATCGACGGTGGCATCGTCACCGAGTCCGTTCTGGTACACCGACCATGCTTCGTGGGTGTCGTTGTCGTCCTCCGCCTCCAGTTCCCGGGACGCAGCGTCCTCGCCCTCGTCCTCGTCGTCCTCCCAGTCGAGTCCGTCCGACATTGACAGTCGGCCGAGCGCGGGGTCGGTGAGCGCGTGGCGGCTGTTGCCGTCCCAGATCATCGGGGTGACCAGTACCCCGGGCGTATCGGGGTGGCGGAAGAGCTGATGGGTGGCGACACCCGGGACCTCGGTGTGGAATCCCCATTCGTCATGGCTCGCCATCACGACGTCCAGATCGAGAGCCGTCAACAGGCCGAGGCATCGACCCCGCATGTCGCTGTCGACACCTGCGAACGCCTCATCCAAGTAGACGGGCCGGGGGGCCCAGGCCGCAGCGCCCGCGTAGTGCGCCGCAGCGGCGACAAAGAGCGGAAGCTGCAGCATCACCGCTTTCTCCCCGCCCGAGCCCCTCTGCTGCTTCTCATTGGTCAGATCGGTGAAACGGCCGGTCTCTCCGATCCGGGACTGGATGCGGACCCGACTCCACGCCCGGTAGTCGAGGGCATCACGCAACTGCGCTTTCCAGTCACCACCGACACCATCCTTCTGTCGTGCGGCTTCGACCCGGTCCACCAGGAAGCGGATCAGGGTCTCTCGCGATTCGTCCGAGAGGTGGAGGCTATCTCCGCTGTCCAGCAGCTTGAGTGCCTCGCGGGCCTCCGGCGACTGTTCCGGGGCCGCCTCCCAGACCAGTTGCATCACCATTCCCGACGCCGTCGGGACTTTGCCCAGCAGGGCGTTCATCCTGGCGATCAATTCGGCGGCACTCGCCCGACGACGGCGCAGATGCTCGCCCATCCCCCCGAGCACCACGTCGGTGAACAGCTTGCGTTCCTCGCTGTCCAGCAGACTCTCGCGCGAGTCGACCTCTCCGGTCACCCGGTCCAGGGCGCTCGGAACAGAGATCGAGGTACCGTTGTGCAGGATACTGACGATCACCAGGTCGTCGTCGTAGTCCCAGCGCGGGCGCCAGTGCGGATCGGAGAGTTCGGTCTGCAGCATCCGATATTGGTGGTCGAGTGCTGCCCGAGCCCGGTTGCGTGCCGCATCGTCCGTCCGCTCCTGCGCCAGCCGCTCGAGAGCGGCCGTGGCCACCTCCTCGGCCGGACCGATGCCCGGGACATCCGCAAGCTGGAAGTAGCCGTGGTCGCCCAGCTTCGCAAAGCGCGCGACCGCCGTCGCGCGGTGTCCTCCGTGTTCCTCGACCGCCACCGTCTTGGCGCGTGCCTGCTCCTCCAGGGTGGCCACCTGCTTGCCCACGACGATGCCCGCCTCCTTGTTCGCGGCCAGCGCCTTGTTCAGGCGGATGGACTGCTCCCGGCAGGCAGCGAGTGCGGCGACCACCTCCGCCACGTCCACGTCGAGCGACTCGACCCGAACGCTGATCTGTTCTTCCGCCGTCGCGACATCGTTGAGGCCTGCGGTGTGCTCCTCGGCACGCTCCTCCTCCGCGGCGACCAGTTCTCTCAAGGTCTCCACTGCGGTCGCCGCCTCCTGCGTCCGGTCGTTCCAGAGCACAGCTCTGTGGACCACCTCCTGCACGAGGCCTCGATAGCCGAGCAGCACGCGGTCCTCCACCGCGATGTCGGCCTGCCGGGTTGAGACCTGGTGGGTCCGACCGAACTCGTCCGCGACCGTGCGGAGGCCGGTCAGCGCGTGCGCGAGCTCGCGTTGCCTCACCAACATGGTCTCGGCGCTTTCGTTCACCAATTCATAGGCAGTCCGTGCTTTCGCCAGTTCTCCCTGCGCGGTGACGACCGGAATATCCCGATCCCGCAGCTCATTGCACTCCTCGATGAGGTCGTCCTGGCGATGACGGATCGCGTCCGACCGGCCCCGGAGTTCCGCCGCCTTCTCATCCAGCGTGAGCAGGTCTGCGTCGAGGGCAGCCAACCGGCGCAGCCGCTCTGCTGCTCGCGCGGCGGCACCGATGAACCCGGCGGCAGCCACCAAGGACCGTCCGCCGAGTTCGCCATTGCGCCATGTCCCGTCGCAACCGACCCACGCCCGCACCTCGGGCACCGGTCCGTCGTGCTCCTTCAGACCCACCGAACGGAGTAGTCGCTGGACGCGTTCGCGGGACACCGCAGGGTGCGTCGCGGGTACCAGCACGTCGGCGAGGCTCGGGCAGTTCAGCGGATCGGCGTCGGCCGCCCAAACCGTCTCCAGCGTGCCCGGATCGAGCACCCGCCCGTCAGCAGTGACCCAGGCGTCCAGCATCCCGGCTCCGAGCAGCGCGGCCTCGATCCCTGCCTGCGCGGACGTCGGGGTCTCCGGGTTGAACTCCAGGAGTTTCCACAGCGGTGCACCGTCGTCGAGCTCTGCGGTGCGGTCACGCCGAGGCGCGGCCGGCGGGCCCGGTTCGGGATCGGTCTGCGCCGCCACCCGCGCACGTAGCCGGGCGACGCTCTGCTGTTCCGACCTGAGTTGCTTCTGCTCGGCCCGCAGGTCTGCGCCGGCCACAGTGAGCGCGTGTCGGAGTGGCTCCATCTCGGCAGTGATCAGTTCGGACAGCGATCGTGCTCCGGGAGCGCCGAACTTCGGCGTCTCCAGCAATAGGACTGCCAACCGCTCTACAGGAAGCCGGAGTTCCCGGCAGCGGTCGGACCAATCCGTGAGGAAGACGTTCAGAGCCTGAACCTCGCGACCGAGCCGAGCGGCCGCCGTGTCGGCCTGCTCCTTGGCGGCCACGCGCTTCTTGACCTCCTCGCTCGTGACGGCCTCGTGGGCGTCGTGCGCGTGTCGGGCCTCGTCCACTCGGCGGGCGTGCTCGGAGGCCTTCGCCAGGACGTCCCGCCGCGCGTCGACATAGCCCGTGAGTGTGCGCCCGGTTTCCTCGGGCGCGGTGCGCAGTCGCTGTCGGTGGTCCCGGTGAACGTCGACCATCCGTGTCGGGCCGACCGCGCGTTCGGTGTCGCTCTCGGTCTCCACGAGCTCGGCGAGCGCGGTCTGCAACTGCAGCTGCCGGTTCTCGGCCAGGCTCTCGGCCTTCACGCGTTGCCGCGTAGCCGCTTCATGACGCTTTCGGCAGCCGTCCAGGTGTTCTTGACGTTTCACCAGCTCCTGCTGGAGCCGGTCGAGCTCGCGTTGCTGAGTCATTTGCGGGCTGGCGCTGAGCTCCCGCTCCCGTGCGTCCAGCAGCAGCCGTTCTGCGGCAAGTTCCTCACTGCGCCGCCGTTCGTCGTCCTCCCGGGCGCGGGC
Organism: Kitasatospora sp. NPDC088134; assembly: GCF_044741705.1. Classification (NCBI taxonomy): domain Bacteria; kingdom Bacillati; phylum Actinomycetota; class Actinomycetes; order Kitasatosporales; family Streptomycetaceae; genus Kitasatospora; species Kitasatospora sp. NPDC088134. The sequence goes on along the minus strand of NZ_JBIUTD010000009.1, from coordinate 147,890 downwards.
CTCCACCAGCAAATCCAGGTGGGCCGCGTGAGCCGCCTGCGCGGCCCGCAGGCCCTCCGCGGCATCCACCAGCCCCTGGCTGCGGACCCGCACGTGCTGCTTCGCGAACCTACCGTAGTCGCCTAGGAAGGCCTCGAGGTGACCGCCCAGCTCCCGATAGCCCGCCAGTTCCTCGCGGTCCCGGACCAGTTCGTCGAACTTGCCGGCCAGATCGGTGACCAGGTTGGCACTGATCGCCGGCAGACTCTGGCGCAGCAGAACGCTCAGCCGTTCGGCATCGAAGTTCGCGCTGAGCTTAGGGCGGCGCAGCGTCAGAAGCAGGTTCACCAGGGCCCGCAGGCGTGCTGCCGAGAACCCGAACAGCCGCTGCGCGACGACGTCCCGGTACTCCTTGCCGTTCTTGAACACGCTGTCCGCGCCGAGTTGTTCGGTGAGCATCTTCTTGCCGTACGGCCGACGCGACCGTGGGTCGTAGAGGTGCAGATCCTCACCGATCCGGCGGTCCGTGACGAAGAACCACGGATCCTTCATGTCGTTCTTGGCCGTCGTGTCGGCGTGCATGCCGATGCCGATGGTGAGGAAGACATAATTCCCGCCCTCGGTGCGCCGTCCGTACTCGCACCAGGTGTAGCCCACCTGCTGGGTCCGGCCCGCGTAGAGCAGGTTTTCCCGCATAGTCCGGGCTGCAGTGCCGAACGGATCGAGTCGGCGGGCGTCGAGCCGGGCGTCCAGCAGCAATGGGCTGGTGACTTCCAGCGCCTTGGTCTTCCCACTGCCGTTGTGTCCGCGCAGGATCAGCTTCCCGTCGTGAAAGAAGAACTCCTGCTCGTCGTACTCCCAGATGCCCAGCAGGCCCATCCGCAGCGGTTGGAATCGCTCCCGGGCCGGGAGCGGAAGTCGCCCTTCCAACAGGGCTTGAAGTGATTCGTCACGGGGCGTCATACGTCGTTCGTCTCGCTCGCGGGGTCCGGTGGCTGGTGGCCGAAGGTCATGGTGGTGTGGCTGGTCAATCGTGCTCCGGCACCGGTGGGGTCGCGGTACCGGGCCAGCGCGGGCCGAATCTCGATGCCGCCGCCGATGCTCTCCGCTACGAGACCGAACCCGATGAGTATCGGCACGGCCACTTCCACAAGGCGGTCGGCAGTGATCGGCTTGCGGTCGAGGTTCTGCACCACCCTCAGAAGCTGTTCGCCAACGGGTGCCGCGAGTTCGAGGAGCCTCGCCTCGGACACGTACCGGGATTCGGGGGCCTTGGCGGCCACTTCGTGAAACAGCCGGTCCGCCAGCAGCAGCGCGCCGAAGGAGGCGGTCTTCTGGCCGAGCAGTGGCTCGTCGGTGAGTTCGTCATCGATGACCGCCCAGCCTTCCTGGCGCACCTCGACCCGTACTCCCAGTCCGCCCCGGAGCGCCTGGAGCACTTCCCGCCGATGGTCGAGCAGGTAGCGTCGCTCCTCGGCGGACAGTTCGTCGAGGTAGACCACGGGGTGGTCGACCAACCTCCGCATGACGGCGTGTCGGCTGGTCTGCTCAACCCCGGCCGGCGCGAATCCGTCGTCCACGGCGAGCAGCCCGTCGGGACCCGTGGCCTGGGCCGGCGGAGTCGGGGAGGACAGCAGCAGGGCTGCGGCCCGGTGGCCGACATCGTAGAGCGCATCACTGACGCCCTCTACGTAGCCACGCTCGTCGGTTGCGGTCAGGCCGGTGTCCCGGGTGGGTGCGAGGACGCCGTCGCGGACCAGCAGCCGGATTGCCGCGACCAGGTCGCGCCGTTCGGCGAGCTGGGCGGCATCGAACTGACGGATGGCGGGGTGGGCCGCGGTCAGCGCACCGATCCGTTCGGCGAGGTGACTGATCACCGTCTGCTGGCCCGCATCCTCGATCGCTGCCAGCGCCAGGCAGTAGAGCACGCATTGCCGGGCGCTGGGTACGGGCGGGCCGGGCCGCCCAGGGTCCGCCGGAATCTTGTACAGGCGGACTCGGTCACGCTCCACGTACAGCGGCCAGCCGAGGTGGTGGTCGAACCAGGCACGGAGCTCGACGTGGTGCTTCCGGGCGAGTGCCACGACCTGTCCTTGACCGCTGCTCCCCTTGACAAGCGGACGGCGGAGCAGGGCACGGACCACAAATCGCCGCTCCTGACCGTCGTCACCGGTCCAACGCCTCACGGTTCACCTCCCCGAGCAGGTGGATCGTCAGCTCGCAGTCCGCCAGCCTGAGTTCTCCGCCGGGAAGTGTCACCATGCCGAAGCCCGGCTCCTCGGGTGGTGCCAGAACGATCAATAGACGGCCGTCACCGGTCGTGGCACGGCGGACCTGTGAGGCATCGCAGGGGACGGACAACACCCGGTCCAAGCAACGAAGCAGTACCTCTGCCTCGGCCTGCTCCAGCGTCCCGAGCGCCGAAATCCGGACCGGGCCACGCGCGACCAGGGCACGCTCGGCCTCCGTTTCTTTGGCTTTCTCGTCACGCTGCGCTGCGGCAAGCCTGGCCTTGCGCGCCCGCGGGTCGGGCAGCCTCGGCGGGGGGCCGTTCCTGGCGCGGGGGCCGGCCGCCCGGAAGGACATCGACACCGGCGCCGCGTCTCCGCTCCACCAACTCAGGTCCGGTCGGATCTCGCTGTTGCTCTCCAGGTCGCGTGGCGTTCCGAGGTGCCTCGCCGGAAAGGTACCGAATGCCGAGCGCCACAGGGCTCTGACCTCGCGTTCGCTACCCGCCCGGTCGAACCACGCCGCCAACTGGAGCAGGTCCGCAGACCGATTGTGCCGCCGGGAGCGTTGGTCGTTCAGCTGACGGATGATCAGCATGATGTGTGAGACGGCACCCGCCGCACGTTCCTGGAGTGTGTGTGTCACGGGCATCCGGTCGTCACCCTCGAGGAACCAGCTTCGCACCCGGTCCCATTGAGCCCGCATGCGGGCTGCCTCGCGGTCAATGACCTCCGGCCGGGTAATTCCCAGTTCCGGTGCCGCGTCCTCGCCCGCGATTTCCGGGAAGCGCTCAAGGATGTTCAGCTTCTCGATCTTCATGATCACGACGGAAATCCGCGGACCGTACCGGCTCAACGCGGCAATGAAATCCTGCAGGTAGGAGACCACGACATCCTTGTACGCGAGAAATGCCTCGACCTCGATCTCACCGTCCAGCGCCAGCGACTGGTTCAGCCCCTGAACGAAACGCTTGGCATTCTCCGAAAGACGGGCGAAACCGCCCACCACGCGATGGAAGGATCGACTGGCGGCCGCGAGATCCGTCGATCCGATCGCCGCTTCCAACTGACCCAGGGCCTCCAGGATCTCGGGCAGCATCGCTTTCTGTAGCGAGCCGGCGGTCCCGAGATCCCGGTCGATCTCGCCCACCATCCGGTGCACCTGAGCTCCGGTCGAGGTCAACTGGTAGAGGAAGTCCTTCTTCAGGAACTCCTGCGCCGTCCCGCTCCGCCGCATGTTGTGGATGCGTTCCACGTTTCGCCATCGGTAGAGACTCTCGAGCAGGACATCGGCCGGCGGCAGAGCCTCCAGCAGTTCCGGCTCGACCGCGAGCCGCTCGACCAGGCGGCGCCCGATCTCGGCCGTCGACAGGTGGATGCCGAGATTGGCTTCCTCTTCGAGCAGCACGTCCAGCACCAGCCGGAAGTACTGGGCGTCATCGTGAACCAGGTAGCAGAAAACCGGCATGCGGCCCTTGACAGTAGAAATGGCCGACCCCCCACTCAGAGAATGCACGAAACGCCGAACGGCACAGAGCGGCCACACGGCGAGAAACATCCCGACGTTCGATGACCGAACTGTAACCCACCGACTACGAAATGAATAGGCACCCGAGTCGAATCCGATGCGCAATGGTCTGGGAGCGAGAGCCGCAACAAGATATGACTGCCCGTCATTTTCTTCTTCGGTGGAAACCAGGACCGGGAAACCCTCCGTCCGGAGGGCGGCGGCCTCGCGGAGGGCGGCGAGGGCGGCGGGGTCGAGAACGCCGCAGGTGCGGAGGGTTTCGGTAAGGGCGGCGGCGGGCATCTCGCGCTTGTCGGCGAAGTATCGGAAGAGTGTGCTCTTGGCCCGGCCGACGCGCTCTGCGGTCTCGGCGACGGTGGTGCGGTCGTACCCCTTCTGAGCGAAGAGTTCGAGCGCCGCGCGCTCCAGTCGTCCGCGTACATCCTGCTCCCATCTGGCCTTGGTGAGGGAACAGGGTCTCATCGCTCGAAGGTTCCCCATGCACGTCTCCGTCACCGGGGCGACCGGCTACCTCGGCTCCGCCCTCGTCCCCGAATCGCTCGCCGTCGGCCACCAGGTCACTGGCCTGGCCCGAACCGAAGCCTCCGCCCTCACCGCACTCGGCGCGGATGCCCGGCACGGCAACCTCGACGGCCTGCGGGCCGCCACCACCAATGGGGTGGTGCATCTGTCGTTCAAGCACGACCTGATGGCGGACGGCGGCCGAGTAGGTCGTCGTGGCGGCCGGAGGCAGCGTGGGTGCACAGCCCACTCGACCGACGCGGCTTTGTCCCACCCCGATCCGGATCGCCTGCGCCACTGGCGTCTCCGGTCACCTCGGCGAAGGCACCAACCGCTGGGCCCGCCGTCCACACCCTTGATGCCGCCCGCCTCTACCGTCTGGCCTTCGACCAAGCCCCAGCCGGTACCCGGCTGCACGGCGTCGACGACCAGGGCATCCCGTTCCGCGAGCTCGCCGAAGGCGCCGGCAGCCGCCTCGGTGTCCCACCGCTCCCGTCGACCACGTCCCCGAACACTGGGCCTGCTCGATGGCCTCGACAAGGGCCACTACTTCACCGAAGGCCCTACCGAAGGCCCTGCGGCTGACACCCCCTCGGCCCCGCAAGCGGTTAGCGGGTGTGCAGACGGCTGAGGATGGCCTGGTCGAGGGCGGCGGCGGTCTCCGGGACGGTGAGGTTGGAGTTGTCGATGATGGGGAGGCCGGAGGTGCGCCAGCCGGCCATCCGGCCGTGGATGCGGGCGACCTCGTCGTCGGAGAGGCGGCGGTTGCCGGAGCGTTCGGCGTTGCGGGACAGGACGCGGTCCAGGCCCGGGAGGAGGACGACGGGGATCATGCCGGGGCCGATGTGGCGCTTCCAGCCGCCGAGGCCGATCGCGGGGCGGTCGGGGAAGACCGCGTCGTCGATGATGCAGGAGATGCCGTTGGCCAGGTAGTTGCGGCAGGCGAAGCCGCAGGTGCGGCGGGCCAGCCGGTACTGGGCCTCGGAGGCGGTGTTCCAGCCGGACTGCGGGTTGGCGAAGCCGGACTGGACCCATTCGCGGACGTCGTCGAGGCTGATGTGCGCGGTGGGGGTGGGTCGGCGCTCGGCCCAGTAGCGGGCCACCGTGGTCTTGCCGCCGCCGGCCGGGCCGATCAGCAGGACGGCGATCGGGCCGATCGGCACCGGCGCCGGCGGAGTCGCCATCGGTGCGGGCGGCACGGGCATCGGCGGTGGCGGCGCCGGGAGTTGGACGGTGCCGCCGGCCGGCAGCAGGAAGTGCCCCGTCCCGCCGGGCGGCACGGGCGGCACGGCCTTGAGCGGGACGGTCGGCCGGTCCGGCCGCGGCGGGGAGCCGAGGGTCGGAATGGCCTGGGTGCTGCCGGGCAGCGCCGGACCGGGGTACGGCGGCCGCGGCCCGGCCGGGTACGGGGACGCGCCCGGCGGGGGCGGCATCTGGCCCCCCGGCTGGTGGCTCTGCGCGTACTGGCTCACCGTCACCTCCCTGCGCCGAATGTACACGTGGGCCCGGTGGCGGGCACAAGTCCGCCACCGGGCCGCGGGGGTGCTCAACGGCCGCTGAGCTGCTCCGCGAGCGCGCGCAGCGCCAGTTCGTAGGAGCCCAGACCGAAGCCCGCGATGGTGCCGGAGGCGACCGCGGCGATCACCGAGGTGTGCCGGAAGGCCTCCCGGGCGTACGGGTTGGAGATGTGCACCTCGATCAGCGGGGCGGTGCGCTGCGCGGCGGCGTCCCGCATCGCGTACGAGTAGTGCGTGAACGCGCCGGGGTTGATCACCACGGGGGTCCTGGCGTCCGCCGCCTCGTGCAGCCAACCGACCATCTCGGCCTCGGAGTTGGTCTCCCGGACCGCCACGGCCAGGCCGAGTTCGGCGCCCAGCGCGGTGCACCGCTCGACCAGTCCGGCGTACGAGGTGGAGCCGTACACGTCGGGTTCGCGGGAGCCGAGCCGGCCCAGGTTGGGGCCGTTCAGCACCAGGACGGGGACGGTCATCCGGAGACCTCCCCGTAGGCGGCGACCAGGACGGCCGGGTCGGGGCCCTCCAGGATCGAGGTCTTGGCCAGGCCGTCGAGGACGACGAAGCGCAGCAGGTCGCCGCGGGACTTCTTGTCGATCTTCATGGCGTCCAGCAGCTTCGGCCAGGCGTCGGCACGGTACGTCAGCGGCAGGCCGACGGAGGCCAGCACGGTGCGGTGGCGGTCGGCCGTGGCGTCGTCCAACCGGCCCGCCAGGCGGGCGAGTTCGGCGGCGAAGACCATGCCGATCGAGATCGCCGCGCCGTGCCGCCACTTGTAGCGCTCGGCCCGCTCGATGGCGTGGCCCAGGGTGTGGCCGTAGTTGAGGATCTCGCGCTGCCCGGACTCCTTGAGGTCGCCGGAGACCACGTCGGCCTTGACCTGGATGGCGCGCCGGATCAGTTCCAGGGTATGCGGGCCGGCCGGGGTGGTGGCGGCCTCCGGGTCCTGCTCGATCAGGTCGAGGATGACCGGGTCGGCGATGAAGCCGGCCTTGATCACCTCGGCCAGGCCGGAGACGTAGTCGTGCCGGCCGAGCGTCTCCAGGGTGCCGAGGTCGGCCAGCACGCCCGCGGGCGGGTGGAAGGCGCCGACCATGTTCTTGCCCTCGGCGATGTTGATGCCGGTCTTGCCGCCGACCGCGGCGTCCACCATGCCGAGCAGCGTGGTGGGCACCGAGATCCAGCGCACCCCGCGCAGCCAGGTCGCGGCGACGAAGCCCGCGAGGTCGGTGGTGGCGCCGCCGCCCAGGCCGACGATCACGTCGCTGCGGGTGAAACCGGTCTGGCCGAGCACCGACCAGCAGTACGCGGCGACCTCGGCGCTCTTCGCGTCCTCGGCGTTCGGCACCTGCAGCGCGATCGCCTCGTAGCCCTGCGCGGCCAGGTCCTCGCGGACCGCCTCGCCGGTGGCCTCCAGCGCCTCGGGGTGGATGACCGCGACGCGCTTGGCCTTCGGGCCGATCAGCGGGGCCAGTTCGCCGAGCAGCTGATGGCCGATCAGCACCTCGTAGGGGGCGTGCCCGTCGCTGCCGGCGACCTGGATCCGGACGATGTCAGACATGGGGGGCCTTCCACTCCAGTGCTTCGAGTACGGCGTCGGCGACCTGCTCGGGGGTGCGGCCCTCGGTGGCGACCACGGCGGTGGCGACCTCCAGGTAGAGCGGGCGGCGGGCCTCCATCAGTTCGCGCCAGCGGGCCCGCGGGTTGACCGCGAGCAGCGGGCGGGGCGCGTCCAGGCCGACCCGCTTGACGGCGTCGCCGAGCGGGACCTCCAGGAACACCACCGGCAGCGGGCCGAGCAGCGCCCGGCTCTCCTCGGCCATGACGGCGCCGCCGCCGAGCGCCAGCACGCCGGGGAAGCCGGTGGCGGCGGCCCGGACGACGTTGCGCTCCAGGCGGCGGAAGTGCGGCTCGCCCTCCTCGACGAAGAGGTCCGCGACGGACTTGCCGGTGAGCTGCTCGACGGCGGTGTCGGTGTCCTGGAACGGCAGCCCGAGGCGCTCGGCGAGGAGCCGCCCGACGGTGGACTTGCCGCTGCCGGGCGGGCCGACCAGCACCACGGCGGGCGTGGCCGGGGCGGTCATCGGACGATCAGGTGGTCGAGGTACGACTGCACGTTGCGGCGGGTCTCGGAGACGTTGTCGCCGCCGAACTTCTCCGCCACCGCGTCCGCCAGCACCAGCGCCACCATCGCCTCGGCGACGATGCCGGCCGCCGGGACGGCGCACACGTCGGAGCGCTGGTGGTGCGCCTTGGCCTCCTCGCCGGTGCGGGTGTCGATGGTCCGCAGGGCGCGCGGGACGGTCGCGATCGGCTTCATCGCGGCCCGGACCCGCAGCAGCTCGCCGGTGGACAGGCCGCCCTCGGTGCCGCCGGAGCGGCCGGAGGCGCGCTTGACGCCGTCCGGCGTCGGGACGATCTCGTCGTGCGCCTGCGAGCCGGGGACCCGGGCCAGCTCGAAGCCGTCGCCGACCTCGACTCCCTTGATCGCCTGGATGCCCATCAGCGCGGCGGCGAGCCGGGCGTCGAGGCGGCGGTCCCAGTGCACGTGCGAGCCGAGGCCGACCGGCACGCCGTACGCCAGCACCTCGACCACGCCGCCGAGGGTGTCGCCGTCCTTGTGGGCCTGGTCGATCTCGGCGACCATCGCCTTCGAGGCGTCGGCGTCCAGGCAGCGCACCGGGTCCTCGTCCAGCCGGGCCTCGTCGGCGGGCAGCGGCAGCACGCCGACCGGGGCCTTGGCGGCGGCCAGCTCCACCACGTGGCTGACGATCTCGATGCCGCAGGTCTCCTTGAGGTAGGAGCGGGCGACCGCGCCGAGCGCGACCCGGGCGGCGGTCTCCCGGGCGCTGGCGCGCTCCAGGATCGGGCGGGCCTCGTCGAGCGAGTACTTCTGCATGCCGGCCAGGTCGGCGTGGCCGGGGCGGGGGCGGGTCAGCGCCTCGTTGCGGGCCAGGCCCGCCAGCACCTCGGGGTCGACCGGGTCGGCCGACATGACCTGCTCCCACTTCGGCCACTCGGTGTTGCCCACCATGATCGCCACCGGCGAGCCCATGGTCTCCCCGTGCCGGACGCCGCCGAGGAAGGTCACCTCGTCCTGCTCGAACTTCATCCGCGCGCCGCGACCGTAACCGAGCCGCCGGCGGGCCAGCGCGTCGGCCACCATGGCGGTGGTGACCGGCACCCCGGCCGGCAGGCCCTCCAGCGTCGCGACCAGAGCGGGGCCGTGCGACTCCCCCGCCGTCAGCCAGCGCAAGCTACCCACCGAAAAGCTCCGTTCGTCAGCGGCCCGGGCCGCGAACGGCGGCCGGTCCGGCGTCTCGTGCTGCCCGGTCGCGGAGCGCGACGGGGCAGCACCGATCCTTTCACGTCCCGGGGGCCGCCGACGTCACGGTCCGGGTGGCGGACATCCGGCGTCCGCGGCCGCCGCTCACTCCGCCAGCGCCGCCTCGCCCGCGGCCCGCATCGCGGCCAGCGGGCCGCGCTCGACGCCGGTGAAGCGCTCGAACTGCAGCACCGCCTGGTGCACCAGCAGGTCGAGGCCGCCCAGCACGGTGCCGCCGCGCTCCAGGCAGGCGGCGGCCAGTGCGGTCGGCCACGGGTGGTACAGCACGTCGAACAGCACGCCGGGCGCGGCGGTCAGCCCGGCCGCGAAGGCGTCGGTGGCGCCGACGGGGGTGGTGGAGACGGTCAGCGGCCCGGCCAGCGCCGCCGCGCCGTCCGCCCAGTCGGCGGTGCGCACCGGCACGCCCAGCCGTTCGCCGAGCGCCCGCATCTCGGCGGCCCGCCCGGCGCTGCGCACGTACGCGGTGACCTCGCCGTCGCAGAGCTGCCCGAGCGCGGCCAGCGCCGAGGAGGCGGTGGCCCCGGCGCCCAGCACGGCGGCGGCCTCGACCCGGTCGACGCCGCGTTCGCGCAGCGCGTTGACCAGGCCGGGGACGTCGGTGTTGTCGCCGTGCCGCCGCCCGTCGGCGTCGAGCACCACGGTGTTGACGGCGTCCACGGCGCGGGCGGTGTCGCTGACGGTGTCCAGCAGCGGCCGGATCGCCCGCTTCAGCGGCATGGTCAGCGACAGTCCGGCCCACTCGGCGGGGTCGAGCCCGGTGACGAACGCCGCCAGTGTCGATTCGTCGACCTCGTGCCGGCCGTAGTGCCAGTCGGTGAGCCCGAGCGCGGCGTACCCGGCGTTGTGCAGGGCCGGGGAGAGCGAGTGGGCGATCGGCGAGCCGAGCACGGCGGCCCGGTGCGGGGTGGTCACGACGCGGCCTTTCGGGGGGTGGGCGGGCGGTGCAGGAAGACGTCGACCGGGTCCTCGGCCGTCAGGACGAAGCCGTGCCGCTCGTACAGCCGCCGGGCGGGGCTGCCCCGCAGCACGTTCAGCCGGACGGCCAGGCCCGCGGCGTCGGCGCGCGCCAGGGCGGCGCGCAGGACGGCGGTGCCGAGGCCGCGGCCGTGCAGGGCCGGGGCGAGGTAGAAGTGCTCCAGCAGCAGGGTGCCGGGCCGGTCGTCCGGACGGACCGTCAGGCAGCCCGCCGGGGGCGGGAATCCGGGCAGCTCCAGCACCGAGGTGTGCTCCGGCTCGTACGCGTCGCGCATCCGCTGCCGGACCCGGTGCTCGTCGTAGCGGCCCAGGCGCTCCAGGTCGGGGCGCATCACGGCGGCCCGCAGTTCGACCAGCGGTTCCAGGTCGGCGGCGGTGGCGGGGCGCAGCGTCCAGGCCGGGGCGGCCGTCATGCGGCGCCCCGGCGGGTGCGGGCGGTCCAGCGGCCCTCGCCGTACCCGATCCGGATCGGGTGCCGGAAGCAGTCGGAGACCCGCTCGGTGGTGAGCACCTCGGCGGCGGGGCCGGCCGCGGTGACCAGGCCGTCGCGCAGCAGCAGGGCGTGGCTGGTGGTCTCCGGCAGCTCCTCCAGGTGGTGGGTGACCAGGACGGACGCCACCTCGGGGTAGCGGCGGCGCAGCTCGTCCAGGCTCTCCAGGAGCTGTTCGCGGGCGGTCAGGTCGAGGCCGGTGGCGGGCTCGTCGAGCAGCAGCAGGCGGGGTGCGGGCATCAGCGCGCGGGCGATCAGGACCCGGCCGCGCTCGCCCTGGGAGAGCGTGGTCCAGGGGCTCTCGGCGCGGTGCGCGACGCCCAGGGTGCGGATCAGCTCCTCGGCGTGGTCGAGCTGCTCGGCGGTGGGCCGGTGCCACAGGTCGGGCTCGATGGTCTGGGTGGTGCCGGTCAGCACGACCTGGCGGACCGTCAGCGGGGAGCGCAGCGGGTGCCGCGGGTTGACGTGCCCGAGGTGGGCCCGCAGTTCGCGCACGTCGACCCGGCCGAGCTGCCGGCCGAGCACCCGCACGGTGCCGGCGGTGGGGTGCTCGACGGCGCCGAGCAGCGCCAGCAGGGTGCTCTTGCCCGCGCCGTTGGCGCCGAGCACGGCCCAGTGCTCGCCGGCCCGGACGGTCAGCGACACGTCCTTGAGCAGGTACTGGCCGCCGCGCACCACGTCGACGTGGGCGGCCTCCAGCAGGTGCGGTTCGCGGGTCTGGGTGGTCTCCATCCCGATCACGCTACCGGCTGCCCCCGGCCGTCCCGCAAAGCCGTATCGGCTGGCGGACGGCCGGGCTCCGGCCCCGGTCCCGGTCCTGCTCCCGGCCCGTCAGGAGCTGCAGGTGACGGACTTGGCGTCGAACTTGAGGCCGCGCGAGAGGCACCAGTTCTTGGTGTTCTCGGCGTGCTCGGCGCCGGTGACCGCGAACTTGGTCTCCTGCGCGGAGACCGCCAGCCAGAACACCCAGTCGCCGGGCGTCGGGTTGAGGACGGCCTTGATGGCCTCCTCGCCGGGGTTGCCGATCGGGGTCGGCGGCAGGCCGGGGTTGATGTACGAGTTGTACTTCAGCGAGCCGTCGTTGATCTCCTGCGAGGTCAGCTTGGTCCGGCCGAGCTGGTACTGCAGGGTGGTGTCCAGCGCCAGCTTGTGCTGGGTGGCGTTGGTGGTGAGGCGGTTGGAGATGGCCCGGGCCATCTTGCCGTAGTCCTCCGAGTTGTTGCCCTCGGCCTGCAGGATCGACGCCTCGGTGATCACCTCGTAGGCGTTCTTCAGGCCGATCTTCTGCGCGGCGTCGTCGAGCTTGAGGTCGTTGTAGCGCTGGACGGCGTTGGCGACCATCTGCTTCAGCAGGTCCTCGGGCTTCATGCCGTCGGTGATCGAGTACCGGGCCGGGAAGAGGAAGCCCTCGGGGTTGTTGTTGGCGTACGCGGGCAGGCCGAGCGCCGCCGTCTGGTTCTTGGCGACGTTGGCGGTGCTGCCCGGCGCGAGCTTCAGCTTGCCGTCGATCTTGGTGTAGATCTCGGACGCGCGCAGGCCCTCGGGGATGATCAGCGCGTTGCCGCCGTTGGACTCCAGCAGCTCCTTGAAGGCCGCGGCCGCGGACATCTGGTGCTTCATGGTGTAGACGCCGGGCTGGATGCCGCGCCCCTTGGGGTCCTTCTCGTACTCCCGGCTGAACGCCTTGACGCTCTTCACCACGCCCGCGTCCAGCAGGGTCTTGCCGATCGCCTCGCCGCCGGCGCCGTCCTTGACGGTGATGTTCACCGAGCCGACGCCGTCGCCCTTGAAGTCCGGCGGCGGGCCGAAGCGCTCCTGGTAGAGGCCGTAGCCCCACCACCCGGCCCCGCCCAGGCCGCCGAGCAGCACCAGGGCGACCACCAGGCAGGCGCCGCCGTTGCGGCGGCCCGACTTCTTGCCCTTCTCCTTGCGCTTGCGCTCGGCCTCGCGGGAGTTGTCCTGCTCGGCGGAGAAGAACGAGGCGTTCTCCTCGTCCTCCTCCGCGTACTCGTCCTCGGCCCACTCCTGGTGCTCGTCCGGCTCCGCCTCGGGGTGCGCGGCCCGGCGCGCGGCGGACGGGTCGTCCAACGCGGCGGCCTCGGCCTCCCAGTCGATCCCGTCGGGGCCGGGCCCGCCGACCGGCTCGGGCCGGGGCGCGGGCGGCTGCGGACGCACCGGTTGCGGGCGCGCCGCCTGCGGCATCGGCTGCTGGGGCTGCTGCTGGACCTGTGGCGGCTGGACGAACTGCTGCTGGCCGCCGAAGCTCTGCCCCTGCTGCTGCGGGTAGCCCTGCTGGCCGTAACCCTGCTGCTGGGCCTGCGGCTGGACGAACTGCTGCTGCCCCCCGAAGCTCTGCCCCTGCTGCTGCGGATACCCCTGCGGGTACTGCTGCTGGGCCTGCGGCTGGTGTCCGTAGCCCTGCTGCCCGCCGAAGCTCTGGTCCTGCTGCGGGTACTGCTGCTGGCCGTAACCCTGCTGCTGGGCCTGCGGCTGGACGAACTGCTGCTGCCCCCCGAAGCTCTGCCCCTGCTGCTGCGGATACCCCTGCGGGT